>DATAKN010000153.1:0-15837 GCA_036261595.1 Marmoricola sp.
CCGGAGACGTGTCCGGCCCATGACCTGCCTGACGCAACCACGGACCCGGACGGACTCCATGTACAGACGTTAGCCGCCACCCCCTCATTTCGGTAGCGGCACCCGACGCCGGGTCGCGGCCACGCAGCACACGGCGAGCACACCGAGGCCGACGGCCTCGAGAGCACGTTGCGCCTCGCGAGCCGTGGACCCGGTGGTGAGCACGTCGTCGCACACCACGGTGATCACGGGTACCCGCTCGCGAGCGAGTCGGCGCAGCCGCACCGGGCAGACCGCCATCCGGTCGGCGAGGTTGGCTGCCCGCTCGGCCGCGGTCAGCCCGGCCTGGTCTGCGACCACGTCGCGCTGCTGCAGCAGCGGCCGGACCACCGCGTCACCCCCGCGCGCCCGCAGCACCCGCGCAGCCACGCGCGAGACGCGCAGCATCGGGTCGTGCCCGCGCGCTCGAACCACCGCCGGCCGGGACGGCACCGGGACGAGCACGGTCCGCCCCTCCCCCGGCACGGCGGCCAGGATGGTCGCGGCGAGAGCGTGCCCGAGCGGACGCGCGAGCGGGTACACGGCGCGTTCCTTGTGCAGCAGGATCAGTCGGCGCACGGGATCGGCGTACTCGGCGGCGGCGTACGCCGGCGCCAGCCCCTGGGGGCACGGGTCCGGCCGGACCGGCCGCACCGCCCACGGGAGGGCGTCTCGGCAGGACCGGCAGAGAAGGCGCCCCGGCCGGTCGCAGACCACGCACGCGCTCCCGTGCACCAGGTCGAGCCAGTCGTCGAGCACCCGACGACCCTGCCCGGGAGAGCGGCGTACGGGACGGATCGGTCCCCGGGTTGTGGACAGCGCCCCAGTATGTCGCCCTGGGGTCGTGGAGCGGCGGGCCTACTCGGCGTAGGCCGCTGCCAGGACACCGGCCAGCGACGCGCGGGTCCAGCTGCCGGTGTCGGAGTAGGTGAACAGCCGACCGTCGCTGCTCACCACGCGGAGCGGTAGGGCCGGATCGGGACTCGTGATCACGCCGGACAGCGAGCCCGGCACGGTGTCCGGCGCTCCTGCGCCCTCGGGAAGCTGAGGACCGGGGGAACCGTCGAGCTGCACATAGGTGATCTGGTCCGGTCCGCTCGGCGGCCGGCTGAGGACGGCCACGGATGTCGCGCCGTTCTGGCTCACGTCCCGCGCGGGCCCGAGGTCGGCACCGGTCAGCTGCAGGGCGCGCGCAGGGGTCGCGCTCTCGACGCGGCCGTTCGGCTTCCGCACCAGGCCACTGACCTCGACCGTGGGGTTCGTGCCGGTCGACAGCACGGCGACCAGCGAGGTCCCGTCGCCGGTGACCGTGAACGCGCTGATCCGGCGGCCCGACACCCCCGGGACCTGGATCACCCGGTCCCGGCCGTTGCGCACGACGTGCACGACCGCTCCGCCCCGGGCCCGGTCGACCAACCAGAGACCCCCGAAGCGGTCGTACGCCGGGCGGAGCAGGTCGGTCGCACCGTCCAGCACGGTCTGCACGCGGGAACTGCCACCGCGTTCGGGCGCGACGTAGGCCCGGCGGCCACTCCCCGCGACCGCGGCCACGACGTGCTCGCGCGCGTCCCATGCCAGGGACCGGAGCGCGTAGCCCGGCTGGCCGAACGGCCCGGAGATCGGCACGCCGTGGTCGCCGTCGTCGCGAACGATGCGACCACCGCTGATCACCAGCAGATCGCGCTGCTGGTTGACGAGGGAGCCGAAACCGGCTCCGTCCTCGACGCTCACGTCGGAGCTTCCGTTCGGGAGCGCGACGGGCGCACCGTCGACGGTGATCCGCAACCGGTCGATGCCGGGCACTTGCCGCAACGTCCAGGCCAGCTGGACGACGAGCCGGTTGAGGTCGGCGGGCGCGAGCCGCAGCACCTCGGGGCCGAGCGGGACCTCGGCGATGCCGGCGTCGTTGACGACGACCGCGAAGTCGAGGAGGGCGTGGCCCGGGAAGGCGCTCACGACGACGGGCTGCTGCACCGGTGGCGGGCCGGCCAGGAGCCCCCGGACCAGGTTCGTCGCGGTCTCCTCGCCACGCGGCACGTAGACCGTGGTGGGGACGAGGACCGTGCCGGTGCGGTCGAACCAGTAGAGGTTGAAGGGTACGAAGAGGCTGGAGAAGTACGACGCGGGCACCGCGAGCACGTTCGGCGGGTTGGCGATCCGCCACTGGCCGTCTTCGTCCACCAGCGACATCGGGAAGGTGGTGGTCGTCGAGTCGGTGCCGTCGAGCCAGACGCCGTGCGGGGACAGCTGGTGAGCGCCGCGAAGCCGGGCCACCACCTGACCTGACTCGGTCTCGACCGTGGCGGCGTCGTACACGATCGTGCCCTGGCCGGGCCGCCAGGTCGCCTTGGCGCGGCTGGAGAGGAAGCTGCGGGCCACCGCCGTGCTCGGCGGGTTGGCCTGCATGGCGAGCAGGAAGCCGCGGACGATCTGCTCCTGCGAGTCGCCCTTGGTTGGTCCCGGTGGCGCGAAGTAGGGCGCCTGGTTGGTCGCCTCACCCGCACGGGCGGGCTCGCTGTGCACGTCGCCGCTGACCGGCAGCGTCGAGCATCCCGAGAGCACCAGCACGAACAGCGCCAGGCTCACGAGCCGCGCCCTCGTGGTGCGGGTCACCGTGACTCTGCGTGCACTCATCGGACTCCTCCGACCTCGTGCCGCGACGGCGCCTCTCCCGTCCAGTCCTCCGGGACCAGGGGCAGCGGGCTGTGCGCCAGAGGGTCACCGGCGCGTCGCGGGATCGTCAGGCGGAACTGCGCGCCGGCGTCCGGGGCGCCCCAGACCTGGAGCCAGCCTCCGTGGAGCTGGGCGTCCTCCAGGGAGATCGCCAGGCCCAGGCCGGTGCCCCCGGTCGTGCGCGCCCGCGCCGGGTCGGCGCGCCAGAAGCGGTTGAAGACCATGGCCGACTGACCCGGCTGGAGACCGACACCGTAGTCGCGCACAGTCACCGCCACGGCTTGCGGATCGGATGCCGCTCGCACGACGACGCGAGCGTCACCGCGCACGTTGGCATGGTCGATGGCGTTGGTCACCAGGTTGCGCAGCACCCGCTCGATGCGTCGCTCGTCGACCTCTGCGACGCACGTGCCGCGCACCTCGAGCACGAGGCGGACACCTCGTTGCCGGGCCAGCGCAGCGGACTGGTCCACGACCCGATGCGCCACGTCGGCGACGTTGACCTCGGCCAGCTCCAACCCGGCGGCGCCGGCGTCGAAGCGGCTGATCTCGAGAAGGTCGGCGAGCAGGTTCTCGAAGCGGTCGAGCTCCTTCTGCAGCAGCTCGGCGGCACGAGCGGCCACCGGATCGAAGGAACCCCGGGAGTCGTGCAGCACGTCGCCCGCCATGCGCACCGTGGTGAGCGGCGTACGGAGCTCGTGGGACACGTCCGAGACGAACTGCCGCTGGGCTCGGGAGAGGTCGACGAGCTGCCGGATCTGCAGCTGGAGGGCATCGGTCATCTGGTTGAACGACGTGGCCAGCCGGGCGATGTCGTCCTCGCCGTGGACGTGCATCCGCTCCTCCAGCCGGCCCGAGGCGATCCGCTCCGCCACCCGGCGCGCCAGGCGCACGGGCGTGATCACCTGCCGGGTGACCAGGAGGACGATGCCCGCGGTGAGCAGGAGCAGGAGGACACCTGAGGTGACCAGTGAGCGCCGGACCACGCTCAGCGTGCGCTCCTCGTCGGTCATCGGGAAGACGTAGTACAGCGCGTAGGTGCCACCGTCCGACGGGAGGACGACCCGGGAGCCCACGACCACGGCCGGTGTGCCGCTGCCCGGGTCGTCGGAGAGGCGTCGCAACCGCGTGTAGGTCCACGAGGTTCGCGCGTCCTTCTGCGCCAGCGCCTGTTGCAGCGCGACCGGGACGCTGGCCGCCGAGATGCCTGGCGTGGTGCGGATGCCGGTGGCGGGGCTGCCGCCCGCTGCTGCGCCGATCGGGCCCATCACGACCACGGCGTACCCGCGCAGATCGCCGCGGGCGACGAGCGCCTCGACCAGCTGACGCAGCTGGGTGGCGGGATCGAAGTCCGTGCTGCCCGCCGAGCCGAGCAACTCGCGTGCCGAGGCCGTCTGGCTGGCCGCTTCCGCACGCGAGGCGGCGACCCTGCTCTGCACCAGACCGTCGGCGATCTGCTGGACGAGCAGCCAGCCGACCGAGCCGGCGACCACGGCGCCGAGGAGCACGATCGTGACGACGACGCGTGTGCGGATCGAGCGCCGCCAGTAGGTGAGGGCATCGGTCACGGCCCGGCGAGCCCGCCGCCACACAGGGGTGGTCGGGCCTGCAGGAGGGTCAGCCGGGGACTGACTCGCCACCGGCGTCGCCCTCTGCACGCCGACGGTCGGGAGCCGCGTCGGACGCCGCTTCCGACGAGGAGTCCGCCGTCGTGCCGCCTGCCTTGTAACCGACGCCCCGGACCGTCAGCACGATCGCGGGGTGCTCGGCGTCGTGCTCGACCTTCGCGCGCAGTCGCTGGACGTGCACGTTGACGAGCCGGGTGTCCGCCGCATGACGGTAGCCCCAGACCTGCTCGAGCAGCATCTCGCGAGTGAACACCTGCCAGGGCCGCCGGGCAAGGCAGACCAGCAGGTCGAACTCCAGCGGCGTCAGAGCGATCTCGTGGTCACCGCGCATCACGCTGTGCCCGGCGACGTCGATGCGGAGGTCGGAGATCGCGATCACCTCGGGTGCCGGCGGCTCGAAGTGCCGCATCCGCGCTCGGATCCGGGCGACCAGCTCCTTGGGCTTGAACGGCTTGGCGATGTAGTCGTCGGCCCCTGACTCGAGGCCGACGACCACGTCGACGGTGTCGCTCTTCGCGGTGAGCATCACGATCGGTACGCCGGACTCACCGCGGATCTGCCGACAGACCTCGATCCCGTCAGTGCCCGGAAGCATGAGATCGAGCAGGACCAGGTCGGGCTTGTAGTCGCGGAACACGCCCAGGGCCTCGTCGCCCCGGGCGACGATGCGGCTCTGGAAGCCCTCGTTCTGGAGGACGAGAGTGAGCATCTCCGCCAGGGCCGCATCATCGTCCACGACGAGGATGCGGCCACGCCCGGCCTGGTCCGGTTGAGTCAACGGCTCAGTAGCGGTAGTGGTCGGACTTGTAGGGACCCTCGACCGGCAGGCCGAGGTAGCTGGCCTGCGCCTCGGTCAGCTGGGTGAGGTTCACACCGAGCGACTCCAGGTGCAGGCGCGCGACCTCCTCGTCGAGGTGCTTGGGGAGCACGTAGACACCGACCGGGTAGTCCTCGGTCTTGGTGAAGATCTCGATCTGGGCGAGGACCTGGTTGGTGAAGGAGTTCGACATCACGAACGACGGGTGGCCGGTCGCGTTGCCGAGGTTCATCAGCCGGCCCTCGCTGAGCACGATGATCGACCTGCCGTTGTCGAAGGTCCAGACATCGACCTGAGGCTTGACGTTCTTGCGCACGGCACCGGAGGACTCCAGCCCGGCCATGTCGATCTCGTTGTCGAAGTGCCCGATGTTGCCGACGATCGCATTGTGCTTCATCGCCGACATGTGCTCGAGCGTGACGACGTCCTTGTTGCCGGTCGCGGTGATGATGATGTCCGCGTGCGGGAGGGCGTTCTCGAGGACGTCGACCTGGTAGCCGTCCATCGCGGCCTGCAGCGCGCAGATCGGGTCGATCTCGGTGACGATCACCCGAGCGCCCTGGCCCCGCAGCGACTCCGCGCAGCCCTTGCCGACATCGCCGTAGCCGCAGACGACCGCGACCTTGCCGCCGATCAGCACGTCGGTGGCCCGGTTGATGCCGTCGACCAGGGAGTGCCGGCAGCCGTACTTGTTGTCGAACTTCGACTTGGTGACCGAGTCGTTGACGTTGATGGCCGGGAAGAGCAGCGTGCCTTCCTTCATCATGTCGTAGAGCCGGTGGACGCCCGTGGTGGTCTCCTCGGTCACGCCCTTGATGGAGTTCGCCTTCGGCGTCCAGTAGGTCGGGTTGGCAGCGAGCTGCTCGCCCAGCACCTCGAAGATCACGCGCTGCTCGGCGCTGGTGGCGCTGGCCGGGTCGGGCGCAGCACCGCTCTTCTCCGCCTGGACACCCAGGTGCACCAGGAGGGTCGCGTCGCCTCCGTCGTCGAGGATCATGTTCGGCTCGGTGGTGCCCCAGTCGAGGATCTGGCGGGTGCACCACCAGTACTCCTCGAGCGACTCGCCCTTCCAGGCGAACACCGGGACGCCCTGCGGGTCGTCCGTGGTGCCGTCGGGGCCCACGACGACCGCTGCGGCCGCGTGGTCCTGGGTGGAGAAGATGTTGCACGAGGCCCAGCGGACCTCGGCGCCCAGCGCGACCAGCGTCTCGATCAGGACGGCGGTCTGGATGGTCATGTGCAGCGAGCCGGCGATCCGGGCACCGGCGAGCGGCTTCGACCCGGCGTACCGCTCGCGCATGGCCATGAGGCCGGGCATCTCGTGCTCTGCGAGGGTGATCTCGGTGCGGCCGAAGTCGGCAAGGCTGAGGTCAGCGACCTTGTAGTCCATGGGTGTTCCTTGCGGGTGTCTCGAGGGATTCGGGCGAGGCTGGAGGCACGCGCCAGCGTCGCGAAGGCGCTGGGCCTGTCCAGGGCGTCTGGCCACGATCTCGTGCGAAAGGCGCGGGTCAATACTAACCAGACTGCGCACCGGTCAGTGTCCCGGCGGAGCGGGTGCCTCCGGACGCTCGGCGGGGGCGTAGTCGGTGCGGTAGATGTCGGGCTCGATGTAGATCGAGGACGCGGTCGGCTCCGCGGACCGCACAGCTCGCTCGGCGCTGTCGATCGCCGAGGCGATCTCCGCGGCCGAGTCGGTCGCCCGTACGCCGATCTTCACCGCGACGAGCAGCTCCTCGGGCCCCAGGTGCATGGTCTTGAGGTGGATGACCCGCTCGACCCCGTCGGTCGCGACCAGTGCGGCCCAGATCGCCCGCTGCGCCTCGGCGGACGCCGACTCACCGAGCAGCAGGCTCTTGGTCTCGATCGCGAGGATCACCGCGACCACAACCAGGAGCGTCCCGATCAGCGCCGTACCGGCGGCGTCGAAGTACTGGTTGCCGGTGAGCAGGGTCAGGGTCACGCCGAGGAAGGCGATGACGAGGCCGATCAGTGCGGCGAAGTCCTCGAGCAGGATCACCGGGAGCTCGGGTTGCTTGGCGCGCCGGATGAACTGCACGTACGACGCCTGGCCGCGGATCTTTCCGGTCTCCTTGATCGCCGTCCGGAACGACATCCCCTCGAGCCCGATCGCCACGGCCAGCACGACGAGGGGGACGAACCGCTTCCAGTCGTCACTGACCTCGGAGTGGCCCGCGTGCACCTCGTGGACCTTGTGGTAGGCCTCGTAGAGGGCGAACAGCCCGCCGACGCTGAACAGCACGATCGCCACGATGAACGAGTAGATGTAGCGCTCGCGGCCGTAGCCGAACGGGTGCTCCGCGGTCGCCTCCTTGCGCGAGCGACGTCCGCCGAGCAGCAGCAGGCCCTGGTTGCCCGAGTCGGCCACCGAGTGGATGCCTTCGGCGAGCATCGAGGAGAACCCGGTGAGGAAGAACGCGACGAACTTCGTCACCGCGATGCCCAGGTTGGCCAGCAGCGCGGCGACGACGGCCTTGGTGCCACCTTCGGTCGACATGGGAGTGGAGCCTAGTGGGGCCAGCCGGCCGGCTCAGCCGGGCGGTCGCACTGGCACGGTCCGTCAGGAGACCCGGCCGACCCGCAGGTAGGCGGCCGCGAACGTGCCGGTCTCCAGCAGGGCGGCGTACCGGGCGACGGCACCGTCGGCCTCGCTGGTCACCGTCTCGACGCGCACCGACCGCGCTTCGGCCTGCTCGACCAGCCGGCTGCGGGTCTCGACCACGACGGGGTCGAGGGAGCCGTCGTCGAGGATGACCAGCGACGGCCGCGCGTCACCGTCGTCGTCGGCGAACGGGTCGGCGAAGACGTCGGCCTGCGGCGCGGCTGCGAGCACGGGCAGCAGGTGCTCGGCATCCGCGGCGAGGGCCGCTCGCCCGCTGGCGCGACGCAGCGACTCGGCGATCCGCCGCGCCGCCCGAGCCGCCAGCACGGTGCCGCCCCACAGCAGCGGGCTGGTCTCGGCGATCCCGCTCGCGAGCAGCTTCGCCGGGTTGACCGCGAGGTCGCGGAACGGGCTGCACGCGATCGCGACGTCGTCCAGGGCCGAGGCGACCACCTCGGGGTCCGCCGACGGGCCCAGGGCGAGCCGGTCGAGCAGGTCGAGCATCACCACCGCGGTCGCCAGCTGGTCACCGGTCACCGTGGGCAGCAGCGTGGAGTACCTCCCGGGCACGTGGCGTCCCACCAGCGAGTCCTCGGGGGTGGCCACGACGAGCTGGCAGCCCCGGCGTACCGCCTCGGCGACGGCGGCCGCAGTGCCGGGATCCGTGCCGTCGGGGGCCAGCACCACCACCAGGTCCAGCGCGCCGGCCCAACCGGGCAGCCCGGGACCCGGCCAGGCGACGAACGGCACCGGGCAGGTGGGCTCGAGGACGGCCCTGAGCAGGCGCGAGTCGGGCCCGGCTGCGACCACGGCGCGCGGCGGCGCCTCGGACAACGTCGTGACGGCTTCTTGCAGGCGCTCGGCCGACGTGACCGCCTCCCGACGCAGCCGTGCGCCCGCCTCGGCGATCCTGCGGAGCTCCTGGTCGGCGCGGGCGAGGGCCGCCTCGTCGTCGAGGAGGCCGTCGTCGAAGGGAGGCGACATCACGGCGGTCGGTCAGGCTCGCTCGTCGCCGGTCTGGCCGCGGGACGGCCCGGTCTGCCGTGCCTCGTCGACGAGGAGGACCGGAATGTCATCGCGCACGGGGTAGGCCAGGCCGCAGCCTGAGCACACCAGCTCCGCAGCAGCGTCGTCGACGGCCAGCTGGGCGTGGCACGCCGGGCAGACGATGAGGTCGAGCAGCTCCTGGTCGAGGTTCATCCGCACACTCACTTCTCCTCAGACCGGATCGCCGCGAGCACCTCGTCGCGGATCCGGTGCATGGTCTCGGTGTCCTTGCCCTCCGCGTTGAGCCGCAGCAACGGCTCGGTGTTGGACGCGCGGACATTGAACCACCAGTCGTCGTGGACCACGCTCAGCCCGTCGAGGTGGTCCAGGGTGACCCCGGGGCGCGCGCCCCACTCCGCCTCGATCCGCCCGAGCACCGCCTGCTGGTCGTCGACCTCGCTGTTGATCTCGCCGCTGGCCACGTGACGAGAGTACGGCGCCAGCACCTGCGACAGCGGCCCCTCCTGCTCGGCGAGCGCGGCAAGGGCGTGCAGCGCCGCGAGCATCCCGGAGTCGGCTCGCCAGAAGTCGCGGAAGTAGAAGTGGCCGGAGTGCTCGCCCCCGAAGATCGCGTCGGTCTCGGCCATGGTTGCCTTGATGAAGGAGTGCCCGACGCGGGTGCGGACCGGCTTGCCTCCGAGCTCTTCGACGATCTCCGGGACGGCTCGCGAGGTGATCAGGTTGTGGATGATCGTCGCGCCGGGCTGCTTGGCCAGCTCACGAGCGGCGATCAGTGCGGTGAGCACGCTCGGGCTGACCAGCTCACCGCGCTCGTCGACCAGGAAGCACCGGTCGGCGTCGCCGTCGAACGCCAGGCCGATGTCGGCGCCGGTCTCGCGCACCTTGGCCTGCAGGTCCACGAGGTTGGCCGGCTCGATCGGGTTGGCCTCGTGGTTGGGGAAGGTGCCGTCGAGCTCGAAGTAGAGCGGCACCATCTCGACGTCGAGCTGGCCCAGGACCGCAGGCGCGGTCATGCCCGCCATGCCGTTGCCCGCGTCGACGACGACCGACAGGTGCCGCCCGTGCACCGGCGAGAGCTCGAGCAGGTACGTCGCGTACTCCGCGAGCAGGTCGCGCTCCCCGATGGAGCCCGCCCGTTCGGCAGTCAGGGTCTCGCCCGACGCGACCCGGTCGCGAATGTCGGCGAGCCCGGTCTCCATGCCGATCGGCTGGGCGTGGGCGCGGCACATCTTGATCCCGTTGTACTGCGCCGGGTTGTGGCTGGCGGTGAACATCGCTCCGGGCTGTCCGAGGCTGCCGGAGGCGAAGTAGAGCTGGTCGGTGGAGGCCAGGCCGATCAGCGTCACGGCGGCGCCGGCCACCGAGGCGCCCTCGGCGAACGCACGCGACAGGGCCGGCGAGGACGGCCGCATGTCGTGGCCCACCACCACGCTGGTCGCACCGGTGACCGCGACGAAGGCGTTGCCGACCCGGCGTGCAAGGTCGTCGTCGATCTGGTCCGGGACGGTGCCGCGCACGTCGTACGCCTTGAAGATGGAGAGGTCCGTGGCCATGACCCGAACCCTAGAGGAGCCGCTCAGTCCTCGGAGCGGAGCACCCTCAGGTGCCCCTTGCGGCCGACCTCGCGCATCTCGAAGGGTGCCCGGTCGGACCCGGCGTCCCGCCGAGGCTGAGCCGCTTCGCGGACGGCGTCGGCGAGCGCCAGCAGGTCGTCGCTGGAGTGGGCGTGCGGGTCGTCCTGGACCAGGCGCAGCACCTCCCAGCCTCGGGGAGCGCTGAGCCGCTCGCTGTGCACCTCGCAGAGGTCGTAGGCGTGCGGCTCGGCGTACGTCGCCAGCGGACCGAGCACGGCGGTCTGGTCGGCGTAGACGTAGGTGAGCGTGGTGGTGGCCGGTCGCCCGCAGGCGGTGCGCGAACAACGACGGAGCAGGCTCACAGCCAGAGGCTACCGGGTGGGACGGCGCCCGCGCGGCTAGGCTCGCGGGCGTGGCTCACCCTTCCCGCACTCGCGACCGGCACGGTCGCGGCATGCGCGGCCCGGCGCTCTCGGACGGGCCACTCGCGCCCGGTGGCGTGCCGGCGCGACGGTCGCCGGCCGAGCGTTTCGACCGGGTCGCGCTCCGGGTCATGCGGGCGGTCGTGGGCCGATGGACCGGGCAGCTCGGCGACGTCGAGCTCGCCGTGGAGGAGGTCCCGGTGATCCCCGTGCACTGGGTCTCGAGCACCGTGCCGCTGTCGTCCTACGTCGAGGCCTCCGGCCCGAACCGGCCCCGACTCGTCCTGTTCCGGCGCCCCATCGAGCACCGTGCCGAGAACCTCGCCGAGCTGGAGGCGCTCCTGCTGACGGTCATCGTCGAGCAGCTCGCCGAGGTGCTCGGGTTGCCCGCGGAGGACGTCCTGCCCGGCTACGAGGCCGACGAGGACTGATTCACCAGCCCGGGCGCACGACGGGCATCAGCACCGAGCGGATCGACGGCATCACGCCGGCGGTCGCGATTCCCGCCGGGTCGCTGACCGAGAGGCCGGCGATCACCTCCGGCGACGCCGAGACCAGTTGCAGGTACGCCGTGCTGGCCGGCAGGGCCGTTGCGACGCTCGTCTCCTTGGCGACGGCGACGGCGGAGTGCAGGACCTGCTTGCCCGAACGGTCGAAAGCGGTCACGTCGACGGTGCCGTTCTCTCCGGTCGAGGAGAGCACGAGCCGAGCGTCACCATGTGGCACGGCGATCGCGGTGGTGTCCCGGATCGGCCGCACCGCCCCGGCGAACGCCACGTCGCCGCCGGCGAGCGTGCGCACCGTGGCGGTGACCGGCTGCTGGGAGGTGAGGCGCAGGGCCATGGGACCGCCGTCGAACACCGACCGGACGGGCACGCTCACGACCGACTCCGGTGCGACCGTGATGCTCGCGTTGTCCTTCGGAGCGAAGGTGCCGGTGCCGCCGATCGCGTGGACCGAGACGATCGCGGCCGTGGGCCGCGGGTTGACGACCAGGAGCGACGCCTGGTCAGGCTTCGGCGGAAGGCCGGCGAGCGTGATGAGTCGCGACGGACCGACCTGGCCGGGCAGCCATTCCTGGACCGGCTTGCCGATCACGCCCGGGGCGAACCGGTCGGCGGCGGAGATCGCCACGAGGCCGCGCGTCGCGACCACGTTGACGGCCAGGTCCCCCACCGCAGGGGCGACCTTCGCCAGGTCGATGACCTTCGTGCTTCCGGCCGGGACGGTGATCCCGTGCAGCCCGGGTGCCGCCACCGGACCCTTGGGCCCGTAGACGTTGATGTCCAGGTCGGCCTGCCCGGCACGCGGGTTGCTGAGGGTCAGCACGGTGTCGTGCGTGACCGTTGCCGCACCGGCGCCGACGAACCACCAGGAGGGACGCGGCTCCGGGCAGGGCGACCACGCGAACCAGTCCTTGCTGCGTGACTCCTGCGCGGCGAAGGACTCGAGCGCCGCAGCGTGGTCGACGTCGAACTGCCGCGGCTGCTCGGCGACTGAGGTGGGGTCGGGCAGACGCGCTCCGATGTCACCCTGCACGGCCGTGGCGCCACCGATGCCACCGCCGCAGGAGAAGGTGCGCTGCTGAAGGTCCACCCGCTTGTAGGTCTGCGCCGACGAGCCGATGCTGTGGTGCGTCGTACCGGCCAGGGTCAGGACCGCAGCCGTCAGGGCCACGACCAGCACGGCCAGGAACGTCGGGCGCCCGCGGGTGGGCGGACGTTCGGTCAGCGTGCGCCGGCCAGGGGTGCGACGAGTCGCGCGGCTCATCGGCGTCGCCTCCGTTCGGGAGCGGCCAGCACCACGCACGTGGCCAGGGCGAGCAGGTCGATCACGACCCAGAGCGGCCGCAGGACCGCTCGCTCGTCGTCGAGCGAGGTCAGCGACGCACGTCCCTGGACCACCCAGGCGCGCGAGCGGCCCGGTGCGCTCGCGCGGCCGAAGCCGGGAGCCGAGTCCAGGCCGCCGATCACGGCTGCGGAGACCGGTGCCGGTGCGTACACGTACCGGACGCCGTACGACGCGAGCCGCGCGGCGTCGTCGGCCCGTGCCGAGGACAGCAGGCGCGCCACCAGGTCGGCGAAGGGCCGGCTCGGCGAGCTCATCGCGAGGACGCCGTCGTCGCCGAGCCGCTGGACGCCTGAGCGCAGGACGCGGTACTCGATGCCGCTCCGCAGCCCGCCGGTGACAACGAGTACGGCGCTCGTGTCCTTGCCGGTCGCCAGCTCCTGCATGTAGGTCGGCACGTCATTCGGCTCAGCACGGATGAGCGGTCCCTCGCCCCCGTGCCCGGCCCACCAGACGGCGCCCGCAGCAGGAGCGGCGAGCGCAGCCAGCCCAGCCACGGCAGCCAGCGGTTGTCGCCAGCCGAAGCTGGCCTCGGAGGCCACCTTGATCGCGCCATCGGCTGCGATCACGGCAGCGAGGACGAAACCGGCCTGGATCAGGAGCAGCAGGAAGCCCGGCCACGGCCGGAACTCCACCGGTACGCCGGGCAGGGAGACCGGGATCCGCGCCTGGGCCGCGAGCACGACCGCGGCGGCGAGGATGACGACCCACACCCGGAGCACGAGGACGCGGGTGTCCCGCCGCACGAACGCGACCAAGCCGGCCAGCGGCAGTCCCACGCTGAACCAGGCGGGCGCCTGACCCGGGCCTCCGGCGCGGCCCAGGAGGAGCTCCCAGAGACCCGGGTGGGCAGCGACCGCACCGGCGCGGCCGGCCTCGACCAGCCAGGCACCGGGCGTCGAGAGCGTCGCGATCGCCCACGGCAGCACGAGCAGCACCGGCATGCCGACCACCACGGCGAGCTCCTTGCCTCGCCCGCGCCCGGCGCCGGTGGCGAGGGCGAGCAGCACCAGCAGCACGATCACCGGCCCGGCGGGCGGGACGAAGGAGATGAGCAGCCCGGCAGCCAGGGCGGTCCGCCACGCCGCACGCCATCGGCGTACGGACGCGTCCGCACCGGTGGCTCCCGGACCGAGCGCCGCGGTGGCGAGCCACGGCAGGACCGCTGCTCCGGCCACCGTGCCGATCCGGCCCTGCGCCACCGCGCCCGACATCACCGCGAGCAGCCCGTAGGCAGCGGCGCCCCACAGCGGCGCCCAGACGCCCTCGGTGACGCGCCGCAGGAACCGGAGCGCCCCGAGGAACCCGAGCGGCACGGCGAAGATGAAGAGCAGGTCGACGACCAGGCCCCCGTGGCCGAGGGACAACGTGCCGAGCAGAGCCAGCGGCAGCAGGTACGCCGGGCCGGGGGCAGCCGAGCCGGTGCCGAGGTTCTGGTGGCTCGCGCTCCACACCTGCCACCAGTGGCCGACCCCGTCGGGAGCCGGCAGCAGAGCGCCACCGTGGAGTGCGCCGCCGCTGAGCAGCGCACGGCCGGCGACCAGAGCGAGGACCACACTGGCGGTGGACGCCCAGAACGCGGGCGAACGCAGCAGGCGGGCGACGAGGCCCTGGTCCTCGCTGCCGGGCGGTCGTCGGCGCTCGGCCTCGTCGCGAATGCTGTCCGCGACGGCGACGCCGACGTCGCTCAGGTAGTCCAGTCCGTGCCGGTAGGGCAGCCAGAACGGCGCCAGCAACGGGCGGACCTCGGCGTGCGGCACCGCGGCGGCACCGGCTCGCCGGCGACGTGCCCGGAATGCCCGCGCGGGGTGGCCGAACACGCTGACCAGGGCGACCACCTCGTCGGCCGCCTCCCTCGGAGCGCGGACCAGCAGCAGGCCCAGGGCCCGCAGCAGTCCACCGACCAGCATCCGGGCCGAGCGGAACGGGATCGTCCACGCCGGGCTGTTGACCAGCAGGGTGTACTGCGCGCCCTCCCGGTCCTGGCGGCCGGGATGGTGCACGAGCTGGGAGTCCCGACGCCCGCGCCGCGACGCCTCGATGTGGAAGACGATCGCCTCGGGCACCACCATCGTGCGGAAACCGGCCCGAGCGACTCGCCAGCCGAAGTCGAGGTCCGTGCCGAGGACCGGCAGGTCGTCGTCGAGACCGACGGACTCGAGCACGTGGCGCCGGACGAGCATCCCCGCCGTGTTCACCGCGAGGACCCGGTGGGACTCGTCGTGCTGGCCCTGGTCGTACTCGCCTCGCTCGAGCCCGGTCTCGCGGCGCCCGGTGCCGGTCAGGGTGACGCCCGCCTCCAGCAGCCGCTTCAGTGAGGGCCACTCACGGATCTTGGGGCCGAGGACGGCGACCTCCGGTGGAGCGGTCTGCGCGTACTCGACGAGCGCGGCCAGGGCGTCGGGGGCCGGATTCGCGTCGTCGTGCAGCAGCCAGACCCACTCATCGGGCTCACCGGCGGGAGCCTCCTGGAGTCCGGCGCGCACGGCTGCGGCGTACGTCGTACCGGCCTCGAGACGCACCACGCCGGGTCCGAACGTCTGCTCCAGGAGAGCGACGGAGTCGTCGGTGGAGCCGGTGTCGACCCTCACCACCTCGTCCGGAAGGCGGGTGGACCGCTCCAGTCCCTCGAGCACCGCGGGGAGCCAGCGGCCCCCGTTGTGGCTGACCAGGAGCGCGGTGACCTTCACGACGGGCCAGCCTAGGGGGTGGGGAAAGCCGTCCCGGACTCACGTCGCGACGGGTGCGACCCGCCTCACGTGGGGGGTCTGAGATCGGACGGCGTCAAACGTGGTGCGCGCCGAGGCGGAGGAGGGAGGCGGCCGTCAAGCGAAGCGGGCCGTCGACCGACGACAACGAAGGCGAGTGCCGCGTTTCACGCCGTCCGGCTCAGACGGCGCGCTTCTTGAGCTTTCTCCGCTCGCGCTCCGACAGGCCGCCCCAGATGCCGAATCGCTCGTCGTTCATCAGGGCGTACTCCAGGCAGAGGTCCCGGACCTCGCACGTCAGGCAGACGCGCTTCGCCTCCCGGGTGGATCCGCCCTTCTCGGGAAAGAACGCTTCGGGGTCGGTCTGCGCGCACAGAGCGCGCTCCTGCCAACCACTCTCCTCGGCGTCCCCCTCGAGCAGATACAGCTCGCGCATAGTCTCCCCTATCGACCCCTGCGACCCTGACGGACCGCGATTGTTGTGTGTGAGTGATTTTGCTCACCGACGGTGCGTCGGGTTG
>DATAKN010000158.1:0-1996 GCA_036261595.1 Marmoricola sp.
GGGTCGCGAGCGCGCGAACACGCGAGCGACAAACCTAGAACACGTTCTCGTTTGCTGCAAACCACGGCCCACCCCGACCTGGTATGAAAACAACGACTATGTCCGGGTTGGGTTATGCCGGAAGGTGACGGTCGTCGCAGGCCCACGTGGTCCTCCGCGAGCCGTGTCGACCGAACTCGGCGTCACACGCGACCGCTGGTGACTGGGGACTTCCGGCCCGGGTGTCTTCTCCCCTCGCGGTGCCACCGTCAGGCCAGGGGACCGCCGCGAACCTGACGGCGGGCAGGGAGGACGACGTTGGCTGGGACCACCTCGACGGGCAGCCCGGGCACGCACGGCATCGTCGCCTGGTTGGCAGTGGCGCTCGCCTCGGCAGCGTCGGTGCTCGTGGTCGTGGCACTGAGCGGTCACGGGCTGGGCGGCGCCGCTGCGGTGTTGTCCGCGACGGCGCTGGTGCTCGCCATCGCGGCCCGCGCCAGGCACGACCGTTGGATCCTGCTGTGGCTGCCGCTGCTCCTCTTCCCGGCCTTGCTCGCGACCGCACCCTTCTGGGTCTGAACCGGCCCGCCCCTCAGTCCAGGCAGAATTCGTTTCCCTCGGGGTCGGTCATGACGAGGAAGCCGCCGCTCATCTCCTGGCCGGGTTCGAACCGGTCGATCTCGCGCGCGCCGAGGGCGACCAGACGGTCGCGGGCCTCCTCGAGCCGCTGCATCCGCTCAGCGCCTTCGAGACCCGGCGCGGCGCGGACGTCGAGGTGCACGCGGTTCTTCGCGGTCTTGCCCTCCGGCACGCGCTGGAAGAACACGCGCGGCCCCGACGCCCCGTCGGGCGGCACGATCGCCGAGCGGTCGTTGCGCTTCTCCTGCGGCACGCCGAGCGCGTCGAGGGCGGCGTCCCAGGTGTCGAAGCCCGGCGGCGGAGGCTGCAGGCGGTAGCCGAGGGCTGCGGCCCAGAACTCCGCCTGGGCGCCGGGGTCGCCGCAGTCGAAGGTGATCTGCACCTCGCGCACGGTGTCGGTCATCGTCGTTTCCCTCCTCCAGCTCGCGGGGCCGCCGTCAGCCCCGGCCGAGCAGCCGACCCAGCCGGCTTCGCTGCTCCGGAACCGCCGGCTGGTCGGCGACCGCCGCACCAGGGGCGGTGGCCATCGACGCGCCCGGCGCGGTCCGGCGGACCTCGGCGAGGAACGCGTCGACCTCGCCGGTGTCGTAGCCCTCGCGCAGTCGTACGTGGGCCAGCCGGGCCGCGTCCACGACCGGTCCGACCGGCTCACCCCGGCCCAGCGCCGCGACCAGGCGGTCGAGCAGGGCGTCGACCGCAGCCATGTCATAACCCTCACGCACCCGGACGGGACGGAACCGGGCGTTGGTGATCGCCTCGACGAGGTCGCCGTACGCCTGCGTCACCTGGTCGCTCCGGCACGAGAATGAGGGTCGTCCGGTGCGTGCGACGTCTTGCCGGGGTCCCCGCGGAATCGCGAGCGCCAGCGAGCGATTTCGTGGGGTGGTGGCTTGGCGGACGAGCGAAGGCGTCCTTCAGCGGAGCGCAGCGGAGCGGACGTCGAGTGAGGACAACGCAGCCAGCGTGCGTGCCGGGCGAGCCTCATCGGGTGGCCTCCATCATCTGGCGCAGCTCCTTCTTGAGCTCCGAGATCTCGTCGCGGAGCCGGGCGGCCACCTCGAACTGGAGCTCGGCGGCAGCCGCGTGCATCTGCTCGGTGAGCTGCTGGACCAGCTCGGCGAGGTCGCTCGAGGGTAGTCCAGCGGTGTCCGGAGCGCGATCGTGCAACCGGGACAGGCCGGGCACCGGCGCCTTCTTGCTCTTGTCGCCACGCGCCCCCGTGCCCTGCCAGGTGGCGAGGAGCTCCTGGGTGTTCTCGTCCTCGCGGGCGAGCATCTCGGTGATGTCGGCGATCTTCTTGCGCAGCGGCTGCGGGTCGACGCCGTGCGCCTTGTTGTAGGCGACCTGCTTGGCCCGACGGCGGTTGGTCTCCTCGATC
>DATAKN010000163.1:0-23065 GCA_036261595.1 Marmoricola sp.
ACGTGCGGAACTGGCCCAGCGGCACCTCGTGCTCGGTCTTGCAGGCCACCGTGCACGCATGGCACCCGATGCAGGTGCGCTGGTCGATCGCGAAGCCGTAGCGCACCGGCCTCAGCTCTTCCGGATGACGTAGCGGAAGTAGCCGTCCTCGGTGGTGGTCTCCAGCAGCTCGTTGCCGGTGTCCTTCACCCACGACGGGATGTCGCTGCGCGAGCCACCGTCCGTGGCCTCGATGACCATGACCTGGCCCGGCTCGAGGGTCTTGGCGGCCCGGGAGGTCATCAGCACGGGCATCGGACACTTCTGGCCCTTGGCATCGATGGTGACGTCGATCGTGTATTCCATGGCGTTTCCTCGCATAGGTCAGGTTGTCGAGCGGTCAGATGAAGAGGTTGATGTGGGACTTGCTCATCTCCGAGAGCGCGGTCGCGGCGCCGACGGGATCGCCGACGCCCTCGATGAGCTGGTCGTTGCCGATGCCGAGCAGCTCCATCGTCATTTCGCAGGGCCACAACCGGACCCCGAGCTCGACGCACATCTCCATGAGCTCCTTGGGGTGCGCGACCTTCTGGTCCTTCGCGAGCTTGCGCATCATCCACGGACCGGCACCGCCCATGTTGAGCTTGGAGAGCTTCAGGTGCTCCAGTCCCGGACGGTTCATCCCGGCGAGCATCTTGGTCATCGCGTTCGTGCCGGTGACCCGCACCTCGTCGCGGACGAGCGGGAACAGGCCCCAGAACGTGAAGAAGATCGTGGTCTGCATGCCGTACGCCGCGCCGGTGGATCCCAGGATCAGCGTCGGCCAGACCTTGTCCAGGTCGCCACTCCAGGCGACGATCGTCATCCGCTCCGGCGTCTCCGCATCCTGCCCTGCGCCTGAGCTCATCTCGTCCTCGACCACCCGTGCGGCTCCTTCCGGCCGTCCCGGCCCGACTGCGACGAAAATCACGCGGACCGTTGTGTGTTGTGATCCGTGACACTACATTCGTTTTCGCGCATACAACAGTATTCGCGAACAAGAAAGTGCTGAAGGTCCTCCGGCCCTCGGCACGAAGGCCCCTTCAGGAGGACGCATGGCCAGCACGATCACCGCGGCGGAACTGTTCGCCGAGCTCAGCGCCGGCACCATCCCCGAGATCCTCGACGTGCGCAACAAGGACGAGTTCGCCGCCGCACCGATCGAGGGTCCCCGACCGGTGCCCACGCGGAACGTCCCCGTGTACGAGGTGTACGAGAACCTCGAGGACGAGGCCGAGCGCACGCGCGAGGGCGCGGTGATCATCTGCGGTCAGGGCAACGGCTCCGAGCTGGTCGCCGAGGACTTCGAGCCGCTGGGCAAGCACACGCGCTCCCTCGAGGGCGGCGCGGACGCGTGGGCCCGGTTCCTGGCTCCGGTCGAGATCACCGACCTCCCCGGCGACGTACGGGCCTGGCAGTTCCAGCGCCCGGCCAAGGGCTGTCTGTCCTACGTGGTCGGCGTACCGGGACACGACTGCATGGTGGTCGACCCCACGCGCCACCCGCAGGCCTACCTCGACCTCGCGGCCGCCCACGACATGCGCGTGACCCACGTCGTGGACACCCACGTGCACGCCGACCACCTCAGCGGCGGTCCCGCGCTGGCGGAGCAGGTCGGGGCGACGTACCACCTGCCGCCGGAGGACACCGGCGGTGTCGTGCCGTTCCCGAGCCTGGCCCTCCACGACGGTGACGAGATCGACCTCGGCTCCGCGATCGTCCATGCGATGACCATGCACCTGCCCGGCCACACGCCCGGTACGACGGCACTGCTGGTCTCCGACCGGTTGCTGCTGGTCGGAGACACCGTGTTCGTCCGCGGCCTGGGCCGACCGGACCTCACCGGCGAGGCCGAGCAGCTGGCACGCGACCTGTTCGCCTCGGTGCACGAGCGGCTCGAACCACTGGACCCGGAGACGATCATCGCCCCCGCCCACTGGTCCAGCCCTGAGGAGTTCAACGACGACGGCCTGGTGGTCACGACGATCGGCGAGGTCTTCAAGTCCACGCTGCTCAACGAGCGCGCGATCGACGCCTTCGTCCGCGAGATCGTCACGTCGTTGCCGCATGCGCCGGAGGCCTACGACACGATCCGGCTGGTCAACGCCGGCAAGCTGACGCCGCCCGAGGACGAGATGGACATCCTCGACGTCGGCAAGAACCAGTGCGCCGCCGCGACCACGCTGGCTCACCGCGAATCGGCATGAGCGAGCCGCCTCTGCAGCAGACCCGCGACCGGCGGGCCCCGTTGCACGGGGTCGGGGAGGCGCCGGACTACCGCTTCACGCTGGCGAACGAGCGGACCTTCCTGGCCTGGATCCGCACGGCGCTGGCCCTGATGGCCGCCGGTGTCGCGGTGATCCAGCTCGTGCCCGGCCTGACCGTCATCCGCCACGTCCTGGGCATCCTGCTGATCGTGCTCGGCGGTCTGCTCGCGGCCGTCTCGTACCGGCACTGGGAGCAGAACGAGCGGGCCATGCGACTCGGCGAGCAGCTCCCGCACTCGGCCGTGCCGCGCCTGGTCGGGGCCACGCTCGTGGTGGCGGCCACGGCGGCCCTCGTACTGATCGCCGTGGACCTGCTGCGATGACGATGGGGTTGCCCGGCCCGCGGCGCCGGGAGTACCCGTCGATCGATCCCGGCCTGCAGTCCGAGCGCACGGCGATGGCGTGGCAACGCACGGCGCTCGGACTGGCCGGGATGTCTGCCTTGCTCCTGCACCACGCGCAGCAGAACCGGCTCGCCGCGATCCCCGGTGTGCTGGGCATGGTCGTCGCCGTCGGCTTCCTCGTCATGGCCGAACGGCGCTACGAGCACACCGTGCGGAGGGTGGCGTCCGGGGACCTGCCCGCGGGGCCGGTCGCGATGCGCGTGATCGCTGCGGCGGCGCTCATGTTGGCCCTCTCGGCGCTCGTGCTGGTGGCACTCGGAACGGACTGAGGAGTCTCGGGAAGAACGTAGACTGGGGCCCGACGACCCGGCCCCGGCGCGGAAGGAACGGCGATGGATGCTGACATCTCGGCCCAGTTGCACGACCTCCATGCCCGGGTGTGCAAGGCGATCGCAGACCCCAAGCGGCTGCTGATCATCAACGAGCTGCGCGACAAGGAGCTCAGCGTCAGCGACCTGTGCGAGGCGCTGTCGTTGTCACAGTCCAACGCAAGCCAGCACCTCGCCGTGCTGCGTGAGCGCGGCGTGGTGACCACGCGTCGCCACGGCACGACCATCTACTACACCCTGCGCAGCCAGAAGGTGGTCCAGGCCGTCGACCTGCTGCGTGAGTTCATGGCCGAGAGCCTCACCGAGCAGGGCCGACTCGGGGACGCCATCCCGGTCCCCTGAGCCGAGGCAGCGCGCGCTGCCGTCAGGTGTGTGCGCCATGCTCGTGGGCTGCGTGTCCAACCGCTTCGAACTGGATGGTCGAGTGCTCGACGTTGAACTCGCGGTCGAGGCAGCGCTGGAGCTCGTCCAGCATGGCCCCGAGGTGACCGTCGAGGAAGCAGGAGTCGTCGACCACGACGTGCGCGGTCAGGACCGGTAGCCCGCTGGCGACCTGGCTCGCGTGCAGGTCGTGGACGTCGTGCACGTGCGCCAGGCTCATCATCCGTTCCCGCACCTTGCGCAGGTCCATGCCCCTGGGCGTCGACTCCAGCAGCACGTCGACCGCCTCCCACAGCAGCCGCAGGGTCCGGGGAATGATCAGCGCGCCGATGACGAGCGAGGCGACCGGGTCTGCCCGCTGCCACCCGGTGAGGGCGATGACCGCAGCGGCTGCCAGGACGGCGACGGAGCCGAACGTGTCGTTGAGCACCTCGAGGAAGGCCGCCCGCATGTTCAGGTTGTCTCCGCGTCCACCGACCAGGATCAGCAGACCGATCAGGTTGGCGACCAGACCGACCAGGCCGAAGACGACCATGAGGCCCGACGTCACCTCGGGGGGATGGACCAGTCGGCGTGCGGCTTCGACGAGCACGAAGACGCCCACGGCGAGGAGGACGGCCGCCTGGGCGGCGGCACCGAGGACCTCGGCGCGACGGTAGCCCCACGTGCGCGAGTCGGTCGGCGGAAGCCGGGTCAGGGCCGCAGCCACGAGGCCGAGGATCAGACCGGCGACGTCGGTGACCATGTGACCGGCATCGGCGAGGAGCGCGAGACTTCCGGAGACCACCGCACCGACCACCTCGACGACGAGCACGGTCACCGTCAGCGCCAGGACCGCGGCGAGCCGGCCCCGATGGTCCACCAGGACGCCGGCGTGGCTGTGGCCGTGGTCGCTCACCGGCGTTCACCCGCCCCGAGACGCGTCCTGGGCGAGCTCACGACCGGCAGCGGTGCCGAGACGTCGCTCGCACAGCGGGCGTCGTCGCAGTCGTCACCCGCCACCGCGGGCACCACGCAGCACGCGTCACCCCGCCAGGCCTCCCGTCCCTCTCGAAGCGCGACGAAGGCGATCACCAGTCCGGCGACCGGGTCGGCCCACGACCAGCCGACGGCGGCGTTGGCCACGAGTCCGACCAGCAGGACGGCCGACAGGTAGGTGCACAGCAGCGTCTGCTTGGAGTCCGCCACGACGCTTCCGGACCCGAGCTCACGTCCGGTACGCCGCTGGGCCCACGACAGGATCGGCATCAGGCACAGCGAGGCGACGGCGATGCCGATACCGAACGGTGAGGGGTCGGGTTCGGCTCCCGCGACCAGCGCGTGCACCGACTCGAACGTGATGTATCCAGCCAGACCGAAGAACGAGATCGCGATCAGCCGCAGCGCCGTGCGCTCCCGAGACTCGGGAAGCGGGTGCGCGAACTGCCACAGGATCACCAGGCCGCTGCCCATCTCGATCAGGGAGTCGAGCCCGAAGCCGAGCAGTGCGACCGACGACGCGATCGCGCCCGCCGACACCGACGCGCCGGCCTCAGCCAGGTTGTAGGCGACCGAGGCGCCGGCAAGCCATCGGGCTCGCCGCTTCAGCTGGCCCCGCCGGGCGGTAGCGATCGTCATCACGTCGCCTCCCGCCCGTAGCGCGGACACAGCGCGACCGCGTCACCGGTGTCGACGAGCAGCCGTTCGGCCGCGACGAGCAGGTCGCGGGTGCTCTCGGGATGGGCGAGTGCGTAGACCGAGGCGCGCCCGACCGGGCGGACCGTGACCAGGCCACAGTCGAGCAGGCAGGCGAGGTGCTTGCTCACCGTCGACTGCGCCAGTCCCAGGTGCTGGGTCAGGTCCACGACCCGGTGCTCGCCGAGCATCAGGTGCCAGACGATCGTCAGCCTCGAGCGGTCCGCGAAGCCGTGGAACAGGCACGCCGCGGCCACCAGCGCGTCGAACTCGATCGTGGTCGCGGCGGGATCGACGTCGTCCGCACCAAGGATCGCCATTTGGCGATGTTAACGCCATCGGGCTCAGTCGTCGATCACCCGCTGCTGACTCGTCGGCGATCACCGGGAACGGCGGGCGTAGGTGAGGGCGTGGACGGGCGCAAGCACCGTGTGCCCGACGTCGGTGAACCCGTGCCTGCGGAGCAAGTCGTCGTACGCCGCTCGCGGCAGCAGCTGGTCATCGATCTGGGCCTCGAAGAACTGGATGCCGCTCATGATCCGGCCCGGCACGCTGCGGAGCGCGTCCAGCGTGTCGGGGTAGGGAAAGTCGGAGATGAGGAACCACCCGTCGGGCTCGAGCGCGTCGTGGATGCGCTCCGTGACGCGGTCGATGTCGCGACACTCGTGCATGGAGATGTTGTTCACGACGCAGGTGGCCGGCTGGTCGAGCACCATCTCCTCCAGCGGGGAGTGCACCAGCTCGCAACGATCGCGGACGCCGGCCTCGCGCAGGCGCCTGTCCGCGACGTCGACCGAGTGCCGGTCGCCGTCGACCCCGACGATCCGGCACTCCGGATAGGCCCTCGCGAGCTGCACCAGGCCGAGACCGGAGCCGCACCCCGTGTCGACGATGCGCGCACCGGCCTGCAGGCGCTCCGCGAGACCCGGTACGGCGCCCATACCGGTCGCGAGCAGGCGGGTGTAGAACGGCGTGCCCGTGCCGGCGACACCGGCGATCCAGTCCGCACTGCAGCCGTCCCACCACAACCGGTCGCCGCTGGCGAGCACGGACTCGAACCGGTCGAACACCTCGTGCTGCTCCAGCACCGTGAAGACGCCCCCGGCGTAGGACGGGTGGGTCGTGTCGAGCAGCAGCGTGTCGAGGTGGGGACCGAGCCGGTAGCGCGCCTCGAGGCTCGTCCCCTGGGTCTCGACCTCCACCTCGCAGATGCTGCTGGCGACGGCGCCCCGGCACCACACGGCGGTGTAGAACGGGTCGAGGTGCAGGCGCTCGGCGAGGTCGTCGGCGCTCACGGCGGCTTCGGCATCGGCCAGGGCTCGGATGAGTCCCTGTCGAAGCCCGACGGCCACGACGCGGTGTCCGACGTACCCGGCGATGTGGGCGAGCAGGCGCGGCGCTTGTTCCTGGAGGGTGGGCGTGTCCTGCCGCTGCTCGATGATGGTCATGGCTGGTCCTCCTGGTGGGTGGTGGTCATCAACCCTGCGGACACCACGTCGCCAGCGGCCAGTACTACGTCTGTACCCGGCCGGTTCACGATCTGTACTGGAAGCCGGCCGTCAGGACGCCTACGGTGAGGACACCTGCTCGGGGGAGGAGGCCGTCATGACGACGTACGGACAGTTCTGCCCGGTCGCGAAGGCGATGGAGTTGCTCGACGAGCGCTGGACGCTGCTCGTCGTGCGCGAGCTGATCCTCGGCAGCCGGCACTTCAACGATCTGCGCCGCGGCGTCCCGCGGATGTCGCCGGCGCTGCTCTCGAAGCGACTGCGGACGCTGACCAACGCAGGCGTCGTGGTTCGCCGGCAGGACGGTGGGCGGGTCGTCTACGAGCTGACCGAAGCGGGCCGCGAGCTGTACGACGTGATCGAGGCACTCGGCCGGTGGGGCGTGCGGTGGATCCCCCAGCTCGGCGACCAGGACCTCGATCCGCACCTGCTGATGTGGGACATCCACCGCAACCTCGACGTTGCGGCCATGCCCGACGGCCGGACGGTGCTCGAATTCCGCTTCCCCGAGGTCCGCGGCTCCGGTGGCCGCTGGTGGATCGTGGTCGGCTCCGACGGTGTCGACCTGTGCGACGCGGACCCCGGGCACGACGTCACCGTGTCGGTGACCACGTCACTGCGGACACTCACCTGCCTCTGGCGCGGCGACATCGGCTGGAAGGACGCCGCGGCCAAGGGCCTCGCCGTCGACGGGCCGTCCTGGGCTCGCGCCGCGCTTCCCCGGTGGCTGCGCTTGTCGGTCTTCGCGCCCGTGCCGCGCCCGGCCGAGCTGGTCACGTCGGGCTCTTGACGGCTGCGCGAGCCTCGGCCGGAAATGACACAGCCCGGTTCTGCATGAACCGGGCTGTGTCAGAAACGTACCCCCGACGGGATTCGAACCCGCGCTACCGCCTTGAGAGGGCGGCGTGCTAGGCCACTACACAACGGGGGCATCGAGCGGACGAGACTCTATCGACAGGAGCCGATCGGCACCAAATCGACGGGGAACCGCCGGCACTCGCTGGGATACAAGGACTCGAACCTTGACTAACTGAACCAGAATCAGTCGTGCTGCCAATTACACCATATCCCACTGAATCGGACTGGCCGCCGACGACGGATCGCGGCGGCCGGACCGAGGAGAAACCTTACACGGGCGGGGTTGTGGGCACCAAAACGGGTGCGCCGTACGACGGCTCGGCCGGCGGCGTGCTGCGATCACCCACCCCCATCTTGCGGGCCATGAGCAGCACCAGCACGAGGTACACACCGTTCTGGGTGATGGTCAGCGGGATGTTCCACCACGACACCTCGGTGACGTTGAGGATGTCGTCGATGTTGCCGAGGAGCAGCGCGAAGCCGAACGCGACCAGGTTGTTCCAGATGTGCAGGGCGATGCCCGCCTCTAGGCCGCCGGTGCGCAGCACGACGTACCCGGCCATCAGGCCGAAGGCGAACCGGTCCAGGAACAGCGGCGCGTTCTGCAAGCCGTGGGCGAGCGCGAAGGCGGTGGCGCTGAGCACGACCGCGATCCAGGGTCGGCGGGTGAGCGCGCCGAAGGCCTGCATCAGGTAGCCACGGAAGGCGTACTCCTCGCCGATCGCCTGCAGCGGTGTGGTGAAGAGCACGACGAGCCCGAGCGAGACGATCCGCGAGGTGAGGTGGTTGACCGATCCGCCGAGGTCGTTGGGGTCCTGCGGCAGCAGCGCGCCGACGACCACCTGGGCGAGCATCGCCACCGGGGCGATCCCGAAGCAGGCCCAGAAGAACCCCCACCGGATGCCGGGACGCACCGACATCAGCCAGCGCGGCCGCATCCGGTGGACCAGCCGGACGATCCCCCAGGCGATCGGGATCAGCGCCGCCAGCGAGAGGTTCAGCCAGAGCATCCCCTGCCAGGTGACGTGGTCGAGCTGGGTCGCCTTGGTGAAGGCGTCTCCGAACGGCCCACGGTGGTCCAGGGCCACCGTCACCGCGAGCACGGGCAGCAGCACGACCGAGGCCGCGAACATGCCGACGACGAGCACGACCAGCCCGACCACCGGCCGCCACCACGCGTAGGTCCACGTGCGCAGCATCAGCGGATAGGTGCGCGGCTCCGGGTGCGGGTGGCTCAGGGCCACGGGGCTCGGGACCGTCATGCCGTCGTGTCCTTCGACCTTCAGCCCAGCACCGCGTCGAGGCGGGCGAGAGAGACGTCCTGGCCGAGCAGCTCCAGCGACTCGAACAGCGGCGGCGAGACCCGACGACCGGTGATCGCCACGCGCACGGGGCCGAAGGCGTTGCGCGGCTTGAGCCCGAGCTCGTCGACGAGCTTGGCCCGCAGCGCGCCCTCGATCGCCTGGGTTGTCCACGCCTCGGTGCCGGCCAGCGCCTCTCGGGCCGCCGCGGCGACCTTGCGACCGTCCTCGTCGAGCACCAACGCCTGGTCGTCGGCGTCGTACTGGACCTGGTCGGTGAACAGGAAGCCGAGCATGTCCACCGCCTCGGTGAGGTGGTTGATCCGCTCGTGGACCAGCGGCATCGCGGCGTCCAGGAGCGTCTGCTGCTCCGGGGTGACCGGGTCGGAGAGCAGGCCGGCGCCCTGGAGGTACGGCGTCACGCGCGCCCCCATCTCCTCGGCCGAGAGCAACCGCATGTGCGAGCCGTTGATCGCCTCGGCCTTCTTCAGGTCGAAGCGGGCCGGGTTGGGGTTGACGTCGGCGATGTCGAAGGCGGCGACCATCTCCTCGAGCGAGAACACGTCGCGGTCGGGGCCGATCGCCCAGCCGAGCAGGGCCAGGTAGTTCAGCAGCCCCTCGGGCAGGAAGCCCTGGTCGCGGTAGGCCAGCGCGTGCGCCTCGGGGTCGCGCTTGGACAGCTTCTTGTTGCCCTCCCCCATGACGTAGGGCAGGTGGCCGAACTGCGGGGTGGAGTCGGCGACGCCGATCGCCTTCAGGGCGTCGTACAGGGCGATCTGGCGCGGCGTCGAGGACAGCAGGTCCTCGCCGCGGAGCACGTGGGTGATCTTCATCATCGCGTCGTCGACCGGAGCGACCAGCGTGTAGAGCGGGTCGCCGTTCGCCCGCGCGAGGGCGTAGTCGGGCACGTGATCGCTGTGGAAGGTCACGTCGCCGCGGACGAGGTCGGTCCAGGTGATCTCGCCGTCGGGCATGCGGAACCGCACCACCGGCTGGCGGCCCTCGTCGATGAACGCCTCCCGCTGCGCGGCGGTGAGCTCGCGGCAGAAGCCGTCGTAACCCAGCACCTTGGATCCCGAGGCCTTGCGACGCTCGGTGACCTCGTCGTTGGTGCAGTAGCAGGCGTAGGTGTAGCCGCCCTCGAAGAGCCGGCTGAGCACGTCGGCGTAGATCTCGCTCCGCTCGCTCTGGCGGTACGGCGCGTAGGGACCGCCGACCTCGGGGCCTTCGTCCCAGTCCAGGCCGAGCCACCGGAAGAGGTCGAGGATCGCGGCGTACGACTCGTCGGTGCTGCGCTCCTTGTCGGTGTCCTCGACGCGGAACACGAACGTGCCACCGTGGTGGCGAGCGAACGCCCAGTTGAACAGCGCCGTGCGCACCAGACCGACGTGGGGCGAGCCGGTCGGGCTGGGCGCCATCCGGACGCGAACGGGGGTGGAGTCAGTCACTTGTTCCTCAATCACGCTGCTTGACGGGGTTGGTCAGGTTGCCGATACCGGACACCGAGACCTCGACCTCGTCGCCCACCTGCATCGGCCCGACGCCTTCGGGGGTGCCGGTCAGGATCACGTCTCCGGGCAGCAGGGTCATCACCGAGCTGACGTAGGCGACCAGGGTCGGGACGTCGTGGATCATGTCCGCGGTCGACCCGTCCTGCTTGAGGTCGCCGTTGAGGTAGGTCTGCACGCGCAGATCGCTGACATCGAGCTCGGTCTCGATCCAGGGGCCGAGGGGGCAGAACGAGTCGAAGCCCTTCGCCCGGGTGAACTGCACGTCGGAGCGCTGCAGGTCGCGGGCGGTGACGTCGTTGCCGACGGTGTATCCCTGAATCACCTCGGCCGCCTTCTCGGCCGGGACGTCGCGGCAGATCCGGCCGATCACGACCGCGAGCTCGCCCTCGTAGTGCAGCTCGCTGGTCTGACGGGGATAGAAGATCGGGTCGCCGGGGCCGATCACGCTGGTGTTCGGCTTCATGAACAGCAGCGGCTCGGCGGGCGCTTCGCCGCCCATCTCGGCGGCGTGCGCGGCGTAGTTCTTGCCGATGCCGATCACCTTGCTGCGCGGGAGCACCGGGGAGAGCAGGCGCACCTCGGAGAGGGGGTACTCGGTGTTCGACAGGTGCAGGCCGACGTACAGCGGGTCGCCGTTGAGCGCCACGACCACACAGTCCTCGGCCGGAATGCCGTGCTCGTCGACGTCTCCGGTCACCACGCCGAACTGCGGGTCTTCTCCGGTCGTGAACCTCGCGATACGCACCGACCCACCCTATCGACGTGCTCGGCGCTCCGCGCCTCGACGTCTCCCTCGCTCGCGTCGAAAGCTCGCAAGCTCGCTCTCAGCTCGCTCGGTCGACGTACCCTTCACGCCGTGCCGCCGACCGCCCTCGCCCGAGACGAGTGGCAGCCCCGCGCCGCCGCCCACGCCGAGCGCGTCGACACCTGGGTCCAGCCGCACCTCGAACGTCGCCGCGCCGGGACCGCCCACCCGGTCCACGACTTCCTGTTCTCCTACTACTCCCAGCGCCCCGCCGCCCTCCGTCGCTGGCACCCCGGGTACGGCGTCACCCTCCTCGACGCTCCGGAGTACGCCGACCTCAAGGGCTACGAGCGGATAGTCCCTCACGTTGCGCACCCCGCTGAGCTCCAGGAGGGTGCCGAACGTGAGGGACTATCCGTGTCGCACGGCTTCCTCGCCTCGCGTCGGAGCCTGATCGACTCGATCCGGCGGCTGTTGGTGGCGACGGCGGAGAGGCCGGCGACACTGGGGTGCTTCGGGTTGCACGAGTGGGCGATGGTCTACCGGACCCGCGACGTGCGGCACGACCGGCCGCTGCGACTGGGACCCGACGGCACGGACGCGGTCGTGGAGTCGCACCGGGTCGCGTGCTCCCACTTCGACGCGTTCCGGTTCTTCACCGACGCGGCCCGCCCGCTCAACGTGCTGCACCCTGGGCGCGACGACCGGGCGGAGTTCGAGCAGCCCGGATGCCTGCACGCCGGCATGGACCTCTACAAGCACGCGTTCCGGCTGAGCCCGCTGGTGGCCTCCGAGCTGGTCGCCGACTGCTTCGCGCTCGCCTGGGACATCCGGGAGCTCGACATGCGCGCGTCGCCGTACGACCTGAGCGAGCTGGGCTACGAGCCGGTGCGGATCGAGACGCAGCAGGGCAAGGCCGAGTACGTCGCCAGTCAGCGCGCCTTCGCCGAGCGGGCGGCGCCGTTGCGACAGCGACTGGTCGAGGAGTGCGACCGGTTGCTCGCCGTCGACGCCCTCCCGGTCAGCTCGGCCGGACCCCGGCGTTGACCAGGAGAAACGCCACGACGGCCAGCGGCAGGTAGGCCAGGACCGCGACCACCGGCAGCCACCAGGTCAGCCGACGCCGGGACTGCAGGATGATCGCGATCACGAGGCCCGGCACCCAGCAGAGCCAGGGTGCCGCCACCGCGAACACCACGCCGGCACCGATGAGACCGGAGTTGCACTCGCTCCCGACCCCGCAGGAGTCCGAGGCCATCACCAGCATCAGGCCCGCGAACGAGGCGCCGAGACCGAGCACGGCCGTGACCGCGAAGCCCACGACGGTCACGACGAGGTCGGTCACGTTGCGGGGCCTGGATGGGGCCTCATGCTGGGTCGCCTGCACGGTCACGGCCGCAGGCTAGCTGTGGCGGACCGTCCCGCGTGGGCGTTCGCCGATCTCGGAAGCTGCTGACAGAGTCGGCCCATGATCGACGATCAGACGACGGCCCGCTCGGTCTGGGGTTGGGTCGTCCTCGTCCTGGCCGTGCTGGCGACGATCGCGCTCACCGGCGTCGTCGACTGGTTCGTGATGTTCTCCCAGTCGAGCACCTGCTACGACCGTCCCGATCCCGGTCAGGTCCGCAGCGGCCGGATCGCGCTTGCGGTCGTGGTCGCCGTGGTCGTGGCACCGTGGGCGCTGGCCACCTGGATGTCACGTCGACGGGTCGGGGTGGGGGTGGCCGGCCTGGTGGCGGTGACGCCGGCGTTCCTGTTCCTGCTCGACGGCTTCCGGTCCGACGCGTGGGTCGGCGGGTTCTGCTTCTGAGTCCTCGCCTCAGTCCTCGGCGCCGCCACTGGTCTCGACATGGAACGACGGGACGCCTCCGACGCAGCTCGCGTCCACCTTGACCTCCTCCTCACCGCTGCGGAACGTCACCTCGACGGAGTCGCCCGAGGCGTCGCCTGGATCCAGTGACCACCCGTCGCTGGGCGAGGCGCCGGTTCGGGTCGCCTGGGCTCCCGTGCACGAGACCGTGACGAACCCGGGAGGCCCGGACCAGGTGCGCGTCTGGGTGCTGGGCGTCGGCGTGGGTGGCCTCGTCGCGGTGGTGCCAGGGCGTTTCGTCGGCGCCGCAGACGGCCGTGACGTCGCTCCCCCGGTCGTCTGGGCAGCCGGCGGCGGCGCGCTCGTGGGCCCGGCGCCCGTCGAGGGCGGCGACGGCGGCGCCGACGTGGTCGCGGGCGGGCTCGACGGAGTGGTCTCCGTGGGCGTGGACGGCGCCACCGGCGGAGAACCCACCGTGCCGACGACCGGTGCCTTCGTGTCGGAGCTGCCCGTCACCTGGCTGCCCGCGCGGTCGATCGCCACCCAGGTGAGCGCCGACCCGGCGAGCACCACGGCGATCCAGGAGCCCACCGCGACGATCCACATCCGCCTGCTCATCACGACATCCTCTCAGCCCTGAGCTCTCTGCCACCTCGCCACGGGCGCCGAACCAGTAGCGTCTGGGCATGGCCAGCGTGGTGATCGTCGAGGACGACCCGGCCATCCGTGTCTCCCTGCAGCACGCGCTGGAAGAGCAGGGGCACGCGGTCGCCACCTCGGCCGACGGCGTCGGGGCGCTCGGGCTCGTCGTACGCGTCGAGCCGGACGTGGTGCTCCTCGACCTCGGCCTGCCCGACATCGACGGGCTCAAGGTGCTGGCGATGCTGCGTGGAGTCAGCACTGTGCCGGTCATCGTGATCACGGCCCGCGACGACGACGCGATGATCGTCGCCGCACTCGACGCGGGCGCGGACGACTACGTCGTCAAGCCGTTCGGTCTCGATCACGTGTCCGCCCGCATCCGGGCCGTGCTGCGACGCGGGTCGGCCGCAGGCAACGACCCGGTCATCCGCGTCGGTGAGCTGAGCATCGATCCGCGCTCGCGCCAGGTGACGATCGCCGGCCGCGATCTGGACCTGACCCGCAAGGAATTCGACCTGCTGTACGCGCTGGCCAGCCGCAAGGGCGAGGTGGTCTCCAAGCGCACGCTGCTCGCGGAGGTCTGGCAGCAGGCGTACGGCGGCGGCGACCGGACCGTGGACGTGCACCTGTCCTGGCTGCGCCGCAAGCTCGGAGAGACCGCAGCCGATCCTCGCTACCTGCACACCGTACGGGGTGTCGGCATCCGCTGCGCCGAGCCGGACGGGGACTGATGCGCCGCCAGATCGGCCTGCTGGTGGCAGCGACCACGTCGGCGGTCGTGCTGGCGTTCGTGATCCCGCTGTGCCTGCTGGTGCGGAACATGGCGGAGGACCGGGCGATGGCCGGTGCGGCCGAGGAGGCGCGCAACATCGCGATCCTGGTGTCCAGCCTGCACGCCGACCCGACGCTTCCTGGCGTGGTGGCTGCGGTCGACCAGCGTTCACCGGCGACCACCACCGTCGTGCTCGCCACCGGTACGACGCTGGGCAGCGGATCGGTCCCCGCCGACGACGCCGACGTCGAGAGTGGGCGCGCCGGCAGCGCGTTCACGCGAACGACGGGCGACGGGGCCCGCACCGTCGTACCGGTCGTCACGCCGGACGGTACGGACGTCGTGGTCACCGACGTGAACAACGCCCAGCTCCACCAGGGCGTGCTGGCCGCGTGGGTCGTGATCATCGGCCTGGGCCTGCTGCTGCTGGCCGCGGCATCTGTGGTCGCCGTGCAGCTGGGTCGCCGGATCAGCACCCCGCTGATCCGGGTGGCCGGGGTGGCCGATCGGCTGCGCGAGGGCGATCTGGGCGCCCGCGCACCACTGGAGGGACCGCACGAGACCCGGGCTCTGGCCGAGGCCCTCAACCGGCTCGCGGAGCGGATCACCGAGCTGCTGGTCGCCGAGCGAGCGGCCGTGGGCGACCTCTCGCACCGGCTGCGCACGCCGGTGACCGCGCTGCGGATCGACGTCGAGGGGGTGCGCGACCCAGCCCTGGCCGAGCGCCTGCGCCAGCACGTCGGCAACCTCCAGCGCAGCATCGACGCGATCGTGAACGAGGCGCGGCGACCCGTGCGCCACGACATGGCGTCGACCTGCGACGCCGTTGCGGTGGTCCGCGACCGGGTGCACTACTGGGCTCCCCTTGCTGAGGACCAAGGCCGCAACCTGAGCGTCGACCTGCCGCCGGAGGCAGCGGTCGTGCCGCTCGACGAGGTCGACCTGCGCGACGTGGTCGACGTGCTCATCGACAACGTGTTCGCGCACACGCCCGAAGGCACGGAGTTCGCCGTCACCGTACGCCGTGAGCAGGACGACGTGCTGCTGGTCGTGGCCGACCGCGGGCCGGGTCCGACGCCGCGTGGCCGACGGGAGCCGGGACACACCGGGCTCGGGCTGGAGATCGTGCGGCGCAGCGTGGAGCCGGCCGGGGGCAGAGTCGAGATCGGTGCCGCCCCGAAGGGCGGCACCGTCGTGGGCGTCCGACTGCCGCTGGGCTGAGGCCACGGGGGTGAAAGCCTCGGCCGAGCGGGTCGTTCCGGGGCAGACCTCAGTCGTCGCCGCCCACGTCCTCGTGGTCAGGCCCGTCGGAGTCGCTGCTGGAATCCGACGCGTGCTCGACCTCGCTCGAGTCGTCGCTCTGCTCGACCTCGTTGTCGTCGCTGTGCTCGACGTGGCTGGCCTGGTGCTCAGGCTCGGTCTCGGTGGCGTTGTCCGGAGAGGTGTTCGGCGTCGCAGACGTCGCCGACCGCACACCGGCCGTCTGTGCCGGCGCCGCAGCCTGGGCGGGCAGGTCGTGCACGACGACGACCTTCTCCTTGACCCGAACGCAGGTGTCACCCTCGACCTTCCAGCCCCGCTCGCACGGCAGCCAGCTCGTCGTACTGGCGGCAGGCGTCACCTCGGGCGTGGTGACCGACACCGGCCGGGTTGCCGGTCCGGCAGCGGCGGTGGCCTGGTAGGCCACGACCGCAGCGGCGGTACCGGCCACCGTGCCCGCGAGAGTCCACAGGGGTGCTGAGAGTCGCACGGTGGTTCTCCTTCCTGAGACGGGCAGCCGTCCTGCCCGAGCACGTCCAGCATCGGTGCGGCCGTGCTAGGGGCGCCTCGCCGGAGCGTCAAGTTCACATCAAATCCTCAGGGTCGTTCCCGCGGGTCGCGCCACTGGAACGACCCGGCTTCAGGCGGACTTAACAGTGCGATGAGGACGACTTGTCCGGATTCAGCGCACGCTGTGCATCACACCGAGTCCACCCTGGAGGTACGACGTGCCGAAACCCTGGTCCCGCAAGGGCGGTGCCGACCTGCTGGTCGTCCGGCCCGGGAGCACTGTGAAGCGCGACATCTACAAGGCTGCGACCGTCGGCGCCACTGGGCTGACGGCCTTCAGCGCGCTGGCCGTCACCGGCGCGGTGGCCGGTGTCGCGGCTCACCAGAAGGCTGTCGAGGACGCCGCGAAGCCGGTGCCGCCCGCTGCGCCCGCGACCGCCGCTCCGCAGCCGGTGCCCCAGCGGCGCGTGCACCGGACGATCGTTCGCACGAAGGTCGTCCACGCGGCCAGCACCGCCGGCGTCGCCCGGCCCGCGACCGGCGGCACGGTGGTGTCCCACGCCGCGCCGACCACGACCAGCCACTCCGCCCCGGCTCCCCGTCCGGTCACGCACGCCGCGCCCGCCCCGGCTCCAAAGCCGGCCCCGGCGCCGAAGCCGGCACCGAAGCCGGCCCCACCCCCGGCACCCTCGTCGGGGTCCTGAGCGGTGGCCACCGCCCTGCTGCCGCAGCTCGCGCGCCAGCACCGGTTCCGTGCGCTGGGCACGTACGTGCACCTGAGCACCACCGGTGACCTCGAGCGGACCGTCGAGCTCGCCGAGGCCGTGCTCGCCGAGGTCGACCGCACCTGCAGCCGCTTCCGGCCCGACTCCGACCTCGTGCACGCGAACGCGCGCGCCGGCAAGTGGACGCAGGTGGATCCGCTGCTGAGCGCCGCGGTGTCCGTGGCCCTGGACGCGGCTCGCGAGAGCGACGGGCTCGTCGACCCGTGCCTGGGCCGGGCCTTGGTGGAGATCGGCTACGACCAGGACCTCGCCACCGTGCTCACCCGCGGGGACGGGCGCGCCGTCCCGCCGTCCTCGGCCCGGCCGGGTGCGTGGCGCGAGGTGCAGGTGGACCCGGAGGGAGCCGTCCTCGTGCCTCACGGCGTCGAGCTCGATCTCGGTGCCACGGCCAAGGCCTGGGCCGCCGACCTGCTCGCCCTGTCGCTGGCCGAAGCCGTCGGCGGCGACGTGCTGGTGAGCCTGGGCGGCGACGTCCGCATCGCCGGCTCCGAGCGCGACTGGCCGGTGCTCGTGACCGAGCATCCCGGCGCCGTCGGTGACGAGCTGGAGCCGGCACTGGTCACCCTCGACGGCGGTGGGCTGGCCACCTCCTCGACCGCCGTACGGCGCTGGCGAGCAGGTGGGGTCGTCCAGCACCACCTGCTCGACCCGCGCACCGGGCGCCCGGCGACGCCGTACTGGCGCACGGTGACCGCGACCGGGCCGACCTGCGTGGCCGCCAACGTGGCCAGCACCGCGGCGATCGTGCTGGGTGCCGAGGCCGAGGAGTGGCTGGTTGCCCGCGGCGTCGATGCCCGGCTGATCAGCGTCACCGGCGACGTACGCCGCACCGGCGCCTGGCCCGACCCCCAGGATCAGCCGCACCCATCCACCGAGGAGGCCTGAGTGCTCGACTCCTTGACCCAACGCGTCTCCCACGGACCGATGCTGTGGTACCTCAACCGGGGCAGCGGCGTCGCCCTGTTGCTGGTGCTGACCGCAACTCTCTCGCTGGGCATCCTGAGCGCTCGCGCGGGTCGAGCCCGCCTGGTGCCTCGCTTCGTCAGCCAGCAGCTGCACCGCAACCTCGGCGTCCTCGCGCTGGTGCTGGTCGTCGGTCACGTCGCCACGGCGGTCGCGGACACCTACGTCGACATCCGCTGGTGGCAGGCGGTGTCGCCGGTCGGGGCGACGTACAAGCCGTTGTGGCTGGGGCTCGGCAGCCTCGCGTTCGACGTCATGCTGCTGGTGGTGCTGACCAGCCTGCTGCGCGAGCGCCTGGGGCAGCGGGCGTGGCACGCGGTGCACGTGCTCGGCTACCTCTCCTGGCCGATCGCGCTCGTGCACTCCGTCGGGATCGGGACCGACGCGTCCTCGGCCTGGGGCCGCCAGGTCGGGCTGGGCTGCCTGGGGGTGGTCGCGGCGGCCTCTCTGGTCCGGGTCGGCACCGACCTGGTCGTGGCCCGGCGGCGGCCGGCGAAGCTCACCGGAGCGTCACTGTGACCCGACCCGTGCGGGTGGAGCCGGGTCCGTGGCTGCTGCGCAGCACCTCACCCGAGCTCGCGATCCACGAACGGCTGCGGGGGTCCCTCCCGGACCTCGACACCCGTGCCCTGCTGCGGCTGGTGCAGGACAGCGGCCTGCGTGGTCGCGGCGGTGCCGGCTTCCCGTTCGCAACCAAGCTGCAGGCGAGCCTGTCAGCGCCGGGACGTCGTCGCCACGTGGTGGTCAACCTCAGCGAGGGTGAGCCCGCCAGTGCCAAGGACCTCGCCCTGGCTCTGCACCAGCCGCACCTCGTGCTCGACGGTGCGAGCCTGGTCGCCCGGGCACTGCGGAGCCCCGAGGTCCACCTCGTGACAGCGGAGGAGCGTCCGGAGGTGCGCGAGGCACTGGTGACGGCGCTGGCGGAGCGTCGTCACGAGCGCCGTGACCGGCGGCTGCGGTGGCGGCTGCACCTGGCGTCGTCCCGGTTCGTCGCGGGCGAGGCGAGCGCGGTCACCGAGCTCATCGAGGGTCGCTCGAACCTGCCGGTCACGACGTGGCGGCCGACGGCGGTGGCCGGCCTCAAGGGCCAGCCCACCCTGCTCTCCAACGCCGAGACCTACGCGCAGGTCGCCGCGCTGGCCCTGCCCGGTGGCGTCGGCGTACCGGGCACGTCCGCCGAGCCCGGCACGCGCCTGCTCAGCATCGGCGAGGCCTCCGGCGCGACGCGCGTCGTCGAGGTGGCGCACGGCGCGCCCTGGAGGAGCGTGCTGAGCGCCCGCGAGCTCGCCGCCCCTGTCCTGCTCGGGGGCTCCCACGGCGCCTGGGCTGCCGCGGGAGCCCTCGAGCAGCTCACCGTGTCGCACGCGGACCTCCAGGCAGCCGGCCTCGGCCTGGGCGCGGGCGTGGTGCTCCCACTCGCGCCCGGGACCTGCCCGCTGCGCGCGACGGCCGGTGTGACCCGGTATCTGGCCCGCCAGTCGGCCGGCCGGTGCGGACCCTGCCACCAGGGCCTTCCGGCGCTGGCCACCGCCCTGGACGGCTTCCTCGTGGGCGGGTCGCTGGAGCGGGTCGAGCGGCTGCGGGCACTCGTGACCGGTCGCGGCGCCTGCGCGCACCCCGACGGCACCGCCCGCCTGGTCGCGTCCGCGCTGAGCGCCTTCCCGGCCGAAGTGGCGGCCCATGCCTCCGGTGAGTGCCTCGTGCACCGTCCGGCACTGGTCGCGGTAGGTGCCCGGTGAGCCGCGAGGCCGACCTGCGGGTCGACTGGCCGCGCTGCGAGGGCCGGGCGCTGTGCCACGAGCTGCTGCCGGAGCTGATCGACCTCGACCCCTGGGGCTACCCGATCGTCAACGGCCCGGTGCCACCACGTCTGCGGCCCGCGGCGCGTGAGGCCGTGCGCGACTGCCCGAAGCTCGCGCTGCGGCTCGTGGACCGGCCCGACCAGCCACGGCGGAGCTGATCACAGCAGCCTCAGCAGCAGGGTTCACCAGCAGGGCGGGTGCCGGTCGCGCCAGGGCGCGGCCGCCTCGACCTGGGCGGAGAGGGACAGCAGTGTCGCCTCGTCACCGGGCCGTGCCGCCAGCATCACGCCGACCGGGAGACCGTCCGGCGTGTGGTGCAGCGGCAGCGAGATCGCCGGGCTGCCGGTGACGTTCCACATCGAGGTCCAGGGCGTGAACCGCTTCTGGGCCTCGAAGTCGGCGGCCGGGTCTTCGTCGTCGCGCAACGCTCCCAGCGGCAACGGTGGCGTGGCCAGGGTCGGGGTCAGCACGGCGTCGTACGACGCGACGGCGGCGAGCGTCCTGGCCGCGACCCGGCGCAGCTCGCCGAGCGCCAGTCCGAACTGCGGCCCGCTGACCTGCTCGCCGAGCTCGCCGAGCCAGCGCGTGAGCGGACGCAGCTGCGCGCGGGCCTCCACGGTCAGGCCGACGGTCGACAGCGCGGTCAGCACCGCCCAGTTCGTCTCGAAGACCGGCACCGCGGCGCGCGGCAGCGGCGGCTCGATGTCGACCACCTCGTGGCCGAGCGACTCCAGCAGGCGGCTGGCGTCCTCCCACGCGCGCAGACACTCAGGGTCCACGTCGGTCTCGGCGATGACGGGTTCGGCGAACCGGCCGATCCGCAGGCGTCCGGGCTCCTGCTCGCAGGCGTCGAGGAACGGCCGTGCCTCCGCCGGTGCCCAGAACGGGTCGCCGACGGCGCGACCGGCCATCACGTCCAGCAGCGCGGCGGCGTCCCGCACCGTGCGGGCGAGTGGCCCGGCGGTCGCCAGACCCGTGATCTCGCCGTACATCGGGGAGCCGGAGATGCGCCCGCGCGTGGGCTTGAGCCCGACCAGGCCGCAGCAGCTCGCCGGGATCCGGATCGAGCCGCCGCCGTCGGACCCTTGCGCCACCGGTACGAGCCCGCCGGCCACCGCGGCGGCCGCTCCCCCGCTGGAGCCCCCCGCCATGCGCGTGGTGTCCCACGGCGTGACGGCCGGAGGAGCGACCGCCGGCTCGGTGTAGCACGGCGAGCCGAACTCCGGGGTGTTGGTCTTGCCCAGGCTCACCAGGCCGGCGGCCTCGATGCGCAGCACGAGCTCGTCGGAGAAGTCCGGCACGAAGTCGGCGAAGATCGCCGACCCGTACGTCGTCCGCACACCGGCCGTGGAGTTGAGGTCCTTGATCGCGGTCGGCACGCCGGCCAGCCGGCCGTCGCCGGACACCGACGCGGCCGCCTCCCTGGCCCGGTCGGCCGTGACCGTCACGAAGGCGCCCAGTGGCGACTGTGCCTCGGTGTCCCACCGGTCGATCCGGGCCAGGTAGTGCTCGACGAGCTCCAGCGAGCTCACCTCTCCCGCCTTGATCGCCTCGCCCTGCTCCAGCGCCGTCAGGTCGTGCAGCTCGCCCACGGCTGCGAGGCTACCGTCCGCGGGAGCCTGCCGAGGCGTGTCTTGGGTCAGGCGGCGGAGGACTCGGCGTCCGCGTCGAAGTCGACCAGCGTCGCGAGAGCCTGGCGCAGGCGGTCGCGGACGGCCTCGTCGCCGAGCACGTCGACGTCGAGCGAGGACTGGGAGACGTTCACGTCCTCCACCACGATGGCGCCGGCGATGCGGGCCGAGCGGCGGGCGTCGTCGTGGGCCCACTTGCCGCCGTACGGCGTGGGGGTGACCCCGACGACGCCGAACGGCTTGCCGGCGATGGCGCCCGCGCCGTACGGCCGGGAGAGCCAGTCGATCGCGTTGTTCAGGACGGCGGGCATGGTGGCGTTGTACTCCGGCGTGACCGCGAGGACGCGGTCCGCGCCGGCGACCCGTTCGCGCACGCGGGTGGCCGCCTCGGGGGCGGCGGTGCCGTCGAGGTCCTCGTTGTAGAAGGGCAGGTCGCCGAGGCCGTCGACGATCTCGATCTGGGTCCCGGCCGGCGCGAGCTCACGCAGCGACTCGGCGACCTGGCGGTTGACGCTGTCGGCGCGGAGGCTGCCGACGAGGACGGCGACGTGGGTCATGACTGCTCCTGAAGGTGGGGGAATCGATCACCGGCCTAAACGGACCGTAGTCCGGTTCCATTCCCGCCCAGGGAAAGCAATTTCGCCGACGCGGCGTGCCCCTAGGGTGACGAGCATGTCCGACCGCTCAGCGCTGCCGATCCTCGGGCAACAGACCCGCGAACGCAGCGACGCGGCCCGCAACCGCCAGTCCCTGCTGGTCGCCGCCCAGGGCCTGGTGGACGCCTGCGGCGTGGACGCCGTGACCATGGACGCCGTGGCCGAGCGCGCCGGGGTCGGCAAGGGCACCGTGTTCCGCCGGTTCGGCAGCCGGGCCGGGCTGATGGCGGCCCTCCTCGACCAGTTCGAGGCCGACTGGCAGGCCGGCGTGATCGGCGGGCCGGCACCGCTGGGTCCGGGCGGCGCTCCGCGCGAGCGGCTGCTCGCGTTCGGCCGGTCCCGGCTGGAGCAGAACCTCCGCGGGGCAGCGCTGATCCGGGCAGCCTCGGCGGCGTTGCACCGACACGGGCCGGCGTACTCGTTCGCGGAGACGCACGTGCGCTACCTGCTGGGCCAGCTCGAGGTCGAGGGCGACCTCGGCTTCCTCACCACGGCGCTGCTCGCGCCGCTCGACGTGCTCGCGCTGGAGCGCCAGCTCGAGCACGGCGAGATGACCGTCGACCGGATCGTGGCGGGGTGGGAGGACCTCGCCGACCGGGTGATCGCACGCAGGAGGCAGGACCGGTGAGGATCGTGATCGCGCTGGGCGGCAACGCGTTGCTCCGCCGCGGCCAGCCGATGACGGCGGCGAACCAGCGCGCCAACGTGCACGCGGCCTGCGAGCGGATCGCCGAGGTGGTCGAGGGCAACGAGGTCGTCGTCGCGCACGGCAATGGCCCCCAGGTGGGTTTGCTCGCGCTCCAGGCGGCCGCGTACGTCGACGTGCCGGCGTACCCGCTCGACGTGCTGGGTGCGCAGACCGAGGCGATGATCGGCTACGTGATCGAGCAGGAGCTCGGCAACCTGCTCCCCGAGGAGCAGCCGCTCGCCACGCTGCTGACCATGGTCGAGGTCGACCGCGACGACCCGGCGTTCACGCACCCGACCAAGCCGATCGGGCCGGTCTACCCGCGTGAGCAGGCGGTCGTGCTGGCCGCGGACGCCGGCTGGAGCATCGCGCCCGACGGCGACGGGTTCCGCCGCGTGGTGCCGAGCCCGCAGCCGAAGCGGATCTTCGAGATCAGGCCGATCCGGCAGCTGCTGGAGCAGGGCACGATCGTCGTGTGCGCGGGTGGCGGCGGCATCCCCACGATGTTCGACGAGCACGGGCAGCTGCACGGCGTCGAGGCGGTCGTGGA
>DATAKN010000183.1:0-9248 GCA_036261595.1 Marmoricola sp.
CCACTCACTACGTGCCGGCCACGCCACCACCGCCGCGCTGGGCGGCGTCCCGCTCGCCCGGATCGCGGCGCAGACCCGGCACCGTGATCTCTCCGTCCTGGTCAACCGCTACATCCGCCCACTCGAGGCGCTGGCGACAACTGCCGGCGTGCGCGTCGCTGGTGACGAGCTTGACCCCCGTGAGCCCGCGGGCAGTGAGGTCGCGGAAGAACGCCAGCCAGCCGGCACCGTCCTCACTCGAAGTGACCTGCACACCGAGGATCTCGCGGTGACCATCGGCGTTGACGCCGGTCGCGACCAGCACGTGGACCGGCACCACCCGCCCGCCTTCGCGGACCTTGAGCACGAGTGCGTCGGCGGCCACGAAGGTGAACGGACCCGCATCCTCGAGGCGTCGGGTGCGGAACTGCTCGACGTGCTCGTCGAGCTCCTTGGCCATCACCGAGACCTGCGACTTCGACAGGCCGGTGATGCCCAGGGTCTGCACCAACTTGTCCATCCGCCGGGTCGAGACGCCAAGCAGGTAGCAGGTCGCCACCACGCTGGTGAGTGCTCGCTCGGCACACTTGCGGCGCTCGAGCAGCCACTCCGGGTACAGGCTGCCGGTTCGGAGCTTGGGGACCGCGACATCGAGGGTGCCGACGCGGGTGTCGAGGTCGCGGTGGCGGTAGCCGTTGCGGGAGTTGACCCGCTCGGGGCTGCGCTCGCCGTACCCGGCGCCGCACACCGCGTCGGCCTGCGCGGAGAGCAGGGCGTTGACGAACGTGGTGAGCTGGTCCCGCATCAAGTCGGGGCTGGCCTGGGACAGCTGCTCGGACAGGAACTGGGCAGGGTCGATACTGGGCATGACGGTCATCGGTGTGGTCCTTCTTCGAGTCGGTTTCGCAGATCACTCGAAGGATCACCCGGTGGCCGTCCCTACATCGGTAGGGACTCACTCACCGGGGCTGCTCGTACACCACTCTGCTGGACTCCACTCTCCTGGCCGCCTGCGATCGATGGTCGAGCGGTGGGACTCGTACCAGATTCCGTTGTACCTCGCCGCGATCCTGCTCGGTGCACTCGTCGGTCTCGCGGCTCCGGGTGCTGCTCCGACATTGGAGCACTCGATCAACCCGGTGCTGGCGATGCTGCTCTTCGCGACGTTCCTCGGCGTTCCGCTGGTTGAGGTTGGCCGGGCGTTCGCCGACGTGCGATTCCTGAGCACCGTGCTGGTGGCGAACTTCGTGGTGGTCCCAGTGATCGCGTTCGGGCTGTCCAGGTTCGTCGCTGACAACCGTGGGCTCATGCTCGGAGTGCTACTCGTGCTGCTCACGCCGTGCATCGACTACGTCATCGTCTTCACTGGCCTGGCCGGCGGGGCGCGGGCACGCCTTCTCGCGGCGGCACCCCTGTTGATGATCGCGCAGATGCTCCTGCTGCCGGTCTACCTGTTCGTGTTCGCCGGGTCCGACGTGCTCGACATCGTGGACATCGAGCCGTTCATCGAAGCCTTCCTCGTGCTGATCGTCGCGCCGCTCACCGGGGCTGCGATCGTCCAGGCGATCGCTCGCCGTCGTCGGATTGGAGTGGTCATCGAGGAGGTGATGGCTGGTGCCATGGTGCCTTTAATGATGGCCACCCTGGCCGTGGTCATCGGTTCGCAGATCGCTGCCGTCGGCTCCCAAGCCGTTGAGCTGGCGCGCCTGATCCCCCTCTATGTGGCCTTCGTTGTTCTCGCGGTCGCGGTGGGCAGGATCGCCGCGCGCACGGCCCACCTCGACGTCCCAGCGACCCGGGCTGTCATGTTCTCGGTATCGACCCGCAACTCGCTGGTCGTGCTCCCACTGGCGCTCGCCCTGCCTGCAGAGCTCGACATCGCCCCTCTCGCTGTCGTCACCCAGACCATGGTGGAGTTGATCGCGATGGTGGTCCTGGTTCGCTTGGTCCCACGCCTCACCCCGCAACCCGTCGAACAAGCCGAAGCCGAGGCCGAGGCCGATGTTGAGGCGAGCTCCACCAAGCCGTCGTGATCCAGTCGCGGACCCCTCGTGAGACTGTTCGCGAGGCTTGATCACCCGGCGTCGACGAACCAGGGCTTGCTTTCCGTCCTCGTCCCACGGCTTACAGGACGATCTGTGCCATCGCAGTCATGTCGTCTTCGTGTGCAACCAGAACTCCGCGCGCTCGCAGCTGGTAGCACTGGCCTGGCGGCGCTTGAGCTCCCTGCCCGCCACCTCCGCCGGCACGCACCCCGCCCACCGCGTCCACCCCGGCGACATTCGGACCGCCAAACGGCACGGGCTGCCCCTCGACGACACCAAGACCCGCCACGTCGACGACGCGGTCACCCCTGACGGCCTCGTTTCGTCGCCGTCTGCGACCAGGTCCACGAGGAGTTGCCCCCGGCTCCCCGGCCGCACTGGTCGGTGCCCGACCCGGTGCTATCGGCCAAGGCGGACGACTTCGAGGCGGCGTTCGACGACATCGCGCAACGCGTCGGGCGACTCGCCACCACCCTGGACCCACTGACCCAAGAGACAGCAGATGAGCACCCCCACAGCCCCCGAGGATCACCACCCCGCCTTGCAGAGCGCCACCACGCGCTTGGCCGAGGAGTTCCGCGGCACCTACGGCGCGGAGACGGTCGAGCGCTTCCTCTACAACTCCTACGACAAGCTACGCAAGACCGCCAGCGTGACCACGTTCCTGCCGCTGCTGGCCGAGAGGTTCGCCCGGCAACGACTCCAGGCGCTGGCCAAGATGGACCGGCATGGCATCGACGGTTGCCCCACGGTGCTGTTCGTCTGCGTGCACGACGCCGGCCGCTCGCCGATGACGCTCGGCTTCTTCCGGCGCCTGGTCGGTGACGCGGCCGTCGGCTGGTCGGGGGGATTCGAGCCCGGGCCCGAATCAACCCGGGTCGTGGTCCAAGCCATGAAGGAACGCGGCATCGACATTGCCGAGGAGTTCCCCAAGCCGTGGACCGAGGACACCGTACGGGCCGTCCGTGACCAGCTCGAGGAGCGGGTCCAAGCCCTGCTCGCCGACCTCCACCTCACGCCCCACAGCGCGTGAACGACCGCCGCTCATGCACGTAGCGATCGTCGGAGGAAGCGACGCCGGGATCGAGGCCGCCCGGCGCTGCCTCGAGCTCGACCCCCAAGTGCAGGCAGCCTGCTCGTGGCCGACGCCTTCTCGAACCTCAGCGTCTGCGGCATTCCCCGATCACGCATCCGGCGAGGTCCCGGACTGGCGGAACCTCGCCCACCGGACCGCCGCTGACCTGGAACAGCTCGGCATCACCTTGCTGCTCGACCACGCGGTCACCAGCATCGACGCGAGCCGGCGCAGCCCGGCGTTCACCCACCAGGAGCGACCTGGCTCGCTCGACTACGACCGACTGATCCTGGCGACCGATGCCAACCCACGTCGCCGGCCGATCGCCGGCCTCGACACCCTCGGGCCGCAAGACGCCGTCACCGACACCGTGAACCAACTTCCCGCAGGGTCCACCGTGGTCATCGTCGGCGCCGGGTGCGTCGGCCTGGAGATGGCCGAGGCACTCACCATCCGCGAGCTGCAGGTGGTTGTGGTCGAGCAACTGCCGCAGGTGCTCCCGCGCAGGCTGGACGCCGAGCTCGCCGCATCGGTCGAAAGCCACTTCACCGAGCAAGGAGTCCAGGTCCGCTGCAACGCGACCGTCGAGGCGATCGAAAAGGGCAGGAAACGCGCTCGAGGTCGTCCATGAAGGCGACCGCCTAACGGCGGGGCTGGTCCTCGTCGCCACCGGGGCCGATCCTGCTACGGAGCTCGCCGTCGAGGCGGGCCTAAAGCTCGGGCGGCTGACGCAATGGCGGTCGACCGTCAGATGCGCACCAGCATCGACGGCGTATGGGCAGCAGGTGACCGCGCCCAACCCACCACCGGCTCCTCGACGAACCCGGGTACCTCCCGCTAGGCACCACCGCCCACAAACAGAGCCGCGTCGCCACGTGCAACTCCACCGCATTCCATCGGCTCCGGCCACCCTCCACTACGCCTCCCTCCGGTACTGGGACCAGCTCGCCAAGGGCCTGCGTGGTACCTACACCGCGCCGACCTTGCGGCCGCACTGTGCCGCGTTCGAGGAGCTGGAGGAGAAATAGGGCAAGCCCGACCCAGCGATCGCGAAGATGTGGCGCGCCGCGTGGGAGGAGTGCACCCCCTTCCTTGCCTACGAAGTCGAGATCGGACGGGTCCTGTTCAGCACCACCGCGATCAAGTCGCTGCACGCGCGGTACCGGCGCGCCGTCACCGTCCGCGGACACTTCCCCACCGAGCAGGCTTCGCTGAAGTGCCTGGACCTGGTCACCCGATGACTCGACCCAAAAGGCACCGGCCTGGCACGATCGGCGACCAGGTGGAAGCCCGCCCTAAACGCGTTGCCGTGACCTTCGCCAACCGCATGCCTGTGGCGGAGAACCTTTAGAGATGAACGCCGGAAGCACCGTGTGTCGCACACTCTCGCTCGATCGGCGGCGTCGGCAGGGCGGCGCCTGGATTGGGGCCAGCGGGGCGGGTACTCCCGCTTCTCGGCCCGAGGGGGGTTGAGGTGTCTGCTCTCGGTGTTCAGGGCTCTGGTGGGGGCCTTCAGCCGATGACTTTGAGCCAGCCGGCGAGGGCGAGGAGCGTGATGATGAGGACGGGGATGGTGAGGACGATGCCGGTTCGGAAGTACTGACCCCATCCGATGTGTATGCCCTTGCGGTCGAGCACGTGGAGCCACAAGAGGGTTGCGAGGCTACCGATGGGGGTGATCTTCGGGCCGAGGTCGGAGCCGATGACGTTGGCGTAGACCATTGCCTCGTGGGTCATGCCGGTGGCTCCGGTCGCGCTGATGGCGAGGGCGGCGATGAGCACGGTGGGCATGTTGTTCATGAGCGAGGCGAGCACGGCGACGATGACACCGACTCCGAGGGCCGTAGCGAGTACGCCGTGGTCTCCGAAGAAACCGAAGACCCCGGCGAGCTCGTCGGTGACGCCCTGGTTTCGCAAGCCGTAAACGACGAGGTACATGCCGATGCTAAACAGCACGATCTGCCACGGGGCCTCGCGCAGAATCTTGCTCACCGAGATGCGCGCGTCACCAAGGTCGCCGATGGACGAGTGCGGCGAGTACGACGTGCCGGCCAGCTCGTCCGCGATGTCGGTGCCGGCGTCTGCAGTGTTGCGCGGGTCACCGACGCCGTGGTGGTGCAACCCGTCGGGGGGGACCGCGGCCTGGGTCGGGAGCCGATTCGAGGTGCGTGTCGACTCTCCCGCGAACAGGAAGGTGGGCTTACGGGAGGCGACGGCCATGAGGACGACGGCGCCAAGGCCGGCGACGGCGGAGAGAGGAATGTGCAGCGGCTCGGCCGCGAAGTAGCCAATGAGGAGGACGGCCAGCACCACCCACCCCGCTCTGAAGGTCAGGCGGTCTCGGACCGCGGAGGCCGGCGTGTTCAGGACGGAGACGTTGTAGGTGCGGGGGATGGAGCCCCAGAAGTAGGCCATCATCACGGCGAGGCTGGCGACGACAGCGACGATCCCGACAGGCACCATCACTGTGGCGTAGCGGGCGAAGCCGATGTCGAAGAAGTCGGCGGTGACGATGTTGACGAGGTTGGACACCACGAGCGGGAGGCTGCCGGCGTCGGCGATGAACCCGCAGGCGATGACGAACGCGAGCGAGGAACGTGCCGAGAAGTTCAGGGCGAACAGCATCTGGATGACGATCGGGGTGAGGATCAGCGCGGCGCCGTCGTTGGCGAAGACCGCAGCGATCGCTGCGCCGAGCAGGACGATCAGCACGAAGAGCAGTCGCCCGTTGCCGCGACCCCACCGGGCGACGTGCAGCGCGGCCCATTCGAAGAAGCCGGACTCGTCGAGGATCAGCGAGATGATCACGATCGCGACGAAGGCCAGAGTCGCGTTCCAGACGATGTCCCAGACCACGGGTACGTCCGAGAGCCCGACCACAGTGGTGGCCAGGGCCAAGACGGCGCCGCCAAGGGCGCTCCATCCGATACCGAGACCTTTGGGTTGCCAGATCACCAGCGTCAAGGTGGCGAGGAAGATCAGGACGGCGACGACGATCACGAGAGGGTGTTCCTTTGGGCGGCTGGACTGTGTGGGCCAGGATGGTGGGGCCGATCGCTCGGCGGGGGAGGGGTGGGCGGGGAGGGGCGAATCGGCTCAGGTCGGCGGTAGGCCGGTGCGCGTGACGGGGTCACGGACACGGACCTCGATCCCGTCGCGCACCAGCCGCATCTGCGCGATGCCATTGATGCCTCGTGTGGACGGCTCGTCGAGCTCCCAGGTCCAGGTCGACGTTTGGCGTGATAGCCAAGACGGCTCGCTGCCGAGGACGACGACATTGTCCGCGGCGCTGACCAGCTCGTCGTTCACCGGTCGTGGGGTGTGGCGGCTGATCTCGACGCCGACCTCGGCGAACGCCTGGGCGGGGTGGCGTTGATCGCAGATCCGGGTGCGGTTTCCGCCGACGCGACGTTCGGCGCGCCCAGGCGAGCTCCTGGCGGCTCGGCCGGGTCCCGCTGAGGCGGACAACCCCGTCAACCATCACGATCGGCAGCACGTCCTAGCCCCCTGAGGTCATCATCGTGGCGATCACGGGACGATTGGCGAAGGCGCTGGGCTCCTGAGCCAAATTGTATCGCACGACCTCGGCTCCTTGGGCCCCAGCCAGCGCAGGTCCGCCTCGAAGCGAGCCAGCTTGGAGTCGACTCACGGACTGCACGCTCCGGAGGAAACAGCACATGGCGGGGTCGACGCTTCGATGGTCGGCACGAACATCTCCTCGGACGGGCTGGATCAGCAGCAGCAACGGCACGCTGTCTTGACGTCAATCAATATAGACAGACTTCGACATAGGACGCAACCCGGCGCGGCGCCTCGAGGATGGGATGTCCTACGGGGCTGCCGACACCAGGGCGGGCGTGCGCGTCGAGCGGCGAAGGTTGTCCACCTGCTCGACGAGGGTGTCGAGGGTGTCCGCCTGGACGCGGTAGTGGACCCAGGTTCCGCGACGCTCGGAGGTGAGGATCCCCGCCTCGCGCAGGACCTTCAGGTGATGGGAGATCGTGGGCCCGGAGAGGTCGAAGGCTCCGGTGAGGTCGCACACGCAGGCTTCGGCGTTCTCGTGGGCGGAGATGAGGGAAACCAACTGCAGGCGCACGGGATCGGCAAGCGCCTTGAGTCTTCGCGCGACCTGGCCCGCGTCGGTGGAGGAGAGGGGTGCGACCGGCGCGGACGGGGCGTCCGGCGCGCACGTGCTGATCTCGATCGACCGCTTCGTCATGAACCCAAGTTGACAGACATCTAATCAGCGGGCAAGTCTTCCGCTGGTTCAGTCCGCCGACGAGCAGCATCAGGGCGGCGAACGCAGCGAGCAGGACGGAGTCGGCCACGTGCGCTGACGCCTTCGCGCCGGCGGCCGCGCCGCCGATCGCGACGAGTCCGAAGGGTGACGCCGCGGCCGAGCATCACGTTGCCTGCGCGTTGTGCGGTGATGGCACCGGTCAGTGAGGTGACGCCGACGACGACCAGAGAACCGGTCGTCGCCTGCGCGGCGTCCTGGCCCAGCAGGTACACCAGGACCGGGACGGCGAGGATGGAGCCGCCGCCGCCGCCGAGCGCGCCCAGGCTGAGCGCGCCGGCTGCGATGGCGAGCAGCAGGGTCACGCGTCGGGGCCGACTAGTCGTCGTGCCGCGCTGTGACCCAGGTGAACTGTTGCTCGGCGCCGGCGGGGGTGCGGTGTGTCCGCGTTTCGGCATGGGTGAGGGTGAAGGCGGGTGTGAGAAGGGCGGCGAGGTCGTCGGCTGAGTGGCGGGCCGTCGGCAGGCCCGAGCAAGACGTGGGTCCGTCGGGGCCTAATGTGGCCAGGACCAGCAGGCCACCGGGGGAGAGGGTGCGGGCGGCCAGGTCGACGTAGGCCGCTTGGTGTGCCGGTTCTGTGAGGAAGTGGAGTACGGCGCGGTCGTGCCAGGCGTCGTAGGTGCGCGCGGGCTCCCAGGCGAGGACGTCGCTGACGACGTAGGCGACCCGACCCGCGGTGGAGCCGAGACGTTTGTGCGTCACTGCGAGCGCTTCGTGGGAGATGTCGAGCACGGTGATGTCGTCGCGGCCCTCGGCGAGGAGCGCGTCAGGGAGCCTGGACGCGCCGGCTCCGATGTCGATCACCGAGCCGGGCTGTTGGCGCAGGAGCTCCACGGAGTGGGTGGGCGTCTCTTCGAACCACGAGACCGTGTCGAGGTCGCGCGACGCGAAGACAGCATCCCAGTGGTCAGCGTTGTCGTCGCTCATCGGAAGGCGCACCCGTTGCTGACGCCGAGCCGCCGGAAGATGACGGCCGCGGGGCAGAAGCCGGTGATGGACGACTGGAGGAGGTTGAGCCCGACGAAGGCGGTCAGCAGCAGCCACCACGGTGATACGAGGGCCACCAGCAGGGCGCTGAGCAGGGTCATGGTGCCGGCGAGGAGGAGAACGGCGCGGTCGAGGTTCATGCCTTGCCTCCGAAGAGGCGGCTGAAGAACCCGGTTCCGGGCTCGTGGGGGTGGCCGGCGCACCGGTCGGCGCGTGGGACGCGGGCGAGGACCTGGTCGACGTGTTGGCCGCAGCCGGCCCAGGTGGTCTTGCCGCACTTTTTGCAGGTGACTGCTCGGCACATGGTGAGAGCTCCTTTGGTTCGAGGTGGTGCAGGAAAGGACGAAGGTGGTGCGCGGTGATGCGGGTGGGTGTGGTCCGGACGCCGATGGGGGGCGGGCGTCCGGACCACGTGCCGCGGCGTGGGGGGGCACGTCGCGGCGGTCGAGGGGTGCTTAGCCGTGCGAGAAGGTGATGGTCGGCAGCACCTTGCGCAGCCAGGCCGGTGACCACCAGGCGGCTTTGCCGGTGAGGCGCAGCATGACCGGCAGGAGCACGAGGCGTACGAGGAAGGCATCGAGGAGGACGGCGACGCCGAGCACGATGCCCATCTCCTTGGGCGGTAGCGGGCCGGAGAGCGCGAAGGTGAAGAAGACCGCGACCATGACGGCACCGGCGGCGAAGATGACGCGCCCGGAGTGGGCCAGGGAGCCGACCATCGCGTCCTTGGGGTCGCCGGAGTGCTCGTAGTGCTCCTTGGCCGAGGCGAGCAGGAAGACTGTGTAGTCCATGGCGATGGCGAAGATCATCGCGAAGAAGAACACCGGTGCCCACGCGTCGAGGAAGCCCTGGCTCTCGAAGCCGA
>DATAKN010000185.1:0-2069 GCA_036261595.1 Marmoricola sp.
CTCGCGGGTGACCCGATCACGTCGAAGCTCACGACGGCCCCCGGCAACGGTGCCGCGATCGGCGGGCTCAAGGTGGTCACCGACGCCGGGTGGTTCGCCGCGCGGCCGTCGGGCACCGAGGACGTCTACAAGCTCTACGCCGAGTCGTTCAAGGGGCCCGACCACCTGGCCCGGATCCAGGAGGAGGCGCAGGCGATCGTCGCCTCCGCGCTCGAAGGTTGACCGCTGGTGAACCCCGAAGCCTGCTGACGTGCTTGCTCAGCGCGCGAGCGCCGCGCCGGTCCAGGCCTCGTCGTCACTGACGTCCTGGACGATGTTCAGCCAGTCGGGCACGACGCCCGCCGCGTGCTCGCCGTCGTCGATCTCGGCGACCAGGGTGCCGTCCTCGTGCTCGTCGACCGCGACGACGAGGCCGTCGCGGTGCACGAGGTGCCGCCGCTTCCTCAGCGACTGGCACGGCAGCGCGCGCAGCACGGCCCATTCGTCGTCGTCGAGGTAGAGGTTCGTGCAGGCGACCGCGGCCGGACCGTCTCCCAGCCGGACCTTGTGTCCCAGCTTGCGGGTCACGGTCCCGTCGGCCGCGCGGACCTCGCGCAGCCGGAGCCGCGTCCCGGTGACGTAGTGGTCCACGATGTCCAGGGTCGTGGTGACGCCCTCCGGCACGGCGGCGACCAGGTAGCGGCGCTCACGCTCCACGACGGCGTACTTCAGCGAGACAGGCACGGACGGAAGGCTAGGCCGTCGGCTGCAGGCTCCGGTACAGCTCGACGGTGCGCGCCGCGACCGCGTCCCAGCCGAACTCCTCGACCGCTCGGGCGCGTCCGGCGAGGCCCATCGTGCGAGCCCGGTCCGGATCTGCGGCGAGCGCGTCGACCGCCTCGGCGAACCGGCGCTCGAAACCCTCCGGGTCGTCGGGGGAGTAGTCGACGAGCAGCCCGGTGCGACCCTCGTCGACGACCTCGGGGATGCCGCCGACCCGGCTCGCCACCACGGCGGTCTCGCAGGCCATCGCCTCCAGGTTCACGATGCCCAGCGGCTCGTAGACCGACGGGCAGCAGAACGCCAGCGCGTGGGTGAGCACCTGGCGCACGTCGGTGCGCGGCAGCATCTCGCTCACCACGAAGACCCCGCCGCGGGAGGCTCGGAGCTGCTCCACCAGCTGGTCGGTCTCGGCCTTCAGCTCCGGGGTGTCCGCCGCGCCGGCGAGCAGGACGAGCTGGATCTCCGGATCCATCAGCAGGCCGGCGCGCAACAGGTGCGGCACACCCTTCTGCCGGGTGATCCGGCCCACGAACGCGACGTACGGCCGGGTCAGGTCGACACCGAGTCGCACGAGGACGTCGGTGTCCGGGTCGGGCCGGTAGAAGTCCGCGTCGATCCCGTTGTGGATCACGTGCACCCGGTCGGCGTCCAGCGCCGGGTACGCCGCCAGCACGTCGTCACGCATGCCCCGGCTCACCGCGATCACCGCGTCGGCCGCCTCGTACGCCGTGCGCTCGGCCCACGAGCTCAGCCGGTAGCCGCCGCCCAGCTGCTCGGCCTTCCACGGCCGTTGCGGCTCCAGGGAGTGGGCGGTCACGACGTGCGGCACGTCGTGGAGGAGCTTGCTCCAGTGGCCGGCCATGTTCGCGTACCAGGTGTGGCTGTGCACGAGGTCGACCCCGGCCACGGTGGCGGTCATCTCCAGGTCGGTCGAGAGGATCCGCAGCGCCGGGTTGGCCCCCGCCAGCCGCGGGTCGTCCTCCGAGTGTGCGGTCGCGCCCTCCCGAGGCGCGCCCATGCAGTGCACGTCGACGTCGACGAGGCGGCGCAGCTCCCGGACGAGGAAGTCGACGTGGACGCCGGCTCCGCCGTACACGTCCGGGGGGTACTCGCGGGTCAGGATCGCCAGCCTCATGCTGCGAATCTAGCGGTGCCCCCCGGCCCCGCAACCTCGCTACTGTCGGACCATGACCCGCGTGCTGAGCATCGTCCTGGCCGGTGGCGAAGGTAAGCGGCTGCTGCCGCTGACGCTGGACCGGGCCAAGCCCGCGGTGCCGTTCGGCGGGTCCTACCGGCTGATCGACTTC
>DATAKN010000192.1:0-8587 GCA_036261595.1 Marmoricola sp.
CCTCCCAGGGTGGATCGAGTGGGCCTAAGAGGACTTGAACCTCTGACCTCTTCCTTATCAGGGAAGCGCTCTAACCGTCTGAGCTATAGGCCCGGGTGGATCGGCGGAACCGCACGACCGAGAGGGAAGGCTACCCCATCGCCCGGAGCCGCAACAAAACGGCCCGGGAACTCCTCAGTTGTCCTCGGCGAAGGTGACTTCGATGCCGCCGAGCAGGCCGGCAGCGAGGTTGTAGAGGAAGGCTCCGAGCGTGGCGATCGCGGTGATCAGGATGACGTCGGCGACCGCGACGATCATCGTGAAGCCCAGCACGCGAGAGGTCCCCAGGTACTGCTGGATCTCGAACGGCGAACCGGAGCTGTCGCCGATGGAGTCCTGGACGATGGAGTTGATCGAGTCCCACAGGCCCGCGGCGCCGAGCACACCCCAGACGATGCCGACCGCGACCACGGTGACGATGCCGACGGCGATCGAGAGCATGAACGCCGTCTTCATCACCGACCACGGCTCCACCTGCACCAGCCGCAACCGTGCCTTGCGGACGGTGCCGCGCCCCGCCGACCCGACGTACGCCGGGCGGGAGTCCGCCGCCTGCACCGACGGTCGGTCGTCGCGCTCGGCGTCGCGCTTGCGGACCAGCTCCTCGGGCGGGGGCGGGAGGACCACCTCGTCCCTGACCTGACGATCAGCCATCAGTCCTCCTCGGGCTCAGACGCAGGGCCGTCTCCGATTGTTGCATCCGAGTCCAGCTCGCCCGGAATGTCTCCGTCTGCGACCTCCGCTGCGACCTGATCGACGGCGTCGTTCGCTGCTTCGCGGCCGGCCTCCTCGAGAGCCTCGTCGGCGGCCTCCTCGACGATCTTCTCGACGCTGCGCGCGACCACGGCCACGCTGTCGCCGTTCTTGGGCGTCACGAACTTCACGCCCATGGTCGACCGCCCGGTCGCCCGGAAGTCGGCATTGATCGGGGAGCGCACGACCTGGCCCCCGGACGTGATCGAGAGGATCTCGTCGCCCTCCTCGACGATGAACGCGCCGACCAGGTTGCCGCGCTCCTCGTTGGCCAGCGACATCGCCCGGATGCCGATGCCTCCACGAGACTGCCGGCGGTACTCCGAGATTCTGGTGCGCTTGGCGAACCCACCGTCGGTGATCGTGAAGACGTACTGCACCTTGGCGTCGCCCGCGTCCTCGTCCTCGTCCTCGCGGGCCACGTGCTCGGCCCGGATCACCGACATCGAGAGCAGCGAGTCACCGTCGCGGAACTTCATGCCCTGGACGCCGGAGGTGGCCCGGCCCATCGGGCGCAGCTGGGAGTCGTCGGCGGTGAACCGGATCGACTGGCCCTTCCGGGAGACCAACAGGATGTCGTCGTCGCCATTGACCAGCTCGGCCCCGATCAGCTCGTCGTCCTCCTCGCGGAAGTTGATCGCGATCACGCCGGCCTGCCGCGGGCTGTTGTAGTCCCCGAGACGGGTCTTCTTCACCAGGCCGTTGCGGGTCGCCAGCACCAGGTACGGCGCCTGGTCGTAGTCCCGGATCGCCAGCACCTGGGCGATGCTCTCGTCGGGCTGGAACGACAACAACCCGGCCACGTGCCCACCCTTGGCGTCGCGCGACGCCTCCGGGAGGTTGTAGGCCTTGGTGCGGTAGACCCGGCCGGCGGTGGTGAAGAACAGCAGCCAATGGTGGTTGGTGGTGGCGATGAAGTGGTCCACCACGTCGTCGCCCCGGAGAGTCGCGCCGCGCACACCCTTGCCACCCCGCTTCTGGCTGCGGTACTGGTCGGCGCGGGTGCGCTTGGCGTATCCGCCACGGGTGATCGACACGACGAGATCCTCGTCGGGGATCAGGTCCTCCATCGAGAGGTCGCCGTCCGCCGCGATGATCTGCGTACGCCGGTCGTTGCCGTACTTGTCGACGATCTCGTCGAGCTCCTCGGCCACGATCGAGCGCTGCCGGCCGACGTTGGCGAGGATGTCCTGCAGGTCGGCGATCGTCAGCTCGATCTCGGCCAGCTCGTCGATCGTCTTCTGCCGCTGGAGGGCAGCCAGCGCCCGCAGCTGCATGTCGAGGATCGCGGTGGCCTGGATCTCGTCGATGTCGAGGAGCTCCATCAGGCCCTGACGGGCCTCCGCGACGTCGGGCGAGCGCCGGATCAGCGCGATCACCTCGTCGAGCATGTCCAGCGCCTTGACCAGCGCGCGCAGGATGTGAGCGCGTTCCTCGGCCCGTCGCAGGCGGTACTCCGTGCGCCGGCGGATGACCTCGATCTGGTGCTCGACCCAGTGGCTGATGAACTGGTCGACGGTCAGCGTGCGCGGCACGCCGTCCACCAGCGCGAGCATGTTCGCACTGAAGTTGGTCTGCAGCTCGGTGTGCTTGAGCAGGTTGTTGAGCACGACCCGGGCGACCGCATCCCGCTTGAGCACGACCACCAGGCGCTGCCCGGTGCGCGACGAGGTGTCGTCGCGGACGTCGGCGATGCCCTGGACCTTGCCGGAGTCGGCCAGCTCGGCGATCTTCAGCGCCAGGTTGTCCGGGTTGACCATGTAGGGCAGCTCGGTGATCACCAGGCAGGTGCGGCCCTTGGCGTCCTCGTCGATCTCGATGACCGCGCGCTGGGTGATCGAACCCCGGCCGGTGCGGTAGGTCTGCTCGATGCCGTTGCGGCCGACGATCAGGGCGGCGTTGGGGAAGTCGGGGCCCTTGATCCTCTCGATCAGCGCGTCCTGCAGCTCCTCGCGGGTGGCGTCGGGGTGCTCGAGCGCCCACTTCGCGCCCTCAGCGACCTCCCGCAGGTTGTGCGGTGGAATGTTCGTCGCCATGCCGACCGCGATACCGGCCGAGCCGTTGACCAGCAGGTTGGGGAACCGGCTGGGCAGGATCGTCGGCTCCTGGGAGCGGCCGTCGTAGTTGGGCTGGAAGTCGACGGTCTCCTCGTCGATCCCGCGGACCATCTCCATCGCCAGCGGCGCCATCCGGCACTCGGTGTACCGCATCGCCGCTGCCGGGTCGTTGCCCGGCGAGCCGAAGTTGCCCTGACCGTTGATCAGCGGCGCGCGCATGACCCACGGCTGGGCGAGGCGGACGAGGGTGTCGTAGATGGCGCTGTCGCCGTGCGGGTGGTACTGACCCATGACGTCCCCGACGACGCGGCTGCACTTGGAGAAGCCTCGGTCGGGCCGGTAGCCCCCGTCGTACATCGCGTAGAGCACGCGCCGGTGGACCGGCTTGAGCCCGTCGCGTACGTCGGGCAGCGCACGCCCGACGATCACGGCCATGGCGTAGTCGATGTAGCTGCGCTCCATCGACGTGCGGAGCTCGACGTCCTCGATGCGGCCGCCGGGTCGCTGCGGAGTGTCGTCGGTGGGGGTCTCGGTCATGCTTTCTTACTTCCTTCTTGGAGCTCGAAGCGATGAGCGTTGTGAGGCGTGCGGGCTGGCAAGGCGGAGGAGCGAAGGCGTCCTTCGGCGGAGCGCAGCGGAGCGGACGTCGAGCGACGACAACGCAGCCAGGGCGTGCGGATCACGGCGCTCATCAGATGTCGAGGAACCTCACGTCTTTCGCGTTGCGCTGGATGAACGACCGACGCTGCTCGACGTCCTCACCCATGAGGACCGAGAAGGTCTCGTCGGCGAGCGCGGCGTTCTCCAGCGTCACCTTGAGCAGCAGGCGCTGCTCGGGGTCCATCGTGGTCTCCCACAGCTCGTCGGCGTTCATCTCGCCCAGACCCTTGTAGCGCTGGACGGGGTTCTCCCGGGGGAGCTTCTTGCCGGCCTCGAGACCCGCCTTCATCAGCGCGTCGCGCTCGGCGTCGGAGTAGACGAACTCGTGCTCGTGCGGCTTGTTCCAGCGCAGCCGGTACAGCGGCGGCTGGGCCATGTAGACGTAGCCGTTCTCGATCAGCTGCGGCATGAACCGGAACAACAACGTGAGCAGCAGCGTGTTGATGTGGTGACCGTCCACGTCGGCGTCGGCCATCAGCACGATCTTGTGGTAACGCAGCTTGTCGAGGTCGAACTCGTCGTGGATGCCGGTGCCGAGCGCCGAGATGATCGCCTGCACCTCGTTGTTGCCGAGGACCTTGTCGATCCGAGCCTTCTCGACGTTGAGGATCTTGCCGCGGATCGGCAGGATCGCCTGGATCCGCGGGTCGCGTCCGGACTTGGCCGATCCGCCCGCCGAGTCACCCTCGACGATGAAGACCTCGCACTCCTCCGGGTTGGTCGACTGGCAGTCGGCCAACTTGCCCGGGAGGCCGCCCCCGCCGAGCAGACCCTTGCGGTTGCGGGCGAGGTCGCGGGCCTTGCGCGCGGCCATGCGCGCGGATGCGGCCGCCTGCGCCTTGCGGATGATGTCCTTGCCCTCGTTGGGGTTCTGCTCCAGCCACGCACCGAGCTGGTCGTTGACCACCCGCTGGACGAAGCCCTTGGCCTCGGTGTTGCCGAGCTTGGTCTTGGTCTGGCCCTCGAACTGCGGTTCACCGAGCTTGATCGAGATGATCGCGGTGAGGCCCTCGCGGATGTCGTCGCCCGAGACCCGGTCCTCGCGCTTCTTGATCAGGCCCCACTCCTCGCCCCAGTTGTTCACCAGCGAGGTCAGCGCGGCCCGGAAGCCCTCCTCGTGCGTGCCGCCCTCGTGAGTGTTGATCGTGTTGGCGAAGGTGTGCACCGACTCGGTGTAGGAGGTGTTCCACTGCATGGCCAGCTCGAGACTCATGTGGTTCTCGATCCCTTCGGGCGTCTCCGCCTCGAAGCTGATCACCGTGGGGTTGGCCTTGTCCTTGCGACGGTTGAGGTACTCGACGTAGTCGACCAGTCCCCGGTCGTACTTGAAGCGGCGCTCGAAGACCCCGCCCGCCGTCGCGGCGTCGTCGACCAGCTCCTGGCTGGCGCCGGAGTCCTCCTGGAGCGGGTCGTGCAGGACCTCACGCACCTCCTCGGCGACCGGGCGTTCGTCGCGTACGACGATCTCCAGGCCCTTGTTCAGAAAGGCCATCTCCCGGATCCGCTGCAGGATCGTCTCGAGGTTGTACTCGGTGGTCTCGAAGATCTCGTCGGAGGCATAGAACGTGATCCTGGTGCCGGTGCGCTCGCCCGGCTCCATCTCGCGCACGTCCTCCAGATCGCCGTCCGGTACGCCGAGCGTGAAGGTCTGGCGCCAGAGGTGGCCGCGGTTCTTCACCTCGACGACCACCCGGCTCGACAGGGCGTTGACCACCGAGATGCCGACGCCGTGCAGACCGCCGGAGACCTTGTAGCCACCACCGCCGAACTTCCCACCCGCGTGCAGCATGGTCAGCGCCATCGTGACCGCCGGGATGCCCTCGGTCGGGTGGATGTCGGTGGGGATGCCGCGGCCGTTGTCGTCGACCTGGATCCCGCCGTCCTCGAGCAGGGTGAGCACGATCCGGTCGCAGTGCCCGGCGAGCGCCTCGTCGACCGAGTTGTCGACCACCTCCCAGATCAGGTGGTGCAGGCCTCGTTCACCGGTGGAGCCGATGTACATGCCGGGTCGCTTGCGGACCGCTTCGAGTCCCTCGAGCACCTGGATGGCGCTGGCGTCGTACTTGCCCTCTTCGACGGTCGAACCGAAGGTGTTTTCGTCGGCCACGTAAGGCTTCCTCTTCAGATGAGTCACGACACAGAAAGGGTCGTCACTGCTGCGCCGCTGCTGGCGCGCAGCTCTGGACGACCATCGGTCAGTCTACCCTTCACGGGCCTGGAATCACGGGTACCGCTGCCGAACTGGGGACATCCACGTCCGAAAATCGGCTCGCAGAGGCTTCAGAGCGGCTCTCCAGCCCCGTTTCAGGGGTATCGACGGGTCCCTGTACGTCGGAGGAGGAGTTCGGACCCTCAGCCGTAGGTGTCCCTCGGTCCGCGGCCCTTGACCCGGAACCGGCCCGAGGTCCAGCGCGGCGTGTGCGGGCCGAGCACGTCGATCACCTCGACGGTGCCGTCCCCGAGATCCTGGTTCAGGCGGTGAACCAGGTTGGCGGCCAGCAGCTTGACCTGGGTCGCCCAGGCGGTGGAGTCGGTGCGGACCAGGAGCCGACCGTCGGCGTACGACTCGGGCGTCACGTGGGCAGCGACCTCGGCCCCGACGACGGATGCCCACCGCGTGAACACGCCGTGCACCCGGAGCTCGGTGTCCCAACCCTGGGCGTCGACGAGGCGGCCGAGCGTGGATCCCAGCGTCTGCGGGTCCCGGTCGTCGGGGTGGGCGGAGGAGGAGACCGGATCCGCTCGGCGGGTGTTGCGGAGCCGTTTGCGCACCGGGCCGGTGCGGCCGGCGAGCCCACGCGCGATGCTGCGGGCGAGATCGAGGCCGCGGTCGTCGTGCTCCTCGGCCTGCGTCTGGGCGTCCTGGGTCTGGGCGTCCTCGGGCCAGGACTCGTCACTCATCGGGGACGACCTGCCCGTCGGCCACCGTGAACCGCCGGCCGCGCAGCTGCACGGGTACGTCGTCGGGCACCGCGGCCGTGATCAGCACCTGCTCAGCGTCGGCGACCAGGTCGGCGAGCTGGGCACGACGGCCCGCGTCGAGCTCGGCGAAGACGTCGTCGAGGATGAGGACCGGGTCGTCGCCGGTCGCGCGCAGCAGTTCGTACGACGCCAGCCGCAGCGCCAGCGCGAACGACCACGACTCCCCGTGGCTGGCGTACCCCTTCACCGGCAGGTCGCCGAGCGTGAGCACCAGCTCGTCACGGTGCGGACCGATTAGGCTCAGCCCCCGCTCCAGCTCGTCGCGGCGGCGCGCCTCGATCGCCCCCATGATCTGTGTCTCGAGCGAGTCGTTCTCCTCCGGCCGCACCTCGAACGACGGACGGTAGGAGACCACCGCGTCGTCGCGGGTCGCGCCCCGAGCGACCGCCTCGTAGGCCTTCCCGACCAGGGGAGTGAGGTCCTCGACGAGTCGCCTGCGGCGGCGCATGATCTCGGCTCCGAGCTCGGCCAGCCGCTGGTCCCAGACCGCGAGCGTGGACAGTGCCGACTCGGCGGAGGAGCCGCCACGACGTGCAGCCCCGGCAGTCTTCAGCAGGGAGTTGCGCTGCTTGAGGACCCGGTCGTAGTCGGCTCGGGTGCCGGCGTACCGGGGTGAGACCTGGACCAGCAGGTCGTCGGCGAACCGGCGACGCTCCGCCGGGTCACCCTTGACCAGGGCGAGGTCCTCCGGCGAGAACACCACGGTGCGGACCAGCCCGAGCAGCTCGCGGGCCTTCGGCAGCGGGGAACGGTTGATCCGGGCGCGATTGGATCGGCCCGGGTTGATCTCGATCTCCAGCACCGCACGGCGCTCGTCACGCACCACCGCCGCACGCACGACGGCCTGGTCGGCGCCGGTGCGCACCAGCGGTGCGTCGGCAGCGACCCGGTGCGAGCTCAGCCGGGACAGGTAGTCGATCGCCTCGACCAGATTGGTCTTGCCCTGCCCGTTGCGGCCGACGAACGACGTGACGCCCGGCCCGATCTCCACCTCGACCGAGGGATAGGACCGGAAGTCGTGCAGCGACAGGTGGGCGACGTACACGACCCGGCTTCTAGCTCTCTGACGGCTTCGGGCCGTCGCTGGCGCCGGCGGCCTCGGCCTCGGGGGCCTGCGCCGGCTCGGACTGCTTGTGCGGGACGTCACCGCCCGGCGGCGGTGCGGTGTGCAGCGCGTGGCCACCGAACTGGTTGCGCATCGCGGCGACCGCCTTCATCGCCGGGCTGTCGTCCTGGCGGGAGACGAACCGGGCGTACAGGGCGGCCGTGATGGCGGGGGTCGCGACGGCGTGCTCGATGCCGGCCTCGACGGTCCATCGGCCCTCGCCGGAGTCGTCGGCGTAGCCGCGGATGCCCTCGAGCTCTGGCTGCTCGTCGAGGGCAGCCACCAGCAGGTCGAGCAGCCACGAGCGGATCACGGTGCCTTCGCGCCAGGACCGGAACACCTCGGTGACGTTCTCGACCATGTCGACCTTCTCGAGCAGCTCCCAGCCCTCGGCGTAGGCCTGCATCAGGGCGTACTCGATGCCGTTGTGCACCATCTTGGAGAAGTGACCGGCACCCACGGACCCGGCGTGCACCCAGCCGAACTCACCGTCCGGCTTGAGCGCGTCGAAGATCGGCTGGGCGAGCGCCACGTGCTCGGCATCGCCCCCGGACATGAGGGCGTAGCCGTTCTCCAGGCCCCACACGCCACCGGAGACGCCGCAGTCGACGAAGCCGATGCCCTTCTTGGAGAGCATCTCGTGGTGGCGAAGGTCCTCGGTCCAGCGGGAGTTGCCGCCGTCGATGATCAGGTCGCCCTCACCGAGCAGATCGCCGAGCGCCACGATCGTGTCGTCGGTCGGGGCACCGGCCGGCACCATCACCCAGACCACCTTCGGGCTCGGCAGCTTGGCCACCATGTCCTCGAGCGAGGAGACGTCCGCGACGTCGGGGTTGCGGTCGAAGCCGACCACCTCGTGGCCCGCGTTGCGGAGCCGGGTGCGCATGTTGCCGCCCATCTTCCCGAGCCCGACGAGTCCGATCTCCATGCTCAGCCTTTCGACGTGGTGGTCAGGAGAGCAGGCGGCGCGGCATCAGCAGGTAGCGGAAGT
>DATAKN010000201.1:0-7885 GCA_036261595.1 Marmoricola sp.
AGGGCATCTGCGGGCGTGCCCGTTCCCTCCGGCGGGCTGTCGCCGGAGGGAACGGGGCTCAGGTGGGACACGGTCGTGTTCCTCTGCTGTCGGTCGGGACCAGTCTGGTCAGGGGACCAGGACCGTGTCGATGACGTAGACCGTGGCGTTCGCGGTCGGGATGTTGCCGCAGAGCACCTTGGCGTTGCCGACGGTGAAGTTGTCGCCAGAGCCCTTCACGGTGATCGTGTCACCGGCCAGCGTCTTGTGGGTGCCGGCGAGCTGGTCCGGCGAGAGCTTCCCGGCCACCACGTGGTGGGTCAGGATCGTGGTCAGCTGCTTCTTGTTCGCCAGGATGCCGTTGAGGGTGTCCGACGGGATCTTCGCGAACGCGTCGTCGGTCGGCGCGAACACGGTGAGCGCGTCGGCGGAGTTCAGCGTGTCGACGAGGCCGGCCTTGCCGACCGCGGTGACCAGCGTCTTCAGCAGCGGGTTGTTGCTCGCCGCGGTGGCGACCGGGTCGGTGGCCATGCCGTTGAACGAGCCCTTGCCGTCCGAGGGGATCAGCTTGCAGCCCGGGCCGAACGTGTCGGCGCCCGCGTTCGCCGGGGCGGCCACGCTCGCGGAGCTGCCGGCGCTCGCCTTGGTGTCGGCCGAGGCCGAGGAGCCGCTGTCGCCGTTGCCACAGGCGGCGAGGCCCATGCCGAGGGTCAGGGTGAGCGCGGCGAGGGCGCCGGTGCGGCGGAGGTGGGAGGTGGTCATGGGAGGTGCCTTCCATCGGGAGTGGGTGGGGCTTCACTGGGTCTTCGGTGCCGCGCACCGGGCGGATTGGTCCGATCTCGTGGTTCAGGTCACGTTCACCACCACCTCCTGGATCCCACTGGAGCCGGCGGGGAAGGACGAGGCGCGTACGGCGGTCTGCACGGTGCCGTCGCGACCGGTGGCGCGGACGGCGAGCTGGTGGCTGCCCGGCCGGGCCTCCCAGGGCAGGTACCACTGCCGCCAGTAGTCGATCCCGGCGTCCGGACCGAGCACCGCCTCCTGCCAGGCTCCGCCGTCGATGCGGACCTCGACCTTCGCGACGCCGTCGTGCTGGGCCCAGGCGACGCCGCCGATCGCGTGCCGGCCGGCCGGGATGCTCGACAGCGGCCGCGGCGTGTCGATCCGGCTGGAGATCTTGATCGGGGCGTCGGTGGCCCAGCCGCGACGCGTCCAGTACGCCCGGTGGTCGGCGTACGTCGTCACGGTGAGCCGGGAGAGCCACTTGGTCGCGCCGACGAAGCCGTACAGCCCGGGCGTCACCAGCCGGGCGGGGAAGCCGTGCTGCCGAGGCAGGGGCTCGCCGTTCATCCCGATCGCCACCAGGGCGGGCCGCCCGTCGGTGAGGGCGGCGAGCGGCGTACTGATCGTGAAGCCGTCGACGTCGGTCGAGAGCACCTGGTCGGCCTGCGGCGCGGGCCCGGCCATCTCCAGCAGCGTCCGCACCGGTACGCCGAGCCAGCGGGCCGCCCCGACGAGCTTGCCGCCGACGGTGTTCGAGACGCAGGTGAGCGTGATGTCGTGCTCCTCGACGGCCAGGTCGCGCAGGTCGTCGTAGCTGAACGAGAGGTCCCGGGAGACCAGGCCGTCGACGTGCAGCCGCCACGAGTGGTGGTCGACGATCGGCACCGCGAGCTTGGTGTCGACCCGGTAGAAGCGCCCGTTGGGTGTGCGGAACGGCGAGATGCCGGGGTAGTGCGCCTCGAGCCCGGCCGGCAGGGCAGGGAGTGGAGTGGCGGGCCGCGGCAGCACGATGTCGGCGATCCGCGAGCGCGCCCGCACGATCCACTGGCCGGCTCCGGCGGCCGCTGCACCGGCGGCCAGCAGCACGCCGGAGCCGACCAGGAACGCCCGGCGGGACCCTCCGGCCCCGCCGGGCTCTGCGGTGGTGTCCTCAGGCGCCCCCGCAGAGGGGTCCCGCGGGTGCACCAGCCACCACAGCGCGAGAAGGCCGCCCACCGCGGCGACCAGGGAAGGGACGACGTCACCGGCGGTGGCGTCCGGCCGGCGCAGGGCGGCGGCCGCGGCCAGGGCGACCAGGATGCCGAGCAGCCCCAGTCCGACGCGCAGGCGCCGGCCGGCCAGGACGCCGGCCAGCGCGGAGACGAGCAGGGTGACCACGAGCACGCTGCCGATCAGGACCGGCTTGTCCGCCGTGCCGAAGTGCCGGACCGCCCACTCCTTCACCGGGGTCGGGGTGGCGTCGATGACGGTGCTGCCGACCGCGAGCACGGGGGAGGAGGCGGGATTGGTCACCGCGGCCACGAGGTGGGCCACGGCCATCCCGAAGGAGGCCGCCAGTACTCCGGCGAGGGCATGGCTGAAGGTGGATCGGGAGGGGCGGATCATGCGAGTGGTTCGGTGCGGTGCCGCCAGCGGATGGTGCCAGGCGTGCGGCTAGGGCATGTCTCTCCATCCACTGCCGCCGCGCATGGCGGCGCGCAGCAGGCAATGGGATGGGGAGAGATGCCCTAGGGTGCGCGGGTGAGCGAGGAGAGGCTGCGCCGGACGGTGGCGACCGGGGTCGGCTCCCTCCCCGGGGACGACATCCACGAGGCCGTGCGGACCGTGCTCGGCGAGCTGCCCGACCTGCCGCACCTGCCCGAGCTGCCGGCCCGCGGTGCGATCGCGGCGATGACCGGCCGCACCCTGGGCCTCGTGGCCGACCTCGGCTTCGACCTGCAGCCGGCCGGCTGGCGGCTCACCGACGCGCCCGGCGTCGACCACCGGCGGGCCCGGTCACTGCTGGCCCAGGACCTCGACGCCCTCGAGGAGCACACTCAAGGACTCGAGGGGGAGCTCAAGGTGCAGGTCGCGGGGCCGTGGACCCTCGCGGCCACCGTGGAGCGCCCGCGCGGCGACCGGCTGCTGGCCGACCACGGCGCCCGGCGTGAGGTGGCCGAGGCGCTGGCGGAGGGGCTGACGGCGCACGTGGCGGACCTGCGCCGTCGAGTGCCGGGCGTCTCGCTGCTCGTCCAGGTCGACGAGCCCGCGCTGCCGGCCGTGCTCGACGGGAAGGTGCCCACCGCCTCCGGCTTCAGCCGGCACCGGCGCGTGCACCCGCCGGAGGCGTCGGTGGCCCTGGAGCAGGTGTTCGCCGCGATCGGTGACGCCGGCGCGACCCCGATGGCCCACTGCTGCGCAGGCGACGTACCGATCGGGCTGCTGCGCGGCGCGGGAGCCCGCTCGGTCTCGATCGACCTCGAGGTCCTCGGAGCCGCCGGGTACGACGCGCTGGGTGCGGCCCTCGACGAGGGCGAGCGCGTGTTCCTCGGAGTCGTGCCCGCGACCGACCCGGATCGGCGACCGACCGAGAAGCAGGTCGTCGAGCGGGTCCTGCGACTGCTCGACATGCTCGGCTTCGACCCCGAGGAGGTCGCCGGCCGGCTGGTGCTCACCCCCGCCTGCGGGCTGGCCGGTGCGTCTGCGTCGTACGCGCGAGAGGCGCTGTCCCTGGTCAGGGACAGCGCCTCTCGGCTGGCTGGGGGCTGAGGCCGGGTCAGGCCACGACGACCCCTTCGGCGACCTCGTCGGTCGCCATCTCCTCGTGCTTGACGTCGAGGAAGATCCACACGATCAGGCTGCCGACCCAGATCATGAACGCCCCGGTGAGGAAAGCGTGGGTCGCGCCCTGGGTGTAGGCGGCCTGGGCGCCGATCACGTTCTTCAGCGACGCCACCATGCCGGGGTCCGGCGCACCGCCCGAGCCCTGGAGCGAGGCCTGGATCGAGTCGAACAGCGAGGCGGCCTTGTTCTGGATCGAGTGCACGGCGATCGTGGACAGGGTGGCCAGGCCGAGCGCGCCGCCGACCTGCTGCATGGTGTTCAGCACGCCCGAGCCGACGCCGGAGTCGCGGTGGTCGACCCGGTGCACGGCGGCCAGCGTCATCGGCACGAAGGTCAGGCCCATGCCCAGCGCCATCAGCACGATGAACGGGAACAGGTCGGCCCAGTAGCTCACCGAGGTGCCGAGGTGACCGCCGTTGGTCGCGGCGGCCATGATCGCGCTCGGGGAGTCGTTGATGCTCAGGCGGGAGAACATCAGGAGCGCGACGCCGGCCAGCGCGGTGCCGGTGCCGGCCACGAACCGCGGGTCGATCTTGCTCGACAGCTTCGACGCGATCGTCGCGCCGGACACGATCCCCACGCTGAACGGCAGGAACGCGAACCCGGTGTGGAGCGGGCTGTAGCCCATCACGTTCTGCACGAACTGGGAGAGGAAGTAGAACATCGAGAACATCGCGGCCGGCACGATCATCATCGAGACGAACGCCGTGGCCCGCGTGCGGTTGGTCAGGATCCGCAGCGGCAGGAGCGGGTGCTCCACGCGCCGCTCGATCGCGATGAACAGCGCCAGCAGCACGACGCCGACGGCCATGAACGTGATCGTCCACGGGTCACCCCAGCCGTAGCGCTGGTCACCGGCGCGGGAGATGCCGTAGACCAGCGAGACAAGGCCGAGCGTGCCGCTGATCGCACCGGGCAGGTCCAGCTCGCCGGGGTGGGTCTCGGACTCCGCGAGCACGCGGGGCGCCGCCCAGGCGGCGATCAGGCCGATCGGCACGTTGATCAGGAAGGTCAGCCGCCAGCCCTCGACATCGGTGCCCAGGATGTGCGGGGTGAGACCGGTCAGCCACCCGCCGAGCACGAGTCCGACGGCTGCGCCGATGCCCGACATCGCGGCGTACACGGAGAACGCGCGGTTGCGCGACGGACCGGCCGGGAAGTTCGTGGTGATCAGCGCGAGCGCGGTGGGCGCGGCCAGCGCGGCGCCGAGGCCCTGGAGTCCCCGGGACGCGAGCAGCATGAGCTCGTTCTGGGCGAGCCCACCCAGGCCTGAGGCGACCGCGAACAGGGCGACGCCGCTCATGAAGATCAGCCGGCGTCCGTAGAGGTCTCCGAGGCGGCCGCCGAGGAGCAGCAGTCCGCCGAACGCCAGCGCGTAGCCGGTGACGACCCACTGCAGGTTGGCCTGCGAGACGTCGAGGTCCTTCTGGATGAAGGGGAGTGCGATGTTGGCGATGGTGCTGTCCAGCACCACCATGAGCTGGGCGACGCAGATGAGCACCAGAGCCCAACCCAGATGCCGGTGACTGCCGGGGGGCGCCTCGGTGGGGGCGCCGACCGCAGCCGTGGTCGTGTCGGTCATGTCGTCTTCCTTGCCTCGTGCCCGGTCAACGGGTGGTTGCCCTGGACTGCTTCTTCGGGGTGCGGGCCTGGGTGCCGGCCTGCGTGCCGCACGACGGGTGCTGTACGGCGGGGAGGATCACGTGGTCGACGACGCGCTCGATGGTGGCGTCGTCGGGGTCGAGACCGAGGATGAACGCGCGGTGCAGCAAGATCCCGGCGAGTGCGGGGGCGATCATCTCGACGTCGAGGTCGTCGGCGATCTCACCGCGTTCCTGCGCGCGGACGTAGATCGCCCGGCTCAGCTCGATCTTCGGTGCGATGAACTTCGCCCGGAACTCCTCGGCGAAGTCGGGGTCGGTGCTCAGCGCCGTGAGGACGGCGCCCATCACGCCGGTGGCGTTGCCGCTGAGGCCTTCGTGACCGCAGAAGGTCTGCAGCAGGTCTCCCCGCAGGCTGCCGGTGTCGTGCTCGACGGGGTGCGGAGACTCCTTGGCGCGCACCAGCGCCTCGACCACGAGACTGGCCTTGGTCTCCCAGCGGCGGTACAGCGTCGCCTTGCTCGCCCGCGCCTTGCGGGCCACGGAGTCCATGGTCAGCCGGTCGTAGCCGTGCTCCATGAGCAGCTCCACGGTGGCGTCGAGGATCTCGTCCTCGCGCTCGCCCTCGACCCGGGGGCGGTGCACGTGCTGCGCGAGCTTGGTCATCACCGGTCAACCACCACCCTTCGACGTTGATGAAACGAAACCGTTTCGTTCCATCAACAGGGTAGGCACGTCCACCATTCCCGCCCAACGGATTTTTCTCGAACCTTTTTTCCGGCTCGGGGACCCTGGGTCAGGGGCCGGGCGGCGACGTGCTGGCGTGGCGCTCGAGGATGCCGAGGGACTCCCGGATCGCGGCCGCGTTCCAGCGTCGTACGCCGCTGAGCATGTAGTGGCCGCGGGGACCCATGTCGACGAAGCGGGTCGACCCGGCGACCGCCCGGGCCCGCTCGAGGTAGCGCTCGGTCGCCCGCGCACTGGTGATCCGGTCGCGCCGGCCGTGGACACCGACGACGTGCTTGCCGGCGAGCGGGCGCACCGGGTCGTCCGCGGGCCACCACGGGGCGATCCCGACGATGCCGACGACCCCGGGCTCGTCGGCCACCCATGCAGCCGTGCGACCACCCATCGAGTGCCCGAGCAGCACGATCGGCAGGTCCGGGTGCTGGCCTCGCAGCCGCGCGAGCGCCTCGCGGGCATCGGCGACCGGCGAGGGCCCGTCCGCATGCCCGGCGTTCCAGCCCTTCACCTTGAACCGCAGCACCGCGGTGCCCACCTGCGCGCGCGCCAGCGGTCCGGCGATGCTGTCGGACATCCAGAGCGCCCGGCGGTAGGAGAGGCTGCGCTGGTCGATCTCGTGCAGACCGCGCTCCGCGCCGCCGTGCAGCATGAGGACCAGGCCGCGCGGAGTCCGCGGCAGGCGGCCGATCCGCAGGCGGTCGTGGTCGGACGGGTCCATGCAGGCATCCTCTCCCAGAGCCGGTGACGCCGGTGCTTCGGCGCCGGCGCGGCTGCAGATGGGTGTCGGCCGATGTCGGCGGGACAGGGCAGGATGTGCGCGTGAGCGAAACCCAAGCCGATCCCGACCTGGCCGCCGCGAGCACCGAGCACCAGCAGCTCGCCGAGCAGGTCGAGGAGGCGCGGTTCCGCTACTACGTCCTCGACGACCCGACCCTCTCCGACGCCGACTTCGACCGGCGGATGCGGCGGCTGGAGGAGCTCGAGGAGCAGTTCCCCCAGCTGCGCACGCCGGACTCCCCGACGCAGAAGGTCGGCGGGGCGGTGTCCACGGAGTTCACCGCGGTCGACCACCTCGAGCCGATGCAGAGCCTGGACAACGCGTTCTCCTTCGCCGAGCTCGAGGCCTGGCAGGCGCGCTTGGCGCGCGACGGCGTGGAGAAGCCGGCACTGCTGTGCGAGCTCAAGGTCGACGGTCTGGCGATCAACCTGCTCTACGAGCGTGGCCGGCTGGTCCGCGCGCTCACCCGCGGCGACGGCCGCACCGGCGAGGACGTCACGCCCAACGTCAAGACGATCGACTCGATCCCGCACACGTTGCGCGGCACCGACGAGTTCCCGGTGCCGGAGCTGGTCGAGGTGCGCGGCGAGGTCTTCCTCGCGAGTGAGGCCTTCGACAAGCTCAACGGCGCGATGGCCGACGCCGGCAAGCCGATGTTCGCCAACCCGCGCAACGCGGCAGCCGGTTCGTTGCGGCAGAAGGATCCGCGGGTCACCGCGACCCGCGCGCTCGACATGGTCTGCCACGGCATCGGGGCTCGACGTGGCTTCGAGCCGGTCGCGCAGTCCGCGTCGTACGCCGCTCTGAAGGCCTGGGGCCTGCCCACCAGTGACCGGGTCAAGGTGCTTCCCGACCTCGGTCGGGTGCTGGAGTACATCGAGTACTACGGCGAGCACCGCCACGACGTCGAGCACGAGATCGACGGCGTCGTGATCAAGGTCGACGAGGTGGCGCTGCAGCGCCGGCTCGGATCGACGTCCCGGGCGCCGCGGTGGGCGATCGCCTTCAAGTACCCGCCCGAGGAGGTCAACACCAAGCTGCTCTCGATCGAGGTGAACACCGGGCGCACCGGCCGGGTCACGCCGTACGGCGTGATGGAGAAGGTCTTGGTGGCTGGCTCGACGGTGGAGAACGCCACCCTGCACAACGCCTACGAGGTCCGGCGCAAGGACGTCCG
>DATAKN010000226.1:0-11572 GCA_036261595.1 Marmoricola sp.
CGCGGGCACGCCACAGCAGCTGCAGGTCGCCCGGAAGGCTGCCGGCGGCCTGGACGACCACGTCGGAGGGGTCGAGCACGTCGTGCAGGGCACCGAGGACCTCGGTCTGCGCGGGCAGCGGCGCGTGGCCGAGGTGGAAGGCGCGGTCGACCTCGGCGTTCCAGTCGCCCATCTGCTCCTGGTACGACGCGACCACCGCCTCGTCGACCCGCCACCCGGCGAGCGCGCCGGTCAGTGCCTCCAGCCCGGCCCGGGCGTCGGCCACGAGGGTGACCGCCGCAAGCTTGGTGGCGTCGAACCCGGTGACGTTGAGGTTCACGAAGCGCACGTCGGGATGGGCGAACTGCGTGCGCGAGGCCGTGGTGAAGTCGCTGTAGCGGGTGCCCACACCGATCACGACGTCGGCCTCGCGGGCCAGCCGGTTGGCCACCGGTGTGCCGGTGGAGCCGACGCCGCCCACGGCCTGTGGGTGGTCCCACGGGATCGCGCCCTTGCCGGCGTGCGTGTCCGCGACGGGCACCCCGGTCGCCTCGGCGAACCGGACCAGCGCCCGGGCCGCGTCCGAGTACACGACACCGCCGCCGGCCACCAGCAGGGGCCGTCGGGCGGACCGGATCACGGCGACTGCCCGCTCGAGCTCCGCGGGGTCTGGGGCCGGGCGGCGTACGTGCCAGACCCGGCGGTCGAAGAGCTCCTCGGGCCAGTCGAACGCCTCGGCCTGCACGTCCTGCGGCAGGCAGACGGTCACCGCGCCCGTCTCGGCCGGATCGGTGAGCACGCGCATCGCCCCCAGCAGCGCCGACGGCAGCTGCTCGGGACGGTTGACGCGGTCCCAGAAGCGCGACACCGGCTTGAGCGCGTCGTTCACCGACACGTCGTACGAGCGCGGGTCCTCGAGCTCCTGCAGCACCGGGTTGGCGACGCGGGTGGCGAAGAAGTCGCTGGGCAGCAGCAGCACCGGGAGCCGGTTGGTGGTCGCCAACGCCGCGCCGGTGACCATGTTCGTCGAGCCGGGGCCGATCGAGGCCGCGCAGGCCAGCGTCTGCAGCCGGTTGCGGGTCTTGGCGAAGCCCGACGCGGTGTGCACCATCGCCTGCTCGTTGCGGGCCAGGTAGTAGGTGAGGTCGTCCTCCCCCGTCTCGGCGGCCTGCAGCAGTGCTTGGCCGAGACCGGCCACGTTGCCGTGCCCGAAGATGCCGAAGCAACCCGGGACGAGCCGCTGCTCCACGCCGTCGCGCTCGGTCCACTGGTTGGCCAGGAACCGTACGACGGCCTGCCCCACGGTCAGCCGGATCGTCATCGCCCCTCCTCCTGGCCGCGACCGGCCGCACCGAACGGCAGCCGCGGGTCGACATCCTCTCCGGCCCAGGTCTCCCGGATCCACGCGTGCGCCGGGTCGTCACTGATCCGCCACGCGCGCTCCGGGCCGGGACCGGCCATCACGTTGAGGTAGTAGAGGTCGTAGCCGGGAACGGCCATCGAGGGGCCGTGCCACCCGTGCGGGATCAGCACCACATCGCCACTGCGCACCTCGGCGAGCACGTCGACGTCGTGACCCGGGCTGGCGTAGACCCGCTGGTAGGCCAGGCCCGGACCGCCCGGTCCGGGCGCCACCTCGAAGTAGTAGATCTCCTCGAGCTCGGTCTCGGTGTCGGTGGCCTCGTCGTGCTTGTGCGGCGGGTACGACGACCAGTTGCCACCCGGTGTGAGCACCTCGCAGGCGATCAGCGCGTCGGCGTCGAACGCCTCTGGCGTGCAGAAGTTGTTGACCTGGCGGCTCGCCCGGCCGGCGCCGCGCAGCTCGACTGGGACCCGGTCGGCCGGCTGGTGGCGCAGCGGCAGCCGATGCTCGCACCGGGCTGACGGCAGCGCGAACCGGCCCCCGGTCTCGCTCGAGATCGTGACCTCGGCGTCCCGGGGGACGTAGGCGAAGTCGGTCGGTCCGCTGAAGACGTCGCGGCGACCCGCGAGCTCGATGGTCTCGGCGCCGTCCCTGACCGTGCAGGAGCCCTCGAGCGGAAGCACCAGCGTCTCGGACTCCTCGGTGGCCCAGGCACGGCTCTCGCCGGGTGCCAGGGTCAGCACGGCGAGCCCGCTGAACCTCCATCCCGCGGCCTCGGGAGTGATCCGGAGCTCGGTTCCGTCACCGGCGCGCTCGCCGGCCCGGACGACCAGGCTGCGCTGGGTGGATCCGTTCATGCCATCATCCCCACCACAGCGTCGACGGCCGCTGCGACGTCACCGTCGGGCGGGTAGAGCATGGCCCTGCCGACCACCATGCCCCTGACCTGCGGATTCCCGAGCACCTTCTGCCAGGTGGCGAACTGGGTGTCCTGGTCCGCGGCGACCTCCCCACCGAGCAGCAGCACGGGCAGCGTGGTCGCGGCGAGCACGGCGTCCATCTCCTCGACCACCGGGAGCTTCAGCCAGGTGTGGGCGCTGGTCCAGCCGAGACCGGCCGCGACCGTGGCCGACCGGATGACCGCGTCGACGGTCAGGTCGTTGCGCACCCGACTCTCGACCCGGTGGCAGATGAACGGCTCGACCATGGCCATCAGGCCCTGCTCGGCGAGGTCGCCGACAGCCCGGGAGCACGCCTCGAGCGTCCGCGCGGTCGCCCGGTCCTCGGGGTCGATCCGCAGCAGCATCTTGCCGCCCTGCAGGCCCATGCGCCGGATCGCGGCCGCGTCGTACGCCGTGAAGCGGTCGTCGATCTCGAAGGCGGTGCCGGCCAGGCCGCCGCGGTTCATCGACCCGATCACGACCTTGGCGTCGAGGACACCCATGAGCAGGAGGTCCTCGACGATGTCCGGCGTGCCCAGCACCCCATCGACCCCGGGGCGCGAGAGCGCGGTGGCGATCCGCTCCAGCAGCGTCTTGCGGTCGGCCATCGCGAGGGCGTCCGCGCCCGCGCGCAGGGCGCCACGAGCCGGGTGGTCCGCGGCGACGAGCAGCAACCGGCCGGTGCTGCCGGTCAGGGAGTCCGGCCCCGGGCGTGCTGCCGCGAGTGTTCCGATCCGTCCCGGCTCACGGGTCCGAACGTCGACGAGCTCTCCGATCGGGACGGTCACGAGGCCTCCCCGAGCAGTGCCTCGAGCTCGGCCGTGGTCGGCATCGCGTCGGCGCATGCCAGCCGGCCCGCCACGATCGCCCCCGCTGCGTTGGCGAAGTGGAGCGTCCGCTCGACGTCCCATCCGGCCAGCAGACCATGGCAGAGCGCGCCGCCGAACGCGTCGCCGGCGCCGAGACCGTTGACCACCTCGACCGGAACGGGTGGCACCACGACCGACTCTCCACGCTGCGCGCCGAGCACCCCGGCCGGGCCCTGCTTGACGACGGCCAGCCGGACACCCGCATCGAGCAGGGCCGCGGCCGCGCGATCCGGATCGCGTTCGCCCACGGCGGTCTCGCACTCGTCCAGGTTGCCGACCGCGACGTCGACGAGCTCGACCGCGGCGTGGATGTGCTGGTGCGCCTCCGTCCGCGAGGACCAGAACATCGGCCGGTAGTCGAGGTCGAGGATCGTCGTACCGTGGCCGTCGCGCGCCTTGAGGGCTGCCATCGTCGCGGAGCGGGACGGCTCCTCGCAGAGGCCCGTGCCGGTCACCCAGAACACGTCGGCTGCTGCGATCGCGTCGAGGTCGAGCTCGTCGGCGTGGATCTGCAGGTCGGGTGCGGTGGGCAGCCGGTAGAAGTACAGCGGAAAGTCGTCGGGCGGGAAGATCTCGCAGAAGGTCACGGGCGTGGGCAGATCGGCCACGTCCGTGATGAAGCGGTCGTCGACGCCGAAGCCACGCAGCGCCTGGTGCACGTAGCGGCCGAAGGGGTCCGCGCCGGTGCGGGTGATCACGGCGACCCGGCGGCCGTGGCGCGCCGCTGCGACCGCGACGTTGGTCGGGCTGCCGCCGAGGAACTTGGCGAAGGTCGTGACCTCCTCGAGCGGGACGCCGATCTGCTGCGGATAGATGTCGACGCCCACGCGCCCCATCGTGATCACCTCGAAGGGCGTCACCGGGTCCGCAGCAGGGTGGGTCATCGGGCGACTCGCAGCAGGTAGTCGAGGCTCCTGCGGACGTCCGCCACGGGACCCTCGCCGTCGGGCACGGCGTCCAGCATCACGTCCTGCTCGAGGACGTACCACCCCCGGTAGCCGGCACCCTCGAGGGTGCGCACCATCGCGGCGACGTCGACGTCGCCGTCCCCGAGCGGCAGGTACATGCCCGCGCGCACCGCCTCGGCATAGGTCAGGGACCCGTCGCGCACCTTCTGCGCGACGCGGGCGTCGACGTCCTTGAGGTGGGCATGGACGACGCGCTCGGGATGCGCCGCGGTGAGGGCGACCGGGTCCGCTCCTCCGACGAGCAGATGGCCGGTGTCGACGCAGAGGCCGACCCGCGAGCCGGAGAGCACCCGCTCTGTCTCGGCGCCCGTCTCGACCATCGTGCCGACGTGCGGGTGCAGGCAGGCGGTCACCCCGCGTGCCTGAGCGTGATCGGTGATCCGGTCGAGGTTCGCGAGCAACACCGACCAGCCCTCGTCGTCGAGCACCGGGCGGGCGTCGTACCCGTCGACGCCGGTGAAGGCGGCGAGCACCACCACGCCCGCCCCAGCCGCGAGACAGCCGTGGAGGAAGTCGTCCACCTCTGGCAGCGGGTCGTGCGAGGCGTCGTGCAGCAGCACGGGGAGGAAGCCTCCCACGGCCTTCATCCCGTACGACGCCAGCTGGGCAGCCTTCGCGGCAGGGTCGTCCTCCAGGAAGCCGGCTGGGCCGAACTCCGTGGCGGTGAGGCCGAGGGCCCGCATCTCCCCCAGGACGCGGGCCACGTCGAGCTGGTGGCCCCATCCGGGCACCTCGCACACGCCCCAGCTGATCGGCGCCCCGGCAACCCTGGACCGCAGCCGTTCCACCCGTTCGTCGGTCGTACCGGACTCCCTCACCTCCACCATGGGCCGATTCTGGTCGGGACACGTGAACCCGTCAAGGCTTTGTCAAGACATATGTACGTATGGACATGCTGCGTTAATCTGTGACCTCGCGCTGAGAGGAGCAGGGATGCCGCTGCCGGACGTCGTGGTGAACCGCTCCAGCCCGGTGCCGCTGTACTACCAGGTCGCCGAGCAGCTGGAGCGGGCGATCGTCGACGGGATCCTCGTGCCCGGGGACCGGATCGCCAACGAGGTCGCGCTCGCCGAGGAGCTCGGTCTCTCCCGGCCCACGATGCGGCAGGCGATCCAGCTGCTGGTCGACAAGGGGATGGTCGTCCGCAAGCGCGGCGTGGGCACTCAGGTGGTGCACCCGCCGATCAAGCGCACGGTCGAGCTGACCAGCCTGTACGACGACCTCACGCGCAGCGGCCACCTGCTCGAGACCCGGGTGCTCGGCCTGGAGCTCCTCGAGGCCGACGAGACGGCCGCATCCCGTCTGAGGCTCGGCGAGGGTGACCTGGTCTGGCGGCTCGACCGGCTCCGGTCGGTCGACGGCCAGCCGCTCGCTGTGATGTGCAACGTCGTACCGGAGTCGATCAGCGACCTCGGCGCCGTGGACTTCACCGCCACCGGTCTCTACCAGCACTTCCGCACCCAGGGAATCCACCTGCGCGTGGCCCACCAGACGATCAGCGCCCGGCGGGCCGAGACCGCGGAGGCACGCCTGCTCGGCGGCCGGAAGGGCGACCCGGTCCTCACCATGGAGCGCACGTCGTTCGACGACAGCGGGCGGGCAGTGGAGTACGGCAGCCACCTCTACCGACCCGATCTCTACGCCTACGAGACCACCCTCGTCGAGCGCTGACCGGTCTCGGGGGTCAGGGGCGCTCGGCGCGGAGGAGACGGCGGGGTGTGCGCTGGCGGGTACGACGGACGCGGACCTTGCGGGAGCGGCGGGCCGCCGACCGCGCCATGTCGCCTGCGCCCACCATGCCGGCCTGGGGGCCGAGCGCCGCGACGGTGATCACCGGCTCGTTGCGGTGACCACGACCGGTCAGCGACCGGGCGAACGCCTGCCGGGTCGGGGCGACGAGCAGCTCGCCGGCCGCGGACAGGCCCCCGCCGATGATGATGCAGTGCGGGTCGAAGGCAGCCGTGAGGCCGGCCAGGCCGACCCCCAGCCAGCTGCCGACGTCGCCCAGCAGCTCGATCGAGAGGGGGTCGCCCTGCCGTGCCGCGTCCGTGATCTGCGGACCCTGCAGCGCATCGGCGTCCCCACCGACGATCCGGCTGAGGTAGTGCGCCATGGGCGAGCCCGCACGCACCAGCTCGCGTGCGTCGCGGACGAGTGCGTTGCCGGAGGCGTACTGCTCCCAGCACCCCCGGTTGCCGCACTCGCACCGGTGGCCCTGCGGGACGACCTGCATGTGGCCGAACTCGCCGGCCATGCCGTTCGCGCCCCGGTACACGCGCTGGTCCAGCACCAGGGCACCACCGATGCCGGTGCCCATCGTCACGCAGAGCACGAACCGGTGTCCCCGGCCGGCGCCGAACTTCGCCTCGGCGACCGCTGCTGCGTTCGCGTCGTTGTCGACCACCACCGGCACCCGAAGGCGCTCCGCGACCCGGGCGCGCAACGGCTCCCGGCGCCACTCCAGGTGCGGCGAGAACATCACCACGGAGCGGGTGGCGTCGACGAACCCGGCGGCTCCGATGCCCACCGCCGCGACGTCGTACCGGAGCGCGAAGCCCCGCACCAGCTCGACGATCGTGTCCTCGACGGCCTGCACGTCGTGCCCGAGCGTCGGTTGCTGCTCGACCGCGAGCACCGAGCCGGTGCCGTCGATGACGCCGGCCATCACCTTGGTGCCGCCGATGTCGATGCCGACGGTCAGCGGCTCCCACCGTGAAGGGCGGACGCGTCGGATCGGAGCCTCGGACATGGCCACAGGCTACCCAGCCGGACGGGAACCGGCGGCTCGACAGCACACCGCGGCGTTCGGCCGGGAATTCTTCCCGGCCCTCCCGGGAGCCGGCCCGATCCGCACGCGCCGCCACGGCAGGACGCTGGTGCTCCCAACGCTGCACCTCCAGGAGGCCGACATGACCCAGCTCATCACCCACGGGACCGCACCCACCACAGAGCCCGCGTCCGATCCACGACCCTGGCGCTGGGCGGGAGGCTTCGCCCTCGCCCACGTGGTGGTCCTCTTCGCCGGCTTCAGCCAGGAGGTCGTGGTCTCCCACGGCACGTCGCTGACGAAGCTCCAGGACACCTACGGCTCGGCGAACCTGACGCGGGTCTTCGGCGGCGGGTACGTCGAGGCGATGGGGTTCATCGTTCTGGTGCCGGCCCTGGTGCTGATCGCCCGACTCTTCGGGCGGCAGACCGAGACCGGACGAGTCGCCGCCCAGTCCTTCCTGGCGTTCGGGCTCGTGTACGCGGCTGCCACGCTGGCGGTCGGCTTCGCACCGGGTGCTGCAGCGCTCTACGCAGCCCACCACGACGTCCCGATCGGCACGGTGGCGGCGATCAACGACATCCGCAACTACGGCTTCTACCTCCAGGTCGCGATCAGCCTCGCCATGGCCCTGTCGCTGGGTGTCGCGGCTCTCGCCGAGCGCGTCCACGTCCGCTGGGTCGGCTGGGGCGGCGTCGCGATCGGCGCGATCGGGATCATCGCCACCCCGCTGGCCCAGAACGCCACCGGCATGCTCGAGCTGGTCTGGTGGGTCGGGTTGGGCGTCCTTCTCCTCCGCGGCGCACCCGCCACGCGAGCGACCCGCCGACTGAACGCCTGAGCCGGTTCCGCACACCGCGTCGATGCGCCACGCTGACCCTGTGACCAGGACGCTGCCGCTCCTGGCGACGCTCGTCGCCGTCGCCGGTGAAGGAATCGCGATCGCCGCCTCGTCCCCGGGCTCGGCCCGGTGGAACGAGGCGGCGGTTGCTGCGGTCGTCGTGGCGTACGCCGCGGTCGGCGCGCTCATCCTCTGGCACCGGCCCGAGCACCCGATCGGCCGAATCGCCGTTGCGATCGCCCCGGCCTGGGGGATCGGGCAGGCGCTCGTGGCGACGTCGTACCAGACTCTGCACCAGCACCCCGATGCCCGCGTCGCGGCGCTCGGGTCCGTGATCGGTTCGTTCCTGCGCGGGCTGTCGTGGCTCGTCGCCGTGCTCTGGCTGCCCCTGCGCTTCCCCGACGGCGCGCGCGGTGTCACCCCGCTGCACCGGCTCGCCGAGCGGGTGTCGCTCACCACGATCGCCTCGTTCGCCGTCACCACCCTGTTCGCACCTCGGCTCACTGATCTCCGGGTCGGCCAGGTGTCCAGCCCGATCGGTGCGCCCGGCGTGCTCGGCCAGGCGGTCAACGTCCTCGAGGGCCTGAACCTGCTCCTCGGCGCCACCGCGATCGGCCTCGCCGTCGCCGTCCTCGTCCATGGCTACCGACGTGGTGGCGCCCTCACTCGTCAGCAGACCCTGGTGTTCGCGCTCGCGTTCCTGCCGCCGATCGGGGGCTTGGTCTCGAGCGCGTGGGACGCCGCCGGGCCGTGGCTCTTCGGAGTCGTGACGATCCCGCTGCCCGTCGCGATCGGCATCGCGGTCCTCCAGCGCCGGCTCTACGACATCCAGCTCGCGGTGAACCGATCCGTGACCTACGGTGCGCTCTGGCTGACGATCGCCGCCCTGTACGGCCTGGTCGTGGGCGGGGTCGGCGCGATGGTCCGCCAGGAAGGCGCCAGCTGGCTGCCCTGGCTCGCTGCCGGCGTGGTGGCGGTGAGCTTCGCGCCGCTGCGCGAGGCCCTCCAGGCCGCGGCGAACCGGCTCACCTACGGCCAGTGGGCACAGCCGGCCCAGGTGCTCGCGGCGACGGCTCGGCGTCTCGGCGACGCCACCGACGTGCCTGGGCTCCTCGCCGAGCTCGTGGAGGACGTCGCGGGAGCGCTCGACCTCCCGTACGTCGCGATCACCGCTCCGGACGGTCGCACGCTCGCGGAGCGTGGGCCCCGGCCGTCGGTGGTCGACGAGCTGCCGATGGCGTCGTACGGCGAACCGGTCGGCGTCCTGTCATGGGCCCGGCGGCCGTTGCGCGAAGGGGATCGGGCGCTGCTGGCCGACCTCGCCCGACAGCTCGGCACCGTCGTACACGCCGCAGCGCTGCTCGAGACCGTGCGCGGCGCACGCGAGCGTCTGGTCCTCGCCCGCGAGGAGGAACGCAGACGCCTTCGACGAGACCTCCACGACGGCCTCGGTCCCGCGCTGGCCGGACTCACGCTCCAGGTGGACACCGTGCGCAACCGCGTGAGCGACAGCCATGCCGACCGCGATCTGCTCGCCCTGCGCACGGGAATCCAGGCGACCGTCCTGGATGTGCGCCGGATCGTGGAGGGCCTTCGTCCAGCGGCCGTCGACGACCTGGGCCTCGTCGAGGCGGTCCGTCAGCTCGGCGCCCAGATGGACGTGCCGGTCACGATCGAGGCCGACGACCTTCCCCGTCTGCCCGCGGCCACCGAGGTCGCGGCGTACCGGATCGTCCAGGAGGCGCTCAGCAACGTCACTCGGCACGCCGCCGCCCGAACCGCGTGCGTACGTCTGCGGCAGTCGAACAGCGAGCTCCTCGTCGAGGTGGGCGACGACGGCGTCGGCGTCGTCACGCCCCGCGCGGAAGGCGTCGGGCTCGGGTCGATGCGTAGTCGGGCGGAGGAGATCGGGGGCTCCTTCGACCTGACCGCGACCCCCGGCACGGGGACGCGCGTCACTGCACGTCTTCCCCTGGACCGCGGGGCCCGGCGATGATCCGGGTCCTGGTGGTCGACGACCACCCGTTGTTCCGCGACGGGCTCGCCGGCCTGCTCGCCACGGTCGAGGACGTCGTCGTCGTGGACGCCGTCGGCGACGGTGAGACCGCTGTACGACGGTCGCTCGAGCTCGATCCGGACGTCGTCCTGATGGACCTCAACCTGCCAGGGCTGCCGGGCCTGGAGGCGATCCGGCGGATCGTCGCCCGGACCCCCGCACCCGCCGTGCTCGTGCTGACCATGGTCGACGACGACGACACCGTGACGGCGGCCCTGGGGGTGGGCGCGCGGGGCTACCTGCTCAAGGGCGCCGTCCAGGAGGAGGTGCTCGCTGCTCTGCGCACCGTGGCCGGCGGCGGCATCGTGTTCGGCGCCGGTGCCGCCCACCGGGTCCTGTCGGGTGACCGGCGGGTCGGTGAGCTGACCCCCCGCGAGTCCGAGGTGCTGGCGCTGGTCGCCGACGGGCGCAGCAACGCCGAGATCGCCCGGACGCTGGGGCTCAGCCTGAAGACCGTGCAGAATCACGTCTCCAGCGTCCTGGCCAAGCTGCAGGTTCGCGACCGCACCCAGGCAGCGCTGCGCATGCGCGGCCTCGGCCGCTGACTGCCCGAACGCACGCGCTCAGTCCGGGACGATCTGGCCCTTGCCGAGCACCGTGACGCCGCCCTCGCTCACGGTGAACCCGCGACGCCGGTCCTCGTCGTGGTCCACGCCGATCATCGCGCCGTCGGGCACGGTCACGCTCTTGTCGATGATGGCGTTGCGGATCACCGCACCTCGCCCGATGTCCACGTTGTCGAGCAGCACGCTGCGCTCGACGGTGGCTCCGTCGTGGACCATCGTGTGCGTGCCGATCACGGACGTTTCCACCTCGGCGCCGGACACGATCGAGCCGGTGCACACGATCGAGTCGCGCACGGTCGCGCCGGCGACGAACTTCGCCCCGGGGAGCTGCGGGTGGGAGGTGAAGATCGGCCACTCGGTGTTGTAGAGGTTGAAGATCGGCAGCGCGGACACCAGGTCGAGGTGCGCCTCGTGGTAGCTGTCCAGGGTCCCGACGTCGCGCCAGTAGTCGCGGTCGCGGTCCATCGCACCGGGCACCTCGTTGCGCTTGAAGTCGTAGACGCAGGCCTTCTGCTCGCCGACCAGCATCGGGATGATGTCCCCGCCCATGTCCTTGCGCGAGGTCGGGTTGGCGGCGTCGCGCTCCAGCGCGTCGACGAGCACGTCGGCGGTGAAGACGTAGTTGCCCATCGACGCGAACGACTCCTCCGGGGAGTCGACGAGTCCCGGCGGGTCGGCGGGCTTCTCCAGGAACTCCTCGATCGTGACCCCGTCGTCGCCGGTCTTGATCACGCCGAACTGCCAGGCGTCCCGGCGCGGAACCCGGATGCCCGCGACCGTGACTCCGGCACCGGAGGCGATGTGCGCCTCGACCATCTGCGAGGCGTCCATCCGGTACACGTGGTCCGCGCCGAACACCACGATGTACTCGGGTCGCGCGTCGTTGATGAGGTTCATCGACTGGTAGATCGCGTCGGCGCTGCCGAGGTACCAGTTCGGCCCGCGGCGCTGCTGCGCCGGCACCGGGGCGACGAAGTTGCCCAGCAGGGTCGAGAGCCGCCAGGTCTGGGCGATGTGCCGGTCCAGCGAGTGCGACTTGTACTGGGTGAGCACGGCGATGTTGAGGTAGCCGGCGTTGGCCAGGTTGGACAGCGCGAAGTCGATCAGCCGGTAGGACCCGCCGAACGGCACCGCGGGCTTGGCCCGGTCCAGCGTCAGCGGCAGCAGCCGCTTACCTTCGCCACCGGCCAGGACGATGCTCAGCACGCGGGTCATGGTCCGA
>DATAKN010000227.1:0-4235 GCA_036261595.1 Marmoricola sp.
CCGGACCAGTAGGCGTTGCCGATCAGGTCGCCGCCGACCTCGTTGGACACGCAGCACAGCGTGACCCAGGCCTCGGTGAGCTGCCGGCGGACCAGGTCGTCGTAGGTGTAGGTGCGTTCGCGGTCGACCATGCCGTGGATCCGCAGCCGCCAGTCGTTCGGCGACACCGTCGGAGGTGCCAGCGCGGTGTGGATCAGGTAGAACGCGTCGTTGGAGGTCCGCCAGGGCGTGATGCCCGGGACGCCGACGTTGGCGCCGTCCGGTACGACGCCGTGGTGCACCGGCAACCGCAGCAGCTTGCGGGCCTGCTCGACGCGTCGCCGGCCGCTGCTGGCGATCCGGCCCGCCGCTCCGGCGACCAGCACGGCCGCCGTCGTGCCGCCCGCGCGCAACAGGAACGTCCGCCGCGACTCCGGCGACACCACACCAGCGCCGGCACCGGAGGAAACCACCTGGGTGCCGAGGAACGGCGCGGTGAGGAAGCGCAGCGTCACGATCCAGGTCACCAGTCCGACCACCACGGCGAGACCGGAGGCGATGCCGGAGTCCTGGAGCCGGACGACCGCCCACAACCCGATGATCGCGAGGGCGAAGAACACGACGTCGGGCAGCAGCGGGTGCCGGCGGCTCAGCAGACCCACGGCGCCGCAGAGCAGCAGCAGGAAGGTCAGCGTGCCCGTGATCAGCAGCGGCTTGTCCAGATGTCCGACCACGTCGATCAACCGGAGCGCGAGCGGACCCGGAGTCAGGTCGCGCACCGCACTCGCCACGGCGACGACCGGCGAGTCGGTCGCGCGCAGCGCCCAGACCGTGGCCTGGCTCGTGACCGCGCCGGCGGCACCGGTGAGGACGCCTGCCAGCACCAGGTACGCCGCCGTCCGGTCTCGTCTCACGGCCCCATCGTGGCGCATCGGCCTCCGACTCCGCGCCGTCCTTCCTGACGATTCGGTGACGGCCTCTCGAGGCGCCCGGCCGGTGCGGCATGATCGTCGGGTGGACCTGCGGATCGGCATCGGCACGGACGTACACCGCCTGGCGGAGGGACGCCCGATGCGGATCGCCGGCCTGGACTGGCCCGAGGAGACCGCGGGGCCGGAGGGCCACTCCGACGGCGACGTGGTGCTCCACGCCGTCTGCGACGCGCTGCTGTCGGCCACCGGTCTGGGCGACCTGGGCAGCAACTTCGGCAGCTCGGACCCCGCGTGGGCGGGGGCCGACAGCAACGACCTGCTGGCCGAGACGTTGCGCCGCGTGGGCGAGGCGGGGTGGTCGGTGGTCAACGTGGCGGTGCAGCTGATCGGGAACCGCCCGCGCCTGGGATCCCGGCGTACCGAGGCCGAGGACGCGGTCCGCCAACGCCACGGGATCGCCGTGACGATCTCGGCGACCACGACCGACGGGCTGGGCCTCACCGGACGCGGCGAGGGCCTGGCGGCGGTCGCCACCGCCCTGGTCACGCGACCCGGACACCTCGGGTGAGCGACCGGTGTCGCCTGGGTCACACTCCCGGCAGGTTGCTGTTACCGCCGGGCACACTAACCGCATGAGGACCTTCGACGGACTCGAGCTCGACGTCCGCACCTATGGCCCCGAGAACGCCCCTCTGAGCGTGGTGCTCGCGCACTGCTGGACGCTGAACCAGGAGGACTGGCACTACCAGGTGCGCGACCTGCTGCGGGAGTTCGGGCACGGCATCCGCATCGTGAGCTGGGACCACCGCGGTCACGGCCGCTCGCAGGAGTCACCGCGCCGCGCCTGCACGATCGACAACCTGGCCCGCGACATGTCCGACGTCATCGACGCCCACGCGCCCCAGGGCAAGCTCGTGCTGGCCGGTCACTCGATCGGCGGCATGACGATCATGGCGCTCGCCGGCCACCGGCCCGAGCTGTTCGAGCGCGTCGTCGGCGCGGCGTTCGTCGCCACCTCCTCCGGCGACCTGAGCACCGTCACGCTGGGTCTGCCGGAGATGGGCTCGTTCCTGCGGGCGCAGATCCCGCGCATGCTCGCCCTGCGCTCGGCCACGCTGAGCAAGAGGGCCCGCCGCCGTGCGCCGATCATCGAGCGCCGGATCGTGCGCCGCTTCCTGTTCGGCCACCCGATGCGCCTGGTCGACGCCGCCCTCACCGTCGAAGGGATCATCACCTCCTCGGCGGCCACCATGGTCGGCTTCTACGAGGACTGCATGGAGCACGACCGCGCCGAGGGGCTCAAGGTGCTCGACGGCATCCCGACGCACGTGCTGGTCGGCACCCGCGACGTGCTCACTCCTCCGGCCCATGCCCGCAAGCTCGCCGACGCCATCGAGGGCGCGGTGCTGACCGTCGTACCGGACGCCGGGCACATGCTTCCGCTGGAGCGCGACGAGCTGGTCTCGGGCGTGCTGATCCGGATGGTCCGGCCGCACCTGTGAGCGCGCGGGCTGCGATCGTGCTGCTGGCGGCCGGGTCCGGTCGCCGGGTCGGCGCCGACCGCAACAAGGTGCTGCTGCCGCTGGACGGGAGGCCCGTGCTCGCGCACAGCGTCCGTACGGCGCTCGACGTCGACGGTGCGTACCGGGTCGTGGTGGTCGTCCGGGCCGAGGACCGCGACGAGGTGGCCGAAGCGCTCGCGCCGTACCTCGGCCCGCACGACGTCTGGCTGGTCGACGGCGGCGCCGAGCGGCACGACTCCGAGTACCGCGCCCTGCGCGCCCTGCGCGCCGACATCGACGCCGGCGAGATCGACGTGGTCGCGATCCACGACGCCGCCCGCCCGCTGGCATCCGCTGCGCTCTTCCGCACGGTCATCGACGTCGCGGCCGCGCACGGTGCGGCCGTACCCGCGGTGCCCGCCGGCAGGCTCAGCAACGCCGACGGGTCCGTTGCCGCCGGCGACCTGGTCGCGGTGCAGACGCCACAGGCCTTCGGGGCGCGCACCCTGCTCACGGCGTACGACGCCGCGGAGGCGGATCGCTTCGTCGGCACCGACACCGCTGCCTGCCTCGAGCGGTACGCCGACGTGGCGATCCACCCCGTCGAGGGCGAGCGGCGCAATCTGAAGATCACGTTCGCCGAAGACCTGCGCCTCGCCGAGGAGCTGATCGAGCTCAGCGCACCGTCACGGTGACGCGGCGCCCTGCGCGCGACTGAGCGCCTCGAGGTCGGCGAGGTCGTCCTCGTCGCGCACCCGGCGGGAGAGCGGCGGCGCCTCGAGCCAGACGATCTCGGCCTGCGTCGCCAGATCCGCCACCAGGGAAGGGAAATCCGCCGTGTCCAGGCGATCCAGGGTCGCCAGCACGGCCGCCGGCACCACGACCGGAGAGGTCACCACCCGCAGCGCGGTCCGGTCGACGGTGGCACCCAGGTGGACTCCGTCGGACTGCTTGACCGTGTCGGTCACCGGCCGGAAGCCGACCACGACGGCGCCGGTCTCCTCACCACGCGTCACCGCGTCGACCAGGAAGTCCACCGGCGTCAACGGGCAGAGAGGGTCGTGCAGCACCAGTGCGCGCCCGGACCGGCGTACCTGGTCGAACGTGACCGAGGCGTCGAAGAGGACCACCCCGGCCTCGCCGAGCGCCCACGACGCCGCGGCGACCAGGGACTCGCCGTGCACGAGCGCGAACGGCAACGATCCCCGGCCCTCGACCGGGACCCACCCGAGTGGCTGTTCCTCGTCCATGCGAATGACCCTAGAACGAGGCGGAAATGCAGATGCCCCCGGCCGAAGGGCCGGGGGCATCGCGTTGACTCGCGGTCTGCGCCTACGAGGCGAGCACCTCGTCGAGGATGGCCTCCGCCTTGTCCTCGTTGGTGTGCTCGGCCAGGGCCAGCTCGGAGACCAGGATCTGGCGCGCCTTCGCCAGCATCCTCTTCTCGCCCGCCGAGAGGCCACGGTCACGCTCGCGGCGCCACAGGTCGCGGACGACCTCGGCCACCTTCATCACGTCACCGGAGTGCAGCTTCTCGAGGTTGGCCTTGTAGCGGCGCGACCAGTTGGTGGGCTCGTCGGGAACGATCGCACGCAGCACGTCGAAAACCCGGTCGAGTCCTTCCTTGTCGACCACGTCGCGAACCCCGACGAGGTCCAGGTTGCATGCAGGCACCCGGACAACGAGGTCCTGTTGTGCCACGATGCGCAGAACGAGGTACTGCTTCTCCTCGCCCTTGATGGCCCGCATCTCGATGTCCTCGATGACCGCAGCCCCGTGATTTGGATAAACAACCGTTTCGCCGACGGTGAAAGTCATATGC
>DATAKN010000251.1:0-2114 GCA_036261595.1 Marmoricola sp.
ACCGGTGGCGGGAATCCGATCAGGAGGAGTGCGTCAGGGTGTCGCCGTCATCGAGATGTGTGCGATCTCACCGGACGCTTCGCCCACCCTAGCATCAGGGACCGGTCAGGACGCCACGGTCCGGACCCCGGCGTGGTCGACGGCCAGTCGGTACGACGTCCAGCCGGCCGGGCACCGGTCGAGCAGCGGAGCCGGGTCGTCGGCGGTGAGCACCAGCACGGTCGGACCGGCCCCCGACACGACCGCGGCCAAGCCGGCGGCACGCAACGATCCGACCAGCGCGAGCGACTCCGGCATCGCCGACGCCCGGAAGCTCTGGTGCAGGAAGTCCTCGGTGGCCCGGAACAGCTGGTCGGTCGCGCCGCCCAGCGCAGCGACGAGCAGAGCAGCCCGACCGCTGTTGGCTGCGGCGGTCGCGTGCGCCACCTGGTCGGGAAGCAGACCTCGGGCCACCTCGGTGCTCACCCCACCGGGCGGCACGAACGCCACCGCAGAGATCTCGGGCACGACCGGGGCCGGGACACCCCAGGTCTCGGCGCCGTCGTGGCCCGACACCACGAAGCCGCCCAGGAGTGCGGGAGCCACGTTGTCGGGATGGCCCTCGATCCGGGTGGCCAGCCGCAACAACACGGAGTCGTCGAGAAGCTTCGCTCCCCCGACGACCAGCGCACGCGCCAGCGCCAGACCGCCGACGATCGCCGCCGACGACGATCCGAGTCCGCGGCTCTGGGGGATCCGGTTGACCGCACGCAGGACCAGGCCGGGCGGTGTGACGTCGAGCGCCTCGAACGCAGTGCGCATCGCGCGGACCACCAGGTGCCGGTCGTCGCGTGGGTGCGTCGCTGCTCCCTCTCCGCTCACTTCGACGACCAGGCCGGCGTCGACCACCTCGCCGGTGAGCAGGTCGTGCAGGTCCAGAGCCAGCCCGAGGCAGTCGAAACCCGGGCCGAGATTGGCACTCGTGGCCGGGACCGCCACGGTGACCGGGCCGGTGACGAAACCGCTCACGGGCGCAGGCTCATGCCAGTCCGGCGGCCCGGGCGGCCGAATCGACGTCGGCGTCGACGACCACGTCCACCAGCTCGGTGAAGGTGGACAACGCGGTGTCGATGTCCTTCAGGCCGTGGCCGGTGACGGTCACGACGACGGTCTGCCCGCGCAGGTCGGCACCCTCGGCGTGCTCCACGAGCAGGCCGGCGACCCCGGCGGCCGAGGCCGGCTCCACGAACACGCCGTCACGCGACGCGAGATCGCGCTGGGCAGCGAGGATCTGGTCGTCGCTGACCTTGCCGAACCGTCCGCCGGACTCCTCGGCGGCGGCCATCGCGAGGTCCCACGACGCCGGGTTGCCGATCCGGATCGCCGAGGCCACGGTCTCCGGGTCGGTCACCGGGTGCCCCAGCACGAGAGGCGCAGCGCCCTCGGCCTGCCAGCCGCGCATGACCGGCGTGTGGGTCGCGTCGCCCGAGTCGACGTACTCCTTGTAGCCCTTCCAGTACGCCGAGATGTTGCCGGCATTGCCGGTCGGCAGCACGTGCACGTCGGGCGCCCGGCCGAGGAAGTCGACGATCTCGAAGGACGCGGTCTTCTGGCCCTCCAGGCGCATCGGGTTGACGGAGTTCACCAGGGCGACCGGGAACTCCTCGGCGAGCGCGCGGGAGATCCGCAGGCAGTCGTCGAAGTTGCCGCGCACCATGATCACCTGCGCGCCGTGCACGATCGCCTGCGCCAGCTTGCCGGCCGCGATCTTGCCCTGGGGCACCAGCACCAGCGGCTTGATGCCGGCCCGGGCCGCATAGGCGGCCATCGACGCCGACGTGTTGCCGGTCGACGCGCACACGACCGCCTTGGCGCCCTGGCCGACGGCGACCGAGAGCGCCACCGTCATGCCGCGGTCCTTGAAGGAACCGGTCGGGTTGTTGCCCTCGACCTTGAGCCAGACCTCGGCACCGAGCAGGCCGGAGAGCCACCCGGAGCGCACCATCGGCGTGCCGCCCTCGCGCAGCGTGATCGTCGGCGTGCCGTCGGGCAGGTCGAGCCGGTCGCGGTACTCCTCGATCACCCCGAGCCACTGGTGCGGGTGTCGGTGGTCGGTCATCAGTCGTGTGCTCCCT
>DATAKN010000258.1:0-6701 GCA_036261595.1 Marmoricola sp.
GCGGTCATCCCGATCGCCGGCACCACGCCGCCTGCCGGTGGGCTGGTACGCCGCCGCAGCACGCGCAGCACCACCAGGCTGACCACCAGGCCGAGCAGGGCGAACGCCGACCGCAGCAACAACGTGTCGTCGGCGTTCTCCGACGTGGCCGCGGCGTACCAGCTGTGCGCGGTCGGGTGCAGGGCGAGCCAGTGGTCGACCTGGGCCCGCGTCGGCAGGAACCCGGGCGGTGGCCCGAAGGTCGTGGAGGCCGACGTCGCGACGGCGACGAGCCGGGCCAGCAGCGTGCCGGCCAGGACGGCCAGCGACCCCGCGACGCCGAGGTACGCGCCGCCGAGAGCCAGCGACTCGAGCCGGGTGATCAGCGACCCGTTGGCCGCGGCCGACACCTCGCGGACGGTGCCGAAGCGCTCGATCGCCCGCCGTTCGGCGGCCTCAGCGTCAGCGCCCGCGGCGACCTCCTGGGCGACGGCCTCGTGCAGGTGCTCCTCGGCCTCGGCGAGGAACCGGCGGGTGCGGTCGGGGCCGATGCGCAGCCGCGTGGACAGCTCGTCGAGGTACCGCTCGATCTGCTCCATCACGCCATCCCCAGCACGGTGCTCATGCTCGCCGAGAACCGCCGCCACTCGCGCGACTGCTCGGCGAGCGCCTCCGACCCCCGCGCGGTCAGGCGGTAGACCCGCCGGCGGCGGCCGTCGGCGCTGGCCCACTCGCTGGCCAGCAGACCCTCCCGCTCCAGGCGGTGGAGCGCCGGGTAGACGGTGCCCTCCGGCAGGTCGAACTCGCCTTCGCTACGCCGGCGCAGCTCGGCGATCACCTCGTACCCGTGGGCGGCACCCCGCTCCAGCACCGAGAGGATCAGCAGATCCAGGTGCCCCTTGACTCGCTCTCGTCCCATACCTAGGGAGTCTAGGTATCGGAGTGCCGCGGTGCAAGCGGACCCGCTCGGTCAGTCGCGTTCCCAGGGTGCCTCGTCGTCCATCTTGGAGTAGTACTTCGCCAGGTGGCTCTTCACCCGATCGACGTCCTTCTCCGGCAGGTCGACGCCGCCGCGCCCGCCCTGCACGACATTGGCGGCGGCCATCAGCCCTCGCGGGACGGCTCGCAGATCGCCGTCCACGACGTCGGCGAACAGCAGCTTGTACGCCGTGAAGTTGTCCTTCTTCTCGGCGTCGTACCACAGGTGGGCGTCGCGGTACTTCTCGTTCGGTTCCTCCTCGGCGTCGGCCCAGCGGCGTACCCGCTTCTCGGCGGCGTCTCCGTCCCACTCGCGGTCACGGTCGGCCAGCGGCAGGTCCTGGAACGTGGTCACGGCCATGTCGTTCCTCCTCTCGTCGAGCTGGGAGTGACGTACCCGAACCGCTTCTGCGTCACGCGTGCCATCGCTCCTTGCGTCGGCTCAGGAACCTCCGCGGCGGCCGGTCACGTCCTGCAGTCGCTCGATGTGCTGGGACGCCTCCGCCTTGGTGAGGTCGGGACTCAGCTGCTCGCCGGCCTCGCGCGCCAGGGTGTCGAGGTAGCTGCGCTGCGCCGCCGTCATCGGCTCGTCGCCGGTCACCCAGTCCTCGACGTCCTTCTCGGCGGGGTCGGCATCTGGGGCGTCGGGCCTGGGAGCGCCGAGGGGCTCCTCGTCGCGAGGCTCGGTGGACCGATCGTTCGAAGAGATGTTCGATTCCATGCCAGGTCCCTTACCCCTGCTTCGCAGGAGCCATGCCATGCAGCACGCCTGGTCGTGGCGCGAGGCCAGACTGCTCCCCATGAGCGAACTCGGAGAACCGAAGGCGACCCTGCACCACTACCTCCAGTCCCAGCGCGAAGCCCTGCTGTGGAAGCTGGACGGCCTGGGCGAGCGCGAGCTGCGGATGCCGCGCACGCCCACCGGCACGAACCTGATCGGCATCGTCAAGCACATGGCGAACGGCGAGATCGGCTACTTCGGCGACGTCTTCGGTCGCGCCTGGCCCACGCCCGGGGAACGCATCCCGGAGGAGCAGTTCGACGCGGAGCCGCAGGCCGACTGGTACGCGACCGAGGCGGAGACCTGCGAGCAGATCGTCGACCTGTACCGCCGCGTGTGGGCGTTCGCGGACGCGACCATCGAGGAGCTGCCGCTCGACGCACCCGGACGCGTGCCGTGGTGGCCGGCGGGGCGCGACGAGGTGACGCTCGGCCAGGTCATCGTGCACGTGCTCGTCGACCTGGCCCGGCATGCCGGCCACGCCGACATCCTGCGCGAGTCGATCGACGGCGCGGCCGGTCTCCTCGCCAGGACGTCGAACCTGCCCGACCAGGACTGGCCGACGTACGTCGCGAAGCTCACCGCGCTCGCCGAGCGCTTCTGACCGGCGAGACACTGCCGAGCGGTTCGGCTCAGACGTCGGTGACGCGCACTCCGGCGTGCGCCTTGTAGCGCCGGTTGACGCTGATCAGGTTGGCGGTGAGGGCCTCGACCTGGTGGGCGTTGCGCAGCCGACCGGCGTACACGCCGCGCATGCCGGGCACGACGTCGGCGAGGGCCTGGACCAGGTCCGTGGCCGCGCGGTCGTCGCCCAGGACGAGCACGTCGGTCTCGACGGCGGCCACGTCCGGGTCCTCCAGGAGGGCCGCGCTCACGTTGTGGAACGCGCCCACCACAGTGCTCTCCGACAGGATTGCGGCGGCCTGCTCGGTGGCCGAGCCCTCCTCGACCTTCAGGGCGTAGGCACCCTGCTTGTCGAAGCCGAGCGGGTTGACGCAGTCCACGACCACCTTGCCGGCGAGCGTGGGCTTCAGAGAGGCGAGCAGCTCGTCATGACCCTCCCAGGGCACCACGACGAGGACGACGTCACCTGCCTCGGCTGCACGGTGGTTGTCCGTGCCGGTGATCGCACCACCTGTCGCGGCAGCGAGCTCGGCGCCGGCCGCCGCGCCCTTCTCCTCGGTGCGACTGCCGATCACGATGGTCAGCCCGGCCTGGGCGAACCGGCGCGCCAGGCCGCGCCCCTGCGGGCCGGTGCCGCCGAGCACGGCAATGGTCAGGCTCTTCAGGTCCGGCGCCGCAGTCTCTGATCCAGTGCTCACCCGCCGTAGCGTACGGGGCAGCGAGCTCGGACCCGGTGCGCCGTCTCACCCCGCTCCCGGAACGAGCCGGGTCGTGAGTTCGCGGCAGCCGGGTACCGCCCGGCCGAGACCACCCACGACCCAGGAGACCGCGATGCCGGACACGTCGGCGCACCCGATCTGCCGGGTCGGCATCTCGGGCTGGACCTACGCCGGGTGGCGCGGCGACTTCTACCCGGCCGGCCTCCCGCACCGCCAGGAGCTCCGGTACGCCGCCGAGCGGCTCACCTCGATCGAGATCAACGGCTCCTTCTACTCGCTCCAGCGGCCGTCGTCGTACCGGCGCTGGCACGACGAGACCCCCGACGACTTCGTCTTCGCCGTCAAGGGCGGCCGATTCATCACACACATGAAGCGGCTGCGTGACATCGACGCCCCCCTGGCCAACTTCCTCGCCTCCGGCGTGCTCGCGCTCGGGGAGAAGCTCGGCCCGATCCTCTGGCAGCTGCCGGAGAACCTCCGCTTCGACGCCGAGGTGCTCGATGCGTTCCTGGCCAAGCTGCCGCGCACGACCGTCGAGGCCGCGGCGATCGCCGAGCGGCACGACGAGCGGCTGTCCGGTGACCGCGCGGACACCACGGTTCGCGTCGAGCAGCGACTCCGGCACGCGGTCGAGCCGCGCAGCAGCACCTTCGCCACCGAGGAGTTCTACGCGATCCTCAGCGCGCACGACGTGGGCTGCGTGGTCGCGGACACCGCCGGCCGCTGGCCGATGCTGGACCGGCGTACCAGCGACCTGCGCTACGTGCGCCTGCACGGCGACCAGGAGCTCTACGCCAGCGGCTACACCGACACCGCGCTCGACGCCTGGGCCGAGCGCTGCCGCGGCTGGATGGCGGGCGGGGAGGACGTCTTCGCGTACTTCGACAACGACGCCAAGGGCTTCGCGCCGCACGACGCTGTCGGCCTCCTGCAGAGACTCAACTGTGACCCGCCGGGCACATAACAGCGGGTCCGGTGGTTCGTTGAGGAGGCATGAGCCCCTGGACCGCACTTCCGACCGACTGCCTGCCCACGTTGCGTCAGGCGGTCGTGGCCCACGTCGGTCCGGGCATCGAGGCTCGTACGACGGTCCTGAGCCTGTGCATCGAGGCGGTCGCCTTCGCCCGTGAGGCCGAGCCCGGTCAGGTGGCCACGCGGGCCCACTCCGCTGCCCACCTCCTGCTGGAGCTCACCTGCCCGCAGCTCGACAGTGCCTCGGTGCACGAGCTGTCGCTGGCCTGCGAGCGGGCCGCCGTACGCCGGACCTGACCGGCGCTCAGCGGTCCTCGTCGAGGTCGCGCTGATCGGCGCCTCGCGGCAGGTCGGACTCCGCCATCGACCCCAGGTTGCCGACGATCGCCGCCACCGGCGGGATCACCGCCGCGACGACGCTCATCACGACCGCAGCGGTCACCGACCACAGGCGCACGAGGTTCCACGCCAGCAGGATCAGCACGATGCACGTGCCCATCAGCCACGCGTAGGCTCGTCGACGTCGGGCTCGTTCCACGACTCGACCGTACGCCGAGCGGGCAGGTCAGCGTGCGGCCGGACTCGGCTCCAGGCTCTCGGTGGCGCTCTCGCGCGCGACGCTCGTCTCGTCGCGAGGCATCGGCACCACCGCGGCGGGTCGGGCCTGGCTCGACGTCGCGGCGGCCTCGGCGGGTCGCCCGGTCTTGCCGAGGAGCCGGCCGACGACCGTGACGATGGCATAGCCGGCGACGATGCAGGTCGCCCCACCGAGCACGTCGAGAAGGAAGTGGTTCGCCGTGGCGAGCACGACGACGGCCTGGAGCGTGGGGTAGGCGATCGCGGCCGTTCGCCACCGGCGTCCGCCGAAGCCCCACATCTGGATCGCCGACCACAGCGACCAGCCGAAGTGCAGCGACGGCATCGCAGCGAACTGGTTGGTGGCATCGCCCAGTCCACGCGGCGCGGACGCGGCGTCACCCCACCAGCCGGCGTTGGCGAAGTGCTGCATCACGTCGATCGTGCCGAGCTCGGGCATCAGCCGCGGCGGAGCCAGCGGCCAGTTGGCGTAGATCACCAGGGCAATCGCGGACCCGACGACGAGCGCCCAGTAGCCGCGCCAGTACTGCCACCCCCCGCGGCGGCGCGAGAGCACCAGGATGGTCGGCGTCATCACGTAGTGCATCAGCGCGTAGAAGTAGCAGGCTGCCACCGCCAGCACCGGCACCGTGACGATCCAGTGGTCGAGGTTCAGCTCGAGGTGGCGGAAGATCGCGCCTTCGATGCGGACGACGTCGCGGGCGTGGGCCATCGCGATCGACCGGTCATCGCCGCCGCCGGCGCGCACCGTGTTGTAGATGATCGCGAGCAGCGCCATCGCGCCGAGCTCGATCACCGCACGCGAGAACAGCACTCGCCGCAGGGTCGTCACCCTGCTCGTCGCGGCTCGCTCCTCGGCCATGGACACCCCGTGGTCCCGTTCGTACGGCCTTCAGACCGTGTTCGATCACTGTTCGTGAGCGTACCCAACTGACCGATCGGTAAGCAAAGCGATAATCTGGCCCGCGTGAGCCAGCCGACTGTGACCGACCCGCCCCGGACCCGCGAGCGGATCCTCGACGTCGCGCTCGGCCTCTTCGCCGAGAAGGGCTACGACGCGACCTCGATGCGCGAGATCGCCGAGCAGCTCGGCATCACGAAGGCGGCGCTGTACTACCACTTCGACAGCAAGGCCGACATCGTCAAGGCGATGCTCGCCGACACCGAGCGCCGCGTCGGAGAGCTCGCCGACTGGGCGCAGGCCCAGCCGTGCACGCCCGAGCTGAGCCGGCAGGTGCTGACTCGCTGGAGCGACATCATGCAGGCGCGCGGCCTGGCGGCGTTCCGCTTCGTGGTGGCCAACCGGGCGGTCATCGACGAGATCGACACCGACCGCCGCGACAGCATCCACGGCTGCATGGGTGACCTCTGCGCCGCCCTCGTGCCGACCTGCGCGTCGGTCGAGGACCAGCTCCGCATCCGGCTCGCGCTGATGTCGATCAACATGGCCGGTCTGGTCGGGACCGACATCGACGCCGACGAGCACGAGGTCCTGGCTGCAGCCCGCCGGCTCGCCGTGGAGCTGCTCCCCGAGTCCTGACCGTCCGTCCACGGCCGTCACGCGGCGGTTCCTGCCGACTCGCCGGGCCGTCTTCCGGCTGCTCGACGGGGGTCAGATCTCCTCAGGGACCATCTGGATCGCGCCGGCAGGGCACTCGGACACGCACAGGCCACAGCCCTTGCAGTAGTCGAGGTCGATCAGGTACTTCTCGCCCGGCTGGCCGAGCTTGATGACCGCGTTGTCGGGGCACACGCCGTAGCAGTTGTCGCAGCTGAAGCAGTTGCCGCACGACATGCAGCGCCGAGCCTCGAACAGAGCGGTGCCCTCGTCGAGCCCCTGGACCACCTCGTCGAACGTCGACTCACGCCGTGCCTTCTCCAGCACCGACCGGTGGGTGCGCGGGGCGTCGGAGTAGTACCAGGTGTTCAACGTGTCGTACGTCGCCAGCGCCGGCCTCACGGTCGGCTCCGGTGCCGCGCCGGAGAGCCAGGCATCGATGCTGCGCGCGGCCTTCTTGCCGTGCCCGATCGCCACGGTCACCGAGCGCTCG
>DATAKN010000068.1:0-4822 GCA_036261595.1 Marmoricola sp.
CAGCCGCCGCTTCACGCCATGACAACCCTGCACGCACATGGCTCCAGAACATCGTCCGCACCGAAACCGGATACGACCTGCCCGCAACTTTCACACCACACCTCCGGCAACGAGGTGTTGCATTCACGCATTGAGGCCGCGTGTTGCGAACTGGCTACTCAACGAACGGGGTGGCGGGTGTAGACGAAGGTCGTGCACTCGAGGCGGTCGATGGTGCCGTTTCCGCGGCGGTGCACGTGGAGGGTCTCGCCGAGGTGGTAGCCCTCGACGCCGACGATCCGGTCGGGCGTGACGGCGTACCGGTCGGAGAGCTCGGGCGGCGCCAGCGTGCGCGACTCCAGGAAGCCGTTGTGCCAGCGGATCTCCAGCGCGCTGTTGCCCCAGAACCACAGACCCAACAGCTCCTGCACCCGATCGGGAACATCCGTCGAGGGCGCCCAGGGCTCGACCGGACCGGGGTCTGCGCCCACCACGAGGTCCAGGGCCAGTCGGTCGGTGGCCACGCCGGTGGTGGCGTTGGTCAGCGCCACCACGCCCTCGCGGGTCTCCTGGTCGACGAACGCTGTCGCGAGGAATCCGGGCATCGACCCGGTGTGGCCGACCAGCACACCCTGCGGCCCCTGCAGCACGCGCAGGCCGAGGCCGTACTCCTGCGCTGGCGGGACCGGCCGGGCCATCTCCACCAGCGTCGCACGGTCCAGAACACCGGGCCGTCCCGTGGCCAGGAAGTCCAACCAGCGAGCCAGGTCCGCGACCGTGCTCCACAGCTGACCAGCGGGCGCCATCGACCGAGTGTCGGCGTGCGGCTCGTCGTGCCGGGTGCCGGCGAAGTGGTCGACGCTGCTCCCCTGCGCGTATGGCGCCGTCGCGTCGTACGACGTGCGGGTCATGCCCAGCGGCGCCAGGAGTCGGTCCCGCACCGACGACCACCAGTCCGCGTCACGCAGCCGAGCGACCACCTCGCCGAGCAGGGCGTATCCCAGGTTGCTGTAGTGGAAGGCCATCCCGGGCTCCAGAACCCGACCGGTGCCGTCGTTCGCCGCGAGCAGGTCCGCCACCGCGACCCCCGGTGAACGCTCCCACCAGGGCCCCACCGGCTCCGCCTGCATGCCCGAGGTGTGCGACAGCAGCGCCCGCAGCGTCGTGTCGCGGTAGCCGGACTCGGGCACGTGCACGCCCAGCGGGTCGTCGAGATCGAGGAGTGCCTCGTCCCGGCACTGCAGCACGAGGACTGCGGTCAGCGTCTTGGTGATGGACCCGATCCGGTACTGCCGCTCCACGTCCGCGGCATGACCGGATCCACCGGTCCACACCAACCGGCCGTCGTGGACGATCCCGCCGACGACCGAGGGCAGCCGGCCCGTGGCCTGGGCACGGTCCAGTGCCGCCTGCCAGCGCTCAGGCGTCACGCTCCGGCCCTCAGGCGAATGCCTCGGGCGGCGGGCAGGAGCAGACCAGGTGACGGTCGCCGTAGGCCTGGTCGATCCGGCCCACCGGAGGCCAGTACTTGTCCGGGTCGAACCCGGTCGGGAAGACCGCGGTCGCAACGTCGTAGGACAGCTGCTGGTTGATGGCGTCCGCGGTGTGCGGGGCTCCGCGCAGCGGCGAGTCGTCCGCGCTCCACTCCCCCGTCGCGACCTTCTCGATCTCGGCACGGATCGCGACCATCGCGTCGCAGAACCGGTCCAGCTCGCCGAGGTCCTCGCTCTCGGTCGGCTCGACCATCAGCGTGCCGGCCACCGGGAAGCTCATCGTCGGTGCGTGGAACCCGTAGTCGATCAGCCGCTTCGCCACGTCGTCGATGCTCACGTGGGTCTCCTTGGTCAGCCCCCGCACATCCAGGATGCACTCGTGCGCGACCAGATCGTTGTGCCCGCGGTAGAGCACCGGGAAGCTGTCCTCCAGCCGCGCGGCCACGTAGTTGGCCGCGAGCACGGCCACGGCGGTCGCCCGCGTCAGGCCTTCGACGCCCATCATCCGCACGTAGGCCCACGAGATCGGCAAGATCCCTGCCGACCCGTACGGCGCAGCACTGACCGGACCGATCCCCTCGCGCTTCTCCGGCTCGGGGTGCATCGGGTGGCTGGGCAGGTACGGCGCCAGGTGAGCCCGTACGCCGACCGGCCCCACGCCCGGGCCACCGCCGCCGTGCGGGATGCAGAACGTCTTGTGCAGGTTGAGGTGGCTGACGTCGCCACCGAACTGACCGGGACGGGCGTACCCGAGCAGCGCGTTGAGGTTCGCGCCGTCGACGTAGACCTGACCGCCGTGCTCGTGCACGATGGCGCACAGGTCGGAGATCGTGTCCTCGTAGGCGCCGTGGGTCGACGGGTAGGTGACCATGATCGCGGCCAGATCGTCCGCGTGCGCCTCGCACTGGGCGCGCAGGTCGTCGAGGTCGACGGCGCCGTCGGCAGCCGACTTCACCACGACCACCTTCATGCCGGCCATGACTGCCGAGGCGGCGTTCGTGCCGTGCGCCGAGGACGGGATCAGGCAGACGTCGCGACCGTGGTCGCCGCGTGCTTGGTGGTAGCCCCGAATCGCGAGCAGGCCGGCGAGCTCACCCTGGGAGCCGGCGTTCGGCTGGATCGAGACCCGGTCGTAGCCGGTGACCTCCGCCAGCCAGCCCTCCAGGTCCGCGATGAGCCGGTGGTACCCACGGGCGTCCTCGGCCGGCGCGAAGGGGTGCAGGTCGGCGAAGCCGGGCAGGCTGATCGGCTCCATCTCGGTGGTCGCGTTGAGCTTCATCGTGCACGAGCCCAGCGGGATCATGCCGCGGTCCAGGGCGTAGTCCCGCGCGGAGAGCCTGCGCAGGTAGCGGAGCATCGAGGTCTCGGACCGGTGCGTGTTGAACACGGCGTGGCTGAGGAAGTCCGTGGTGCGCTCGAGGTCGGCGGGCAGGGCGGAGTACGCCGGCCAGTCACCCGAGTGCTGCACACCGAACGCCCGGAGCACCGCCCCGAGCGTCGTTGCGTCGGCGTCCTCCCCGACGCTGACGCCGACGTGGTCCCCGTCGACGAGGCGCAGGTGCACACCGCCGTCCCGTGCGAGCGCCACGACCTCGGCGGCACGCCCGGGGACCCGGGCGAGCAGCGTGTCGAAGAACGCGTCGTGCACCACGTCGACACCGCTGTCCTTCAGGAGGCCGGCCAGCCCGGCAGCCTTGACGTGCACGTCGCGGGCGATCGCCCGCAAACCGTCAGGACCGTGGTAGACCGCGTACATCGCCGAGACCACCGCCAGCAGCACCTGCGCCGTGCAGATGTTCGAGGTGGCCCGGTCACGGCGGATGTGCTGCTCGCGGGTCTGCAGCGACAGCCGGTAGGCCGGCCGGCCGGCCGAGTCCACCGAGACGCCGACGAGGCGCCCGGGCATGTGCCGCTCGAGGCCGGCCCGGACCGCCATGTAGCCCGCGTGCGGGCCCCCGTAGAACAGCGGGACGCCGAAGCGCTGTGCCGACCCGACCACCACGTCGGCGCCCCATGTGCCCGGTGCCTCCAGGAGGGTCAGGGCGAGCAGGTCGGCCGCCACGACGGCGAGAGCGCCTCGCTCGTGGGCGGCGTCGATCAGCGGTCGCGGATCGAGGATCCGCCCGGAGGCGCCGGGGTACTGCACCAGCACGCCGCACAGGTCACCGGCGGGCAGACCCTCCGTCAGGTCGGCGACGACGACGTCGATGCCCATCGCGGTGGCGCGGGTGCGCACGACGGCCACGGTCTGCGGAAGTGCGTCGGCGTCGATCACGAAGGGGCCGGACGCCTTGGCGCCGAGGGCGCGGCGTACCAGCGTCATCGCCTCGGCGACCGCCGTGCCCTCGTCGAGCAGCGACGCGTTCGCGGTGGGCAGACCGGTCAGGTCCGCGACCATCGTCTGGAAGTTCAGCAGCGCCTCCAGCCGGCCCTGGCTGATCTCGGGCTGGTACGGCGTGTAGGCGGTGTACCACGAGGGGTCCTCGAGGACGTTGCGCCGGACCACCGCCGGGGTGATCGTGCCGTGGTACCCGAGCCCGATCATCGGCGTCGCCGGGTGGTTCAGCTCTGCGAGCGCTCGCAGCTCGGTCGCGGCCCGGGCCTCCGAGGCCGGCTCGGGAAGCGCCAGCGCGTCGGTCGTCCGGATCCGACCGGGCACGGCGGCGTCCATCAGGGCATCGAGCGAGTCGAACCCGACGACCTTGAGCATGTCGGCGATCGCGTCCGTGTCGGGGCCGATGTGCCGGTCGACGAACGGGCGGGCGCCGAGGAACCGGTCGTCAGCGCTGCGGGACACGAAGTCGTTGTCCAAGAGAGGCTCCCATGCATGGTCAGTGGTCGTCACGAGCACTGCGTTGGCGGGTCACCTCCCCCTCTGTCGAGCGCCGGTGCTCTCCAGAGTTGCCTGTCCCGCACGGTCCTTGCGCCTGAGAGGTTCCGGGGAGGGATTGCCCCTTCGGCGCTCCGGCCCGGTGCTCCGCTCACACGGATCACCGCCGGAGGCTCTCCCATGCGGGATGGTCGGCAGGTCCAAACTACCAGCCCCGGCCACCCATGACGGGTGACCGGGGCTGGTAGAGACCGGAGTCGGCGTCGGCGGGGAGGATCAGCTCGACAGTCGCGCCTGACGTCGCGCGGCGAGCTCGTCGCCGGCATCGGGGACCGCGTGGTCGTCGGCGGTGCGCTCGGACGGAAGCTCGGCCAGCGAACCCTCGATCTCGCGCCAGACACCGCCGATCGCGATCCCGAACACGCCCTGGCCGCCCTGGAGGAGGTCGATCACCTCGTCGTTGCTGGTGCACTCGTAGACCGTGGCGCCGTCGCTCATCAGGGTCACCCGGGTCAGGTCG
>DATAKN010000276.1:0-6495 GCA_036261595.1 Marmoricola sp.
GACGCCCGGCTCACGGTTCCGGGCAACCCGGATCACGTCCTCGCGGAACTCCTTGGGATACGGCTTCGGCATGGTGCACATCCTCTCCCGCGGCACCTCTCAGCACCGCAGCGACGTGTCACCTATCCGTGCAGCAGACCCCACCGATCCTGCACCACGAGCTCTGTCCCGCGCCGAGCAACGCCCCCACCTTGGCGATCCGCACCATCGCGAAGGTGCGTCACTCCGCCGCGAATCCCCGTGCCGATCGCTGAGCTGGGTTACAGGTACGCGCCGATCGCATCCGTGATGCCGTACAGGTCCCACGCCGTTGTTCGCTCGTCAGCATCCAGCTGACGCACCGCAAGTTCGAGACCTTCCCAACTCAGGGCGCCGGACCTCAGTTCGCTCACAGCTGTCCAAGGTTGATAGTCCTCGAAGACGCGTTCTCGACGACCGTCCGCCCAGGTGATCAGCAGCCACACCTGGTGATGTCGACGGAAGGGCGACCAGACCCTCTCGACCAACGTCGCAACGTGGCCAACAACGTCCCTACTGTCAGACAACTCGAAGACCCCACGGTCGAAGATCGCGAGCTCGTCTGGAACCTCCGTCGACATGACGTCAGCGTTGCACGGCAGACGCGCTTCGGGAGCCGATAGCCCCGCGTCTTGCCACCGTCCAAGCGCGCACTCATGCCGATGTGCGGTCGTTGCACGATGCGGCCATGACGGATGATCGCCTGGCCGACGAACGCGCCAGGAGGGTGGTCGCGCTGCTCGAAAGCAACGTGAGAACCGAGTTGCAGGTCACGAACGGTGGATTCGATCTCGGGCTCAGCGATGAGACCATCGAGCGGCTCATGCAGGGTGTGACCTCTGGTCTGCTGTACGCCTTCGCCGTCGATTGGGCACCGGATTGGGTCAAGCCTGGCGATGTCCACCACTGGGAAGAGGCGGGCCGTTACTTCGCCCGCTGTGGTGTCTGCCTCGCGGATTCCCCGCCCTCATCCGGCCAGGAGACTGCTGAGGCCTGGGCTCGCCAGCACGAGAAGTCCCACTGACCGAAGCGCACGGTCGTGCCGCGATGAGCGCGGAGTGTCAACAACCCGTTGGGGTGAAACTCACAGGCGCGCTGATGTCGGTGCCAATTGCTCCCGACCATGTCGATGGAGTACGCGAAGATTAGGTTCAGCATCGCTCGAGCAAGGAGTGACAGCACCGTGGTGGACGAAGACGAGGACGAGACCCTCCGGAGGGTCAGGTTCTTCAGCCCGCAGGACCTCTCGGCCGGCTGGTTCGTAAGTCGTGCGGTCGAAATCGTGGAACGCTTCGACCAGACCTACCAACCGGGCAGCGTCCTGGACGTCATCGAGCTTCACAACATCGTGCAGTTCCTCGAGCACGACATGTTTCCGAACGAGTACACGCCCGAACAGCGAGCAGCGGCGAAAGCGAAGGCTCCGAAGATCCGGGGCGCAGTCGCTCGGTACTTCTCCGAAGTTGATGAGTCCAACCTTGCCGCCCGAGTCGCCGGCGTGGGGTTCGATGGTCGCGAAGACCTCCTCGAACTCCTGGGCCAAGGCAAGGTGTTCGAACGCTACAGCGCCGAGATGGTCATACCAGCGCTGACTGACGCAGGGTTTCACCTGGGACAACTGTTGGGATGCAAGAAGTTGGTCGCTGCTTACGACACCGAAGTCCGCGACCTTCTGCTGGATTCGCCCCACGGCGCCGAGTACGTGGTCCGAAAGTACCTGCTGGCAGACCGGTCCAACGACCTGCACCTGCCCCGCTCCCTGACCAGAACCGAGACACGGGACCTCCTCGAAAGGTACGTCGACAGCGACGACGCGAACCCGAACTACATTGGCCTGATCGCCACTGCAAAGGACAACACCCACATCGGACTCGACCCGAAACTCAAACTGCGAGCAAAACGCCGCAACGACGACATGACCACCAAGTTCTTCGAAGAGAACACCGGCTTCAGAACCGGATACGAGATCGGCATCTCCGGAACCCAAGTCGAACCAGCGGTCGTCGTCATCGACGACTCCGACGAAGGACTCGTCGCCAAGTGCACCTACTCCAGCACCTGGCTAGAAGAGACCACCGACTACCCAAGCATCCTGAACAACTTCCAGCACCTGTTCGAGTTCCTCGACGACAATGGACTGCTCCCCTTCCCGTCTTACCCGGCTCACCACGGACTAGTCGACCGCATCTTCAAGACCCACGGCAAAGACGACTACATCGTCAGCGCAGCGTTCAACTCGATCGACACCAGCAGCCTCCTGCAAACGCGCCTTTACCTTCACTTCCTCGACACCAAAGACATCGACATCGAGGCAGTCATTTCATGGTTCTTCGAGACCTACCTGGTCGAGGAGTTCGGAGTCACGAACTTCTCCTTCACCCCCTCGGGCGAGGGAACCACCTACCTGCAGAAGGTCCGGCACCTTTTCGCCGAGATGGAAAGCGTCGTAAAGCAGTTCACCCTCTACGCCGAGAACGGCGAACTCGACCCCGACCTGCTCGCTTTCAGCTCAGAACCCGTCCGTTACAAGAACGTCCCCAGTCTGCTCGCCGGCAAGTACGTCTATCCCGCCGCAGGCAGCGAACTCGAAGGCATCCTGTACGCCCTGTTCTCTGACCAGTCAGACCTGACCTACGTACGAGACGACCTCAAAGGCGATAACGCCTACAAGCTCCTCCTGCACAACGTCGTCACGTACAAGGACTTCGCCGACTACCAGAAACCAAAGATCGACCGACTCATCGAACTCGGCTTCCTAGAGAACACCGGCGACCGCATCAGCATGGTCAACCCCGTGCAGTTCCACCTGATCCACGCACTCCACACCACCCAGGCAGCGAACTACTTCTACCTACCCGCAGACGGTCGGACACTCGTCGACGATTGGGAGAAGAAGGGGTGGGTAGCCCGCAACGGCACGCTCCTGAGCGAACCCGAAGGGAAGTACTTCAACTACTTCCTCAACAATTCCGAGTTCAGCAACGGCCCCGCATTGCGTAACAGATACACCCACGGACACCAGAAGAACGACGCCGGCGACGACACCCACTTCCACGCCTACGTCACCGCGCTACGCATGGTCATCGCACTCGTCCTCAAGATGAATGAAGAGTTCTGCCAACGCGCACAAGAGGCCACGAGACCGTCAACAATCGAAGAGTGAGCCTAATTGTTGCGTCTGATGACGGTTCTTGACGCCACCAAACCGTCCGGATCTGCCGCCATCCGCGCGGTGATCGACCCGCATCACACAGCCGCGACAGGGATCAGAGTCAGCCGTAGTCGCTCACATGACAACCCCCATGACTCTCGCGCCCACCTTTGGCGCCATGACTCCGCCTGGACAGAACCGGCCCACAATCCAGGCCTGACGCACGACCTCCGATTTCGAAGACGGCCGAACATTCGAACCGCACACTTGAGACGTGCCTGTTGATCCCGGAACCGTTTACGTCATCGCGAAGGCCTCTTACGCCGGCGGGAAGTTTGCGTACAAACAAGCCGACAAGAGGGTGGGGCGCTGGGCAGAGGAACAGGACATCTCAAAGAGGGAGGCCTGGAAGCTGGTCCGTGCCGAGGCGACACGACGCGGCGACGCCTCGATCGAGAACGCCGCTGACCGAGTCATCGCTATGGGCTGGAAGGCCGCACTGCTTCCGGGTGGCAGCACGTTGATGTTTGCAGCGCATGGCTGGAAGGCCGCGAAGCGCCGACACTCCTCGTAACAGCAGAACCCCTTCGCTTGGTTGGGGCGTCCGGTCGTCAAGCTACATACAGCGGTGCTTGGGGCGTGCGTCTTTCGCCTCCTGTCCGCGCCCGGCTCGGGACCGAGACCGGTGCGCGCCGAATTGGTGGCAAGGCTCCTCGGATGGCCGGCGGGTCCCAAGACCAGACGCTCATGTTCATCTGTCCCAGCGAAGAAGGACATTCGCTAGAGACAACGCCGAGAGGAGGTTCCGCGATGCAGCACTTGTTTGAAGTCCTGATCTACCTCGGCATATTTGGCTACGCGGGTCACAAGATTCGCAATGCTTGGGATCAGTTGAGGTAGCCGATTGCCCGAAGCGGTTGGCGGTCGACACCCATATCGCCCGCCAACCGCCCGGGCAGAATGGTGAGCGCATGGGCTTGGCGGATGCGCGCTCGACGTTGCCGACTGGCGCCTACGTCCTACCGCCGCCAGGGGGACGCACGGATCTGCTGAGCAGAGGGCGCCTCGAACCTACCGGCACACTTTCCCCATGCGGCAGGAACGGACCGTCCTTCGGATCGCGCTTGGGAGTCTCTGGCGATCGGCCGTGGCCGCTTTGGCTTTGGTCGGGGCCTTCTACTTGCTAGGCCTGATCGACAACCGGTCCGATGCCTGGTTCCTTGCACTGTTCGGCGTCGCCTACGGACTTGGCGTCACGACTCGACTGCTCTCGATCGAACGTAGGGCGAGACGGAAGAGCGCTGCGGCTGCCAGCGCACGCATTGGAGTGAACCCGTCCCGTAGCCGCGATCATTGCGACGCGCGACCCGCGTCACTCCGCCGCGACAACACTGTGCAGCCCGACGAATCCAGGCGTGCCGGCTCACCTTTGGAATCGGGCGGCAGCGCGTCGACGGCGCAGGAGGCTTCACTGGGGTGCCCTGCGCGTCGGAAGCGGACGGTCAGTTTGCTCGACTTGGTGGCCGGACGCCCGAGCGGGCAGCGGACCTCACGTCGAGTGTCAGGGCGTCGAGAGCGGTGCTCTCGAGGCGCCAGCGCTGCCAGAACAGCTGAACGTCGACCGGCGGCGCTCCGGGCATTCGAACCAGGTCGCCTCGCACCACCTCCGGAGTGAGTTGCTGCACAGGCACTAGTCCCCAGCCCATGCCGGCTCGGACCGCCTCGAGGAAGTCGGCGGTGCTGGGGACGCGGTGGACCACCGAGGGCCGCGGGATCCCTCGCGCAGCCAGGACGGTGTCTTGGAGTTGGTCCTTCTCGTTGAAGACGATCATGGGGATGCGTGCCCAGTCCGCACCGTTCCCTCGCCGGTGCTCGGCGAGCAGCACGGGTGCGGCCGCGGCTCGATAGCGCATCGCACCGAGGGGTTCGACCGAGCACCCCTGGACCGGCTTCGGTTCAGCGGTGACGGCCGCGAGGACCGCACCGCTTCGGAGCAGTTCATGGGAGTGTCCCTCGTCCTCGACCGCGAGTCGCAGGGCGGTGCCCGGACGTCGCGCAATGTCGGCCAGCACTGCTCGGAACCAGGTTGCCAGCGAGTCCGCGTTTACCGCGACCCGCAGGTCGACGATGTCGTCGTTCCCCAAAGCCGCACTCGCCTCGGCCTCGAGCATCCGCCACTGCTGGGCCAGACGCAGCAGTGGCGCCCCGGCCGGCGTCACCGCGGCCGGGAGTGTGCGCCGCACCAGCACCTGGCCGGCGGCTGCCTCTAGCGCCCGGACCCGCTGGCTCACCGCGCTCGGCGTGAGGTGCAGGCGCTGAGCGGCACCGTCGAAAGAGCCCTCATCCACGATGGCCGCAAGCGTCTCGAGCTGCGCCGGTTCGAACCTCACTAGCCAAGTGAAGCATGACTTCAGTTTGTGCAGAAACATTCGTTGGGCTGTCGGAGGCGGTGCACCCTACGGTGGAGAGGTGCTAGCTGCCCTGGGTGCCGGATTCATGACCGGCGGATCACTCATCGTCGCCATTGGCGCGCAGAACGCCTACGTGCTGCGTCAGGGCCTGATCCGCAGCCACACCGGCTCCGTGGTCGCCCTGTGCGCGCTTTCCGACGTCGTCCTGATCACTGCGGGCGTCGCAGGTGTCGGAACCATCGTGGCGCACGCCCCAGGGCTAATCGACGCCGTCACCTGGCTCGGGGTCGCCTTCCTGCTCTGGTACGCCGCAGGCTCAGTGCGTCGCGCGTTCCACCCGGCCGCACTCGCCGCCGGTATCAAGCAAGCGGAGATCGAACCCCGTGGCCACGTCCTCGGGCGAACCGCCGCGCTGACCTGGCTCAACCCTCACGTCTACCTCGACACCGTCCTGCTCATCGGCTCCATCGCAGCCACCCACGACGCCGAAGGCGGCTCCCTCGGCGGCCGCTGGCTCTTCGCCGCCGGGGCTGCGACTGCCAGCATCGTGTGGTTCACCAGTCTCGGGTTCGGCGCCCGAAGGCTCTCGCCCCTGTTGGCCCGCCCGCGCGCTTGGCAGGTCCTCGAGCTCGTAGTCGCTGCCACGATGGTCCTCGTCGCCACAAAGCTTGCTCTCGGCTGACCAGCATCAGGAAGGAGCCTTCAATGGCGGCTTCGGGTCCGGTCCGGTGTGAGAGACGCGCGCTCACGCCGCGATGAGGGCGGTGCCGGACCCGCGTCACACCGGCTCCCCTCTGATGTCAACCGGCCTTGAGGGCATCAGCCTTCCGGGGTCGGCGGGCCGGATGTAGCGTCGGTGTTGCGGGTCCGGGAAGTGGCTGATCCGAAGTGTTGATGTGCGGGGGCAGGTCGACC
>DATAKN010000280.1:0-18900 GCA_036261595.1 Marmoricola sp.
GGTCGACCTGCCCCCGCACATCAACACTTCGGATCAGCCACTTCCCGGACCCGCAACACCGACGCTACATCCGGCCCGCCGACCCCGGAAGGCTGATGCCCTCAAGGCCGGTTGACATCAGAGGGGAGCCGGTGTGACGCGCCGTGCTGCGTCGGGAATGACCTTGGTCCGTGGACATCGGCAGTCCCGACGATGAGGATGTGGTCCAGATCACGCACCTCAGGAGGGGACCCCACATGCGTTCACGTCTGCTCGCCCTGGTCGTCGCGGTGGTGACCGCGCTCGGCCTCGCGCTCGTGCCGCTCACCGCGGCCGAGGCGAAGAAACCCGCCCAGCACAAGGGCAAGCCGCTCACGGTGATGACTCGCAATCTCTACCTCGGGGCGGACATCAACCGCCCGGTGGTGGCGGCGCTGCAGGCTCAGGCGGCGCATCCCGGCAACACCCCGGAGGACAAGGCCGCGGTGCTCGACGCACTCGCCAACGCGACCCACTACACGCGAGCGATCGTCGACCAGACCAACTTCAACGTCCGCGCCAGGCTCCTGGCCAAGGAGTTCAAGAAGACCAAGCCGGACCTGGTCGGGCTGCAAGAGGTGGCGCTGTGGCGGCACGGTCCGCTCCAGCTCGACCAGGTCGGCGTCCCGAACGCCACCGAGGTCGACTACGACTACCTGGCGATCCTGCTCAAGGCACTGCGCAAGCAGGGCATGCACTACCAGGCCGTGCAGGTCGGCGACCGCGCCGACGTCGAGGCGCCCAGCTACACGGGCAGTGTCTCCAACGGGACGGTCAGCAGTGACGCCCGGGACGTCCGGCTGACGATGCGCGACGTGATCCTCAAGCGCAAGAACAGCGGCGTGAAGGTGCTCGACACCGGCAACGCCCTGTACAGCCACAACCTGGAGCTGACCGTGGCGGGCGTGACGTTCAGCTTCGCCCGTGGCTACAACTGGGTGGACGTGCGCCACGGCAGCAAGAAGTTCCGGTTCATCAACACCCACCTCGAGGCGTTCGGCTCCGACTACGCCTACGCGCAGGCACAGGAGCTGCTGGCCGCCGCGCCGTCGCCGACGCGCACGAACGTGCTGGTCTGCGACTGCAACTCCGACCCGCTCAACGACACGGTGATCCCCGGTGAGACCCACGCGCACAGTGCGCCGTACAAGCTGATCACGCAGACCGGCGGTTTCACCGACGAGTGGCTCCGCTGGAAGCCCGCAGCACAGGGTTGGACCTCTGGGCTCTCGGAGCTGGTCAACGACGCGTCCCCGGCCGGGTTCAACCACCGGATCGACATGGTGTTCGCCCGCAAGGCCGGCGGCGGCGGACTGCGCGTCGACCGCGGCTGGGTCACCGGCACGAAGCTGAAGGACCGCGACCCGAAGACCGGCCTGTGGCCCTCCGACCACGGCGGCGTGGTGCTGCGCCTCCGCGGTCTCTGACGACCGCTGGTCGGACCGGCGTTTCGGCGCCGGTCCGACCCCTGGTCTCAGATCCGGGTGATCCCGGTGCGGTGCCGCTGCGCGAGCTCGGCGTAGTACGCCGGGTTGCTCTCGACCCAGAACTTCGCCATCCCCTCGAGCGGCTTGCGCACCTGGGCGGGGGATCCGGCCGCCAGCACACCCGGCGGGATCTGGGTGCCCGGCGTGAGCAACGAGCCCGCCGCGACCATCGACCCGGCGCCGAGGCGCGAGCCGTCGAGCATCGTGCTCCCGTTGCCGAGCAGGGAGTTCTCCTCGAGCACCGCGCCGTGCACGACACAGGTGTGCGCGACCGTTGCTCCCGGCCCAACCTCGGCGACGGTGTCCGGGCCGGCGTGGATCACCGAGTTGTCCTGCACGTTGGCCCCAGCACGGACCACGATCGCGCAGATGTCGGCGCGCAGCACGACGCCGTACCAGACGCTGGCGCCCTGCTCGACGGTCACGTCACCGATCAACGTGGCCGTGGGCGCGACGAACGCTTCGGGATGGACGGTGGGTCTCTTGCCCTCGAACTCGAAGAGGTTCACCGGGCCCACGCTAGTGGTGGCGGCCGGTGGGCGCGGGATCAGTCGCCCTGGTCGCGGGCGATGCGTTCCTGCACGGCGCCCAGGAGGGCGTCGCGGAAGTGCGGGATCTTCGACGTCAGCGTCTCCACCGTCTCGGTCGTGAAGTGCAGGACCTCGAGCGGGGTGTCGGCGACCACGGTGGCCGAGCGCAGCTTGTGGTTGACCAGCGCCATCTCGCCGATCACCTCGCCGGCGCCCAGGCGGGCGACCTCCTCGCCGTGGCGGCGTACCGACACCTCGCCGGTGAGGATCAGGTAGGCCTTGTCGGCCGGCTGCTGCTCGACCATCAGGGCCCAGTGCTCGGGCACCGTGAGGTAGCGGGCCACCTGGACGACCTGGTGGATCTCCTCGTCGGTGAAGTCGTGGAACCGGTTGACCCGGGCCAGCTCCTCGATCCGCTGCTGTTCGGCCGACTGCCTGCCGTGCATGCAAGGGCTCCTCTCACGTCGACCAGACCTCGGTCGAGAAGGTCCCATCCCCTCCGTCGATTGTCGGGGGTCGGGAGGCCGGTGTCCAACACCGTGCCCGGTGTGAGACCGGTCACCCCCGCCTGGAGTACCTTGAGCGGCCATGAGCGATCAGTCGCCGGCCAGGACGACCGGCCACGCAGGGCGCGTGTGCATCGTCGGCGCCGGCTCCTCGGGGATCACCGCCGCGCAGGTGCTGCGCTCGCGCGGGGTGGAGTTCGACTGCTACGAGCTCGGCAGCCAGGTCGGCGGCAACTGGCGCTACGACAACGACAACGGGCTGTCCTCGGCGTACGAGTCGCTGCACATCAACACCTCCCGTCAGCTGATGGAGTACGCCGCCTACCCGATGCCGAGGCACCTGCCCGACTACCCCAGCCACCGGCAGATCGCGGCGTACTTCGACGACTTCGTCGACCACTTCGGCCTGCGCGACCGGATCAGGTTCCGCACCGAGGTGGTGAAGGTCGAGCCGGTGGTTTCGACAGGCTCAACCACCGTTGGGTACGACGTGACCATCCGTCCGGTCGGGGGTGAGCCGGAGACCCTCCGCTACGAGCACGTGATCGTCGCCAACGGCCACCACTGGCAGCCGCGATGGCCCGAGCCCGGCTTCCCGGGCGCCGACTCCTTCCCGGGACTGCAGCTGCACGCCCACCACTACCGCACGCCCGAGCCCCTGGTCGGCCAGCGGGTGCTCGTCCTCGGCATCGGGAACTCCGCCTGCGACATCGCGGTCGAGTCCTCACGGGTGGCCGCCTCCACCGACCTCGCGATGCGCCGGGGTGCACACATCGTGCCGAAGTACCTGCTCGGCGTGCCCACCGACCGGCTCACCGACTCCCCGATCGCCCGCACGCCCGTATGGGTGCAGCAGGCGCTGATGGGCGCGCTGCTGCGGATCACCCAGGGCAAGGTCACCGACTACGGCCTCCCCGAGCCCGATCACGCCGTGCTGCACGCGCACCCGACGGTGAGCCAGGACCTGCTCAACCGGCTCGGGCACGGCGACATCACCGTGCGTCCGAACATCGACCGGTTCGACGGCTCGACGGTGCACTTCACCGACGGCACCGCCGGCGAGTACGACGTGGTCGTGTACTGCACCGGTTACCAGGTGAGCTTCCCGTTCCTCGACGGGACCGTGGTCGAAGCCCGGGACAACCACGTCGCGCTCTACCGCCGCGTGGTCGACCCGGACCATCCGGGCCTGTACTTCATCGGCCTGATCCAGCCGCTCGGCGCCATCATGCCGCTCGCCGAGGCGCAGGCGGAGTGGGTGGCCGACCTCGTCACCGGCGTCGGCCGGCTGCCGTCACCGAGGGAGATGCGGCGGGAGATCGCGGCGTACGACCGGCGACTGCGCAAGCGCTTCGTCGCCTCCAAGCGGCACACGATCGAGGTGGACTTCCACGCCTACCGTGCCGAGATCGAGCGGGAGCGGAAGCAGTCGCGCCGCCGGGCGTCCGCGTAGGGCGAAGCGGCTCAGGTGCCGCCGGTGAAGACGTCCGTGTGGCTGCCGTACAGGGCGAAGCCGAGCGAGACGACCAGCAGCACCAGCCACGCGCGCTCGAGGAACCGCACGGTCAGGTCCCGCTGTCGCGCGGTCGGGGCGTCGACGGACCGGTGCAGCACCAGCAGGACGAGCCCGGTGAAGGCCAGGCCGATCAGAGCAGCGAGCGCGCCCCAGCCCCAGCCGGTGCTCAGTGGTTCACCGACGAGCGCGCCGGTGCCGAACTGCTGCTCCACGCTGGTCAGCCGGGACGGGAGGACCAGCATGCTCAGCCCGATCCACGCGGCCAGCAGCAGACCGCGGCGACGCAGCTGCTCCGGGCGGAAGCGGGCCCGCTCGTGCCAGGTGATCATGGTCAGCAGCCACGGCGGCCCGGCCACGCCCCAGCCGATCAGCCGCCACCCGAGGTCAGTGGTGGGCGTGTCCTGCAGCTGCAGCGCGATCGCCTGGCCGTAGCGCAGCCCGAGCACTGTGAACAAGACCCCGAAACCAAGGACCGCCAGCCCGAAGAGACGAGGCTCGCTGACGCCGGCGGCGTCGTTCGCCGCCGCCCTCCGGCGGCCCTGCTCGGTCGTGGTCATCCGCCGAATGTACTGGTCCGACGCTCCTGCCCCCGAATCGAAAGCAGGCGCGGAACGGGCTCGCCGCTCCCTAGACTGACCCGGTGCCGATCGCGCTGACCCTGCTCGACGGCGTTCTCTGGCGAGGCCAGCCGGTCGTCGGCGAGCGCTCGCAGGCACTGCTCGCCGCGCTTGCCGACGGTCACGCGATACCGGCGGAGCGACTCGTCGAGCAGATCTGGGCCGACGACGTGCCCGCGAACCCGACCAAGGCGCTGCACGTGCTGGTCTCGCGCACGCGCACCGCCTGTGGTCCGGAAGCCGCGGTCCGGGCCGGTGAGGGCTACCGGCTGGGTCTGGCGCCCGAGGAGGTCGACGCCACGGTGGTCCGCTCGGAGACCGCCGCGGCCCAGGCGGCCCTCGAGCACGATCCCGTCTCCGCCGCGACACGTGCCCGGGAGGTCCTGGGCCTGGCTGCGTCGCTGACCGTCGGCGTGGAGGACACCGGCCCCCTCGCGGAGGTACGCCGCACGGCCGGGCGCGACGCAGAGCTGGCCCGCCGGATCCTCGCGCAGGCCTCGAGTCGGTGCGGCGCTCACGCCGAGGCGCTGCCGATCCTCGAAGAGGTGCTGGCCGCGCAGCCCGACGACGAGTCGGTGCTCGCCGACCTGATCCGCAGCCTCTCGGTGGTGCGCGGTCCCGCTGCTGCACTGGAGCGTTTCGAGGCCCACCGCTCGGCCCTGCGGGAGCGGCTCGGTGTGGACCCTGGTCCGGAGCTGCGCCGCCTGCACCAGGAGCTCCTCTCGCTGGACAGCCCGGTGCGCGACGGCCTGCACTACGACGCCACGACGCTGGTCGGCCGCGGCGACGACCTCCGGCGTCTGCGGGCAGCGCTGGTGGCCTCCCGGGTGGTGTCGATCGTCGGTGCGGGTGGGCTCGGCAAGACACGACTCGCCCATGTGATCGGGCGCGAGGCCGTCCAGCCTGTGGTCCACTTCGTCGAGCTGGTCGGCGTCACAGCGCCGGAGGACGTGGTGGGGGAGATCGGGGCCGCGCTCGGCGTACGCGACTCGGTGAGTGGTCGCCGTACCCTCACGCCGGCCCAGCGCGCGGACGTGCGCAGCCGGATCGCCCAGCACCTCGACCAGGCGCCGAGCCTGCTGATCCTGGACAACTGCGAGCACCTCGTCGAAGCAGTCGCCGACCTGGTCGCCCAGCTGGTCGGCATGACCCGCGAGCTGAGGGTGCTCACGACGACGCGCGCGCCGCTCTCGATCGCCGCCGAGCGGGTCTACCCCCTCGGTGAGCTCGGTGTCGGCGACGCGATCGAGCTGTTCGTCCAGAGAGCGGTTGCCGCGCGGCCGGACGCCGTGCTCGACGACGGCGCGATCGGCGACATCGTCCGGCGCCTCGACGGTCTTCCGCTCGCGATCGAGCTCGCCGCGGCCAAGGTGCGCGTGATGTCCACGGCGGAGATCGCGCGTCGCCTGGAGGACCGGTTCGCGTTGCTGCGAGGTGGCGACCGCAGCGCCCCGGACCGGCACCAGACGCTGCTCGCGGTCATCGACTGGTCCTGGAACCTCCTGGACCAGGAGCAGAGGCGTGCACTTCGCTGGCTCTCCACGTTCCACGACGGGTTCACGCTGGACGCGGCCGAGCACGTGCTGGGTGCGACTGCGCTCGACGCGGTGCACGACCGCGCCGGCCAATCGCTGGTCGCGGTGGTCGAGTCTCGCGCCGGGGTCCGGTACCGGATGCTCGAGACGGTCCGGGAGTTCGGCCGGGTGCAGCTGGTCGAGGCGGGAGAGGACGACGAGGCCGCGGCGGCGCATCGTGCCTGGGCTGTGCAGTACGCCGAGCGGCACGGAGCCCGGCTCTGGAGCTCCGAGCAGTTCGACGCCGTCGATGCCCTCCGCGAGGAGGAGGCGAACCTCGCCGACGCGCTCCGCCAGGCACTCGCCGTACCGGATCCGGAGACGACGGTCCAGCTCCTGGCCGCGTTGGCCGGGTACTGGTCGGTGCTCGGTCTGCACACGCGGGTGATCGTGCTCGCCGAGGCGATCGTCGCCGCGATCGACGGCTGGACACCGCCCCCTGAGGCGGAGCAGGCGACTCGGGTCGCTCTGGTCCTGACCCTCAACAACGCGCTGATCATCGCCGGACGGATGGCCGACCCGATCCGGGCGCTGCTGCGGCACCTGGGGCCGGGTGAGGATCCGCGTGTGGCGGCCATGGTCACGGTGATGACGGAGTTCTTCCCCGACGAGCCCGTGCACTTCTACCAACGGCTCGAGCAGTTCGCGGCCTCGCCGGCGCGGCACCTCGCCGGCATCGCCTCGCAGTGGCAGAGCCACGTGCTCGAGAACGCGGGTGACCCCGAAGCCGCGGTGGCGGCGGCCGAGCGAGCGCTCACGCTGGTCGACGAGGAGGACGGACCCTGGGCCCGCGCCATGCTGCACACCCAGGCGGGTCAGCTCGAGATGCAGCTCGGCCGGGCCGAGTCAGGGGTCCGGCACGCCCGCGCGGCGTTGCCCGTGCTCGAGCGGCTCGGTGCCCGCGACGACGAGCTCCAGCTCCGCTCGCTCGTCGCGATGGCCGCCGTGCTGGCCGGCGACCTCGACGGCGCGGAGGCCGAGCTGGCCCGGATGGGCCGGATCGAGGACTCCGACCAGGCCTTCGGCGGGCGGCTCGTGGTGGACCTCGGCCGCGCCGAGCTGGCGCTGGCACGAGGTGATCTGGAGCCGGCGCTCGCGGTCTACCGCAATGCCGTCGACGGCGTGCGTGACCTCGAGTTCCCCGGCATGAGCCGGTCCGGGCTCGAGCCTTGGGTGCTGTTCGGGGAATCCGCGGCCCTGGCCGCGCACGCCTACCACGCCGGGCCCGAGCACGAGGCGTACGCCGACGCGCTGTTCGGTTCGTGCCTGGATCGGGTGGGCCGGGTGCTGGACCCGTCGTTCGACTACCTCGACTTCCCGGTCGCGGGCCTGGCGCTGTTCGCGACGGGTGCCTGGGGCCTGCTGCGTGACCGGCTCCCCGTGGAGGACGCTGTGCGCCTGCTGGTGCTCGCCGAGGCGTTCGCCTACAACCGGTCGGTACCGACCATGGCGTGGGAGCGCATCGTGCCGCATGCCGAGGCGAAGGCGCCCGGCAAGCTCTCGGCGTTGCGCCAGGATCTCGGCGGTCGCCGCGGCCCCGAGCTCCTCGACGACGTCAGGACCTTCGTCTCGAAGCTCGGGTGAGCCGGACCCGTCCCTGCCTCAGAGGTGGCGCTTGTAGCTGCGCACCGACAGCGGCGCGCAGACCGCGACCACCAGCGTGCAGCCGAGCAGAGCCCAGCCGACCTCACCGGTGACCTGGCCGTGGTTGATCAGGTCACGCACCGCGGAGACGACGTGCGAGACGGGGTTGACCTTGACGAACGCGGCGAGCCACCCGGGCAGGGTGCTCACCGGGACGAACGCGTTCGACAGGAACGTCAGCGGGAACATGATCATCATCGAGATGCCCTGCACCGCCTGGGCGGAACGCGCAACCGTGCCGAGCCAGGTGAAGATCCAGGCCAACGACCAGCCGGCGACGATGGTCAGCAGCCATCCTCCGGCGACCCCGGGCACACCGCCTCCGGGCCGGTAGCCCATCAGCACGCCGACCACGATCGTGAGGGTTGCGGCGACGGCGTACCGCAGCAGGTCGGCGACCATCGGCCCGGCCAGCGGCGCGATCCGCGCGATCGGGAGCGACTTGAACCGGTCGAACACTCCCTTGTCCATGTCCTCGCGCAGCTGCACGCCGGTGGCCATCGAGGCCGTGAGTGCGGTCTGGGCGAGGATGCCGGGGATGATCAACGGCAGGTAGCTCGCGACGTCACCGGAGATCGCGCCGCCGAAGATGTAGGCGAACATCGCGGTGAACAGCAGTGGCTGGATGGTGACGTCGAAGAACTGCTCGGGGTTGCGGCGCATCTTCTTCGTTGCCCGCCAGGCCATGGTCATGGTCTGGCTCAGCGTGTCGGCGAGCGAGGGCCGTACGTCGGTCCGGGCTGCCGGGTCGCCCGCCGGCGGCCGGTTGGGCGTGATCGTCATCGTGGTCATCGGGCCACCTCCAGGGCGGGTTCGTCGGACCGGGGGTCGGTCGGGTCGCTCGTGGTGGTGTCGTGCCCGGTGATCGCCAGGAACACCTCGTCGAGCGTGGGCTTGGCGACGGAGACCGACGCCACCGAGACGCCTGCTTCGCGCAGCGCGATCAGGACGTCGGCGGCTCGGTCGGCCTCGTCGAGGGCGACGTTGAGCCGCGCCGTCCTTCCCTGGGCGTCAGCCGGGCTCAGCATCGGTTCCTCGTGGAGCAGGCGGCGTACCACCTCGACGGCCCTCGCCTGGTCGGCGTCCCCGGTCAGGTGCAGCTGCAGGGTGGAGTTGCCGACCGAGGACTTCAGCTCGTCCGGTGTGCCCTCGGCCACCTTGCGTCCGTGGTCGATGACCGCGATCCGGTCGGCGAGCTGGTCGGCCTCGTCGAGGTACTGGGTGGTGAGCAGGACCGTGCAGCCCTCGGCCACGAGACCCCGGATGGTGTCCCACATCTGACCACGCGTGCGCGGGTCGAGGCCGGTGGTCGGCTCGTCGAGGAAGATCAGCGGGGGCCGGCTGATCAGGCTCGCGGCGAGGTCGAGGCGACGCCGCATGCCGCCGGAGAACTGGGCGATCGCCCGGTCCGCAGCCTCCTCGAGGGCGAACTGGCCGAGCAGCTGGTCGGCCATCGCGCGGGCCTCCGTGCCGGGCAGGCCCTGGAGCCGGCCGAAGAGCCAGAGGTTCTCGCGCGCCGTGAGGTTCTCGTCGACCGAGGCGTACTGCCCGGTGACCCCGAGCAGCTGGCGGATGCGGTGCGGCTCGCGGCGTACGTCGACGCCGAAGATCTCGGCGTGGCCCTCGTCGATGCCGAGCAGGGTGGCCAGCATTCTCAGCACGGTGGTCTTGCCGGCGCCGTTGGGACCGAGGACGCCGAAGATCTCGCCGCGACGTACCTCGAGTTCGATGCCGTCGACGGCACGGAACCGGTCGAAGGCCTTCACCAGGCCCGAGGCCCGGACTGCATGGGTGGTCATCGCTGCTCCTCCTGCCCAGCGCCGTTGCGGCGGCTGGTCAGGAGTCAGCGTGTGCCTCGCCGGTTTCACGCCGCCTACGCGGCGGTTTCAACCGCTCTCGGCTAGGTGCCGTACGTGGCGCCGCCAGGGGTCCAGGGCGCGGCCTGCGCCGGAGCGGCCTGGGCCTGGAGCACCACCGATCCGACGATCTTGTCCGCGAACGTCTGCCGCTTCGCGTCCCACAGCGGCCACAGGTAACCCAGGTAGCAGGGCAGCCCGTCCAGGATGTGCAGCAGCGACCGCCCGAACGTGAGCCAGCCACCGAGCGGCTGTCCGGTGTCCTCACGGACCACCCGGATGCCGACCCACTGCTTGCCCAGGCTCGCGCCGGTGCGGCCCTGGCGCAGGATGAGGTTCCAGATCACGAAACCGATGATCGCGACGTAGCCGACGACGACGACGAGCGTGCCGATGGCCTGCACCCCGGTGGACGTCGAGCCGGTCATCGCCGCTCCGACGGCCGCCACGATGTAGCCGGGGATCAGCAGCACCATGTCGAGCAGGTAGGCGGCCACCCGCAGACCCCAGTGCGCGTAGGGGATCACGGGGCCGCCGTACGCCGGAGGTGTGCCGGGGGGCGGCCCGTACCCGGGCTGCGCGTACGGCGACGTGGGCTGTCCGGCCGGGTAGCTCGGGTACGACGGCGGGGGCGGCGGAGGCGGCGGGGGCGGCGGAGGCGGAGAGCCGGCGGGCGGCTGCCCCCAGGGTGTCTGGCCGGGCTGGTCGTCGCTCATCGTCGTCCTCCTCGAGATCGGCCCCGAGCCTAGGGCTCCGGAGCGCGCGGCGGGAGCGATTGGAGGCAAACTAAAAGTCAGTCTTGACTGTTTGTTGATTGCGCCGTCAGGATGGCCGCGTGACCACCACCCGCGTCCCGCAGGAGGAGCGCACCCGCGCGATGCGGCAGCGGCTCCTCGAGGCGACGCTGCAGTGCCTGGTCGAGCACGGCTGGTCCGGCACCTCGACCACGCTGGTCTCGCAGCGGGCCGGCGTGAGCCGGGGAGCCCAGCTGCACCACTTCCCGACGAAGACCGACCTCGTGGTCGCGTCGGTGGAGCACATCGCGACGATGCGCCGCGACGAGCTCGCTCAGGCAGCGGCCGCCCTTCCGCGCAACCAGCGTCGCACCCGTGAGGTGCTCGAGCTCCTCGCTGCGCACTTCACGGCCGACGTGTTCTCGGCGGCCCTCGAGCTGTGGGTGGCGGCCCGGACCGATCCGCAGCTGCTCGCCGCGGTGGAGCCGCTCGAGCGCGCGACCGGGCGTGAGACCCACCGGCTGACCGTCGAGATGCTCGACGTGGACGAGTCGAAGCCGGGTGCCCGCGAGCTGGTGCAGGCCACGCTCGACCTGATCCGTGGTCTCGGGCTGGCGAACACGATCACCGACGACCAGACCAGGCGTGCGCGGATCCTCGACCGCTGGGCCGAGGTGCTCGACGAGGAGCTGCCCCGCCGGCAGCAGGAGAGAGGGACCCGATGACCGACAGGAGCGCGGTGCTCGAGCAGGTGCTCGCGGACCTCACCGCCGAGGGCGACGACCTGGAGGCGGCCGTCGCGCCGCTCGACGAGGCGGCGTGGCGCACGCCCGTCCCGGCCGAGGGCTGGGACATCGCCACCACGATCGTCCACCTGGCCTGGACCGACGAGTGCGCCCTGGCCGCCGGCACCGACAAGGCCGCCTGGGACGCCCTCGTGCTCCGTGCCATCGAGGACCCGTCGGGGTTCGTCGACGCGCAGGCCTTCGAAGGTGCGAAGGCGTCCGGTTCGGAGATCCTCGCCCGCTGGCGGGCGGGTCGTCCGGCGCTGGTGGCGATGCTGCGGCACCACCCCGAGGGGGAGAAGCTGCCGTGGTTCGGGCCGCCGATGAGTCCGGCCTCCATGGCGACGGCGCGGTTCATGGAGACCTGGGCGCACGCGCTCGACGTGTACGACGCGCTGATCTCGACCGGCTCCATCACGGCCCGGCCGGAGCCGACCGATCGGATCCGGCACGTCGCCCATCTGGGCGTCCGCACGCGCGACTTCGCGTTCGGGGTGCACGGTCTGCAACCGCCGGCCGAGGAGTTCCGGATCGAGCTCACCGCCCCGTCGGGAGACCGCTGGACCTGGGGTCCGGAGGACGCGGCCCAGAGAGTGGTCGGGTCGGCGTACGACTTCTGCCTGCGGGTGACCCAGCGTGCGCACCGCGACGACCTCGATCTGGTCGCGACCGGCCCGGACGCCGACCGCTGGCTCGATCTGGCCCAGGCCTTCGCCGGTCCGGCAGGCTCCGGGCGGGAGGCAGTCCGTGGCTGAGGTGTCGACCGGCTCGACCACCACCGTGCGGATCGGGAACTGCAGCGGGTTCTACGGCGACCGGCTGTCGGCGATGCGGGAGATGCTCGAGGGCGGCGAGCTGGACTACCTGACCGGGGACTACCTCGCCGAGCTCACCATGCTGATCCTGGGCAAGGACCAGCTGCGTGACCCGTCGCTCGGCTACGCGCGCACGTTCCTCACCCAGATGACCGACTGCCTCGGGCTCGCGCTGGACCGCGGAGTCCGGATCGTCGCCAACGCCGGCGGGCTCAACCCGGCCGGGCTGGCGGAGAAGCTCGAAGCGGTGGCGCGGGAGCAGGGACTCTCGCCTCGGATCGCCTGGGTGGACGGTGACAACCTGGCCCCGCGCGCCGCGGAGCTGGGCCTGGGCGGCGCGCTGACCGCGAACGCCTACCTCGGCGCCTTCGGCATCGCTCGTGCACTCGAGGAGGGCGCCGACATCGTGGTGACCGGCCGGGTCACCGACGCGTCGGTGGCCGTCGGGCCGGCGATCGCCCACCACGGCTGGTCGCGGACGGCGTACGACGCCCTGGCCGGGGCCGTGGTCGCCGGGCACATCATCGAGTGCGGCACGCAGGCCACCGGCGGCAACTTCTCCGGCTTCCTGGACCTGCCGCGTGACGCGACGCCGCTGGGCTTCCCGATCGCCGAGGTCGAGGCGGACGGGTCGTTCGTGATCACCAAGCACGACCGCACCGGTGGCCTGGTGTCCCTGGACACCGTGACGGCGCAGCTGCTCTACGAGGTGCAGTCCAACGAGTACCTCGGGCCGGACGTGACCACCGACCTGGCCTCGATCCGGCTCTCCGAGGACGGTCCTGACCGGGTGCGGGTCAGCGGCGTACGGGGGTGCCCGCCACCGGAGCAGCTCAAGGTCTGCGTCAACGAGCTGGGCGGCTTCCGCAACCAGATGGAGTTCGTGCTCACCGGGCTTGGCATCGACGCCAAGGCGGACTGGGTGCGCACGCAGCTGGAGAGCCGGCTGTCGGTGAGCCCGCCCGCCTCGGTGTCGTGGTCGCTCGGCTCACGCCCCGCGTCCGACGCGGACACCGAGGAGGCGGCGTCCTGCTTGCTCCGCGTGGTGGTCAAGGACCCCTCGGCCGATGTCGTGGGCAAGCCGTTCAGCGCTGCGGCCGTGGAGCTCGCGCTGGCGTCGTACCCCGGCTTCACGCTCACGGCACCGCCGGGTCGCGGGTCGCCGTACGGGATCTACCGGCCGTCGTACGTCGATCGCGCGGCCGTCGAGGAGACCGTGCACCTGTGGGACGGGCGGACCGAGGTGGTGGCACCGCCGGAGCCGACGCCGCCTGCCGACGAGGGCGCCGTCGTTCCGAGCGTGCACCCGCCCGCGGCGGCCGCCTACGCCGAGGACGCCCCGACGAGGTCGGTGCCGTTCGGCACGTTCGTGCACGCCCGCAGCGGCGACAAGGGCGGCGACGCCAACGTCGGGCTGTGGGTCGGCGGTCCGCGTGACCAGCTGCGCGATCGCAGGGTGGCCTGGCTGCTGCACGTGATCACCGCCGATCACGTGCGCCGGCTGATCCCGGAGGCCGAGGACCTCGAGGTCGAGGTGTTCGGGCTGCCCAACCTCGGCGGGGTCAACGTCCTCATCCACGGCCTGCTCGGTGAGGGTGTCGCAGCGAGCACACGCTTCGACCCGCAGGCCAAGGCGCTCGGCGAGTGGCTGCGGTCGCGGCAGATGCACATCCCCGAGGACCTCCTGTGAGGGGGATCGGAATTCACAACCCGGGTTGGGAATTCCCGGCTTCGCACACGAGATCTGGTGCGGGAGCCGCTGAATTCGTATGCCGAGCGCGAGGAGCACGCCGATGACCTTCCTGACCGACGAGCGCCGGGCCCTCCAGGCAACAGCTCGCACCTTCGTCGAGCGCGAGGTGGCGCCGTACCTGCAGGAGTGGGAGGACGCCGGCGAGATCCCGCGGTCGCTGCACCTCGCGGCCGCGAAGGCGGGTCTGCTCGGGCTCGGCTTCCCCGAGGAAGCCGGCGGCGAGGGCGGGGACCTGCTGGACGCGACGGCAATGCAGGAGGCGTTCTTCGAGGCCGGGGGATCCTCCGGACTCGCGGCCGGGCTGTTCACCCACGGCATCGCGCTGCCGCACCTGGTCGCGAACGGCAGCGAGGACCTGAAGCAGCGCTATGCCCGCCCCACGCTGGCCGGCGAGCTGATCGGGTCGCTCGCCGTCACTGAGCCCGGCGGGGGCTCGGACGTGGCCGGCATCCGCACCACCGCGGTGCGCGACGGCGACCACTACGTCATCAACGGCGCGAAGACCTTCATCACCAGCGGCGTGCGCGCGGACTTCGTGACCACGGCGGTGCGCACCGGCGGCCCGGGCCATGCCGGCATCTCGCTGATCGTCGTCGACAAGGACACGCCGGGGTTCACCGTCGACCGGGCGCTGCAGAAGATGGGCTGGCACTGCTCGGACACCGCAGAGCTGTCGTACGTCGACGTGCGCGTGCCGGCGTCGAACCTCATCGGCGAGGAGAACTCCGGCTTCTACCAGATCGCCGAGCAATTCGTCGTCGAGCGGATCGGCCTGGCCGTGCACGCCTACGGGATCGCGTCACGCAGCCTGGCGCTCACCGCGGCGTACGCGCGTGAACGGGAGACGTTCGGCAAGCCGCTGATCGCCAACCAGGTGGTGCGGCACCAGCTCGTCGAGATGCACCGGCTCGTGGAGGTCGCGCGGACCTACACCCGCGAGGTGGCGGCCCGGCACGTGGCCGGCGAGAACGTGATCGCCGAGGCGTGCCTGGCCAAGCAGACCGCGGTCGAGGCGTGCGAGGCCGTCGTCGACCAGGCCGTCCAGCTGCATGGCGGCACCGGATACATGCACGGGACCGAGGTGGAGCGGCACTACCGCGACTCCCGGATCCTGCCGATCGGAGGAGGAGCGACCGAAGTGCTCACCGACCTGGCCGCCCGACTGCTGGGCTACGCCTCATGACGACCGAGGCGGTCGAGAAGACCGCTCCGCAGACCAACCGGGAGGCGATGCTCGCCAAGCTCGCCGACCTCGACGACCAGCACGCCGTCGCGGTCGCTGGGGGCGGTGACCGCAGCGTCGAGCGGCACCGCAAGCGCGGCAAGCTGCTGCCCCGGGAGCGGATCGAGCTGCTGATCGACCCCGGTACGGCGTTCCTCGAGCTCTCGCCGCTGGCCGGATGGGGCTCGGACTTCACGGTTGGCGCAAGCGTGGTCACCGGCATCGGCGTGATCGAGGGCGTCGAGTGCATGATCACCGCGAACGACCCCACCGTGAAGGGCGGCGCGTCGAACCCGTGGACGGTGAAGAAGATCTTCCGCGCCTCGCAGATCGCCGAGGAGAACCGGCTGCCCACGGTGTCGCTCGTGGAGTCCGGTGGCGCGGACCTGCCGACGCAGAAGGAGATCTTCATCCCCGGCGGCAAGCTGTTCCGCGACATCACCCGGTCGAGCGCGGCGAAGCTGCCGACGATCGCGCTGGTGTTCGGCAACTCCACTGCCGGCGGCGCCTACGTGCCCGGCATGAGTGACTACACCGTCATGGTCAAGGAGCAGGCCAAGGTCTTCCTCGGCGGCCCCCCGCTGGTGAAGATGGCCACCGGTGAGGAGTCCGACGACGAGTCGCTCGGCGGTGCGGAGATGCACGCCCGGATCTCCGGGCTCGCGGACTACCTCGCGGTCGACGAGCTCGACGCGATCCGCATCGGGCGGCGGATCGTGGCCCGGTTGAACTGGCGCAAGGCCGTCCCGGAAATCGCAACCCGAGTTGTGAATTCTGGGGCTGCTGGGGCGATGGCGGCGCCCGCGTACGCCGAGCCCGAGGCCGACCCCGACGAGCTGCTCGACCTGATCCCGCAGGACCTCAAGGAGCCCTTCGACCCGCGCGAGGTGATCCAGCGCATCGCCGACGGCCGCAGCGCCACGAACGGTGCGGTGTTCGACGAGTTCAAGCCGCTCTACGGCACCTCGCTGGTCACCGGCTGGGCGAAGATCCACGGCCACCAGATCGGCATCCTCGCCAACGCGCAGGGCGTGCTGTTCTCCGAGGAGGCGCAGAAGGCGACCCAGTTCATCCAGCTGGCCAACCAGATCGACGTGCCGCTGCTGTTCCTGCACAACACCACCGGCTACATGGTCGGCGCGGAGTACGAGCAGGGCGGCATCATCAAGCACGGTGCCCAGATGATCAACGCGGTCAGCAACTCCAAGGTGCCGCACATCTCGGTGATCATGGGTGCCTCCTACGGCGCCGGGAACTACGGCATGAACGGCCGCGCCTACGACCCGCGCTTCCTGTTCACCTGGCCGAGCGCCAAGTCCGCGGTGATGGGGCCGCAGCAGCTCGCCGGCGTGCTCAGCATCGTCGCCCGAGCGGCCGCGGAGGCCAAGGGCCAGGCGTACGACGAGGACGCCGACGCCGGCATGCGGGCCTTCATCGAGGCCTCCGTCGAAGAGCAGAGCCTGCCGTACTTCCTGTCCGGGATGCTCTACGACGACGGGGTGATCGACCCGCGCGACACCCGCACCGTGCTGGGCATCTGCCTGTCCGTGATCGCCAACGCCCCGATCGAGGGCACCGACCGCTTCGGCGTCTTCAGGATGTGAGGGCGCAGTGACCAGCGAGGAACGGGCTGGGCGCGTCTGCGCCCTCAGGTTGAGTAGGCCCTGCGACCGAGGAACGAGGTCGCAACGGGCGCGTCGAAACCTTGGTGACTTGACCGGAGAGGCAACCCGATGACCATCAACCGGATCCTCGTGGCCAACCGTGGCGAGATCGCGCGGCGCGTCTTCACGACCTGCCGACGGCTCGGCATCGGCACGGTCGCGGTGCACTCCGACGCCGATGCCGGACTCCCGTTCGTGCGGGAGGCCGACGTCGCCGTGCGCCTTCCCGGGGACACCTCGGCCGACACCTATCTGCGCGGCGACCTGATCATCGAGGCGGCGCGGCGTACCGGTGCCGACGCGATCCACCCGGGCTACGGCTTCCTGTCGGAGAACGCCGCGTTCGCGCGCGCCGTCACCGAGGCGGGGCTCACCTGGATCGGTCCGACGTGGGAGTCGATCGAGACGATGGGCTCCAAGGTTGCGGCGAAGAAGCTGATGGCCGAGGCGGGCGTCCCGGTCTTCGGCGAGGTCGACCCGGCCGCTGCGACCGAGGCTGATCTCCCGCTGCTGGTCAAGGCGTCGGCCGGTGGCGGCGGTCGAGGCATGCGGATCGTGCGCTCCCTGAACGACCTCGCCGAGCAGGTTGCGCTCGCGTCGGCCGAGGCGGAGTCGGCGTTCGGCGACCCGACCGTGTTCTGCGAGCCGTACCTCGAGCACGGCCGGCACGTCGAGGTCCAGGTGATCGGTGACGTGCACGGCCAGGTCCTGGTCCTCGGTGACCGTGACTGCTCGATCCAGCGCCGGCACCAGAAGGTGGTCGAGGAGGCGCCGGCGCCCGGGCTCCCGCGCCACGTGCGCGAGACCTTGCACGAGGGTGCGCGGCTGGCCGCCGAGGCGATCTCGTACGTCGGCGCCGGCACGGTCGAGTTCATGGTCTCGGCAGGCTCGACCGCCAGTGACGCAGGCTCGACCGCCGGCAGCGACGACTGGAAGATCTCGTTCCTGGAGATGAACACCCGCCTCCAGGTGGAGCACCCGGTCACGGAGGCCGTCTTCGGCCTGGACCTGGTCGAGCAGCAGATCCGGGTCGCCGAGGGCCAGTCCGTGCCGTCGGCGCCGACCGACCCGCGCGGCCACGCGGTCGAGGTCCGGCTCTACGCCGAGGACCCGGCGGCCGACTACCAGCCGCAGAGCGGTCGGCTGGACCGGCTCGAGGTGCCCGCCGACCTGCAGTTCGAGCAGTTCCTCACCTGGGGCACGCGCCTGGACAGCGGGTTCGCCTCGGGCGACGAGGTCGGCACGCACTACGACGCGATGCTCGCGAAGGTGATCGCATGGGCGCCGACCCGCGCGTCGGCGCTGCGCCAGCTGGCGGGCCTGCTCCGCCGCTCCCGCGTCCACGGCCTGCGCACGAACCGCGACCAGCTCGTCGAGCTGCTCGAGCACCCGGTCTTCGTCGACGAGCAGATGTCCACCGCGTTCCTCGTCGACGAGGAGCTGGTCACCACCTCGACCGGCTTGGTGCCGAGCGAGCCGACCGACCAGGCGCGCGCCTGCTTCGCGGCGGCGATGGCCGTGGTCGAGGAGTCGCGCCTCACCCGCACCGTGCAGGCCGGCATCCCGGCCGGCTGGCGCAACGTGCACTCCGCAGCCCAGGTCGAGACCTTCGAGCTCGCGGGCGAGGAGATCCGGGTCGGCTGGCGTCGTACGCAGGCAGGACTCGAGCACGTCGACCTGCACGGCGACGTCGAGGGTGTACGCCTGGACCGGATCGACCCGCTCGACGGCGGCTTCCGGGTCGTGGTCGAGCAGGACGGTCTGCGGGCGCCGTACGACGTGTTCGTCACCGACCACCGGGTCGACGTCGAGTCGGCCGCGGGTCATCTCGCCCTGACCCGGGTCCCGCGGTTCGTGGACCCGGCCGAGCACGTGCACGCCGGGTCGTTGCTGGCGCCGATGCCCGGCACGGTGATCGCCGTCCAGGCCGAGTCCGGCGCGACGGTCGAGACGGGCCAGCCGCTCCTGGTGCTCGAGGCGATGAAGATGCAGCACACGATCAATGCCCCCGGGGCCGGCGTCCTCGAGGTCGCCGTCGAGGTGGGGCAGCAGGTCGCGGCGGGTGACGTGCTCGCCGTGGTGACGTCCGACGAGACTTCCGAAGAAGGAGCACAGGGATGAGCACGATGTTCACCGAGCCGGAGGAGCGCGTCGCGCTGCGCCAGGCCGTCCAGAAGCT
>DATAKN010000069.1:0-7769 GCA_036261595.1 Marmoricola sp.
CCACATCGGCTTCGTCGGCGGCGTCCACAACGACCTCATCAAGAAGTTCGAGGCCGGTTACGTGGCCGGTGCCAAGGCCACCAAGCCCGACATCAAGATCGACGTCAAGTACATCCAGGAGAGCGACCTCAAGGGCTTCAGTGACCCGGCCGGTGGCCAGCAGGCCGCCACCGCCGAGTTCGACAACGGTGCCGATGTCGTCTACCACGCCTCCGGTGCCTCGGGCTCCGGCGTGTTCGACGCCGCCGTCGCCGCTGGTGCCGGCAAGTGGGCGATCGGTGTGGACTCCGACCAGTACCTCACCGCGTCGGCTGCCCAGAAGCCGCACATCCTGACCTCGATGCTCAAGCGCGTCGACGTGGCGACCTACGACATGATCAAGTCCGTGGCTGACGGCTCCCCGCTGACCAGCTACCAGACCTACGACCTGAAGAAGGACGGCGTCGGCTACGCCACCTCCGGTGGATTCATCGACGACATCAAGTCGCAGATCGACGAGGCGGCCTCGAAGATCAAGTCCGGCGAGATCAAGGTTCCGGACAAGCCCTGATCGGCTTGGTCATCACCGCAGCAACACTCACCGCGAGGTGAGCCCCGGGCCCGGACCCAGACAGTACGTTTGGATCCGGGCCCGGATTCGGTCGGCACGAAGGAGGGGTCTGTGAGCGCCACCGTGACGGAACAGGGGACACCGGCCGGCAAACCGACCGGGGGGATCGTCGTACGCGACATCCTCAAGCAATTCCCCGGCGTGGTCGCCAACCACGACGTCAACATCACCATCCGGCCGGGCACGGTGCACGCGCTCATCGGCGAGAACGGCGCCGGGAAGTCCACGCTGATGAAGATCCTCTACGGCGTGCAGAAGCCGGACGGCGGCACCATCGAGATGGACGGCCGCGCGGTGACCTTCTCGTCGCCGACCGACGCGATCAAGGCCGGCATCGGCATGGTCTTCCAGCACTTCATGCTGGCCGACAACCTGACCGTGCTGGAGAACGTCGTCCTGGGCGCGGAGAAGCTGCACGGCATCGGCGACGAGGCGCGTGCGGAGATCACGGAGATCTCGAACGCCTACGGGTTCGGTCTCGACCCGGACGACCTGGTCGAGGACCTCGGCGTCGGACAACGTCAGCGCGTGGAGATCCTCAAGGTGCTCTACCGCGGAGCACGGATCATCATCCTCGACGAGCCGACCGCCGTGCTGGTGCCGCAGGAGGTGGACGCGTTGTTCGCGAACCTCCGCGAGCTGCGCGCCTCCGGTCGCACGATCTTGTTCATCTCGCACAAGCTCGACGAGGTCCTCGCGATCGCCGACGACATCACCGTGATGCGCCGTGGCGCCACGGTCGGCGAGGCCGACCCGAAGACCGTGACCAAGCGACAGCTCGCCGAGCTGATGGTCGGCTCGGAGCTGCCGTCGCCGGAGACCGAGGAGTCGACGGTCACCGAGCAGGTGCTGCTCTCCTTGCGCAACGTGGGCCTGGTCGACGACCGCGGACGCGACCTGCTCAAGGGGATCAGCTTCGACATCCACCGCGGCGAGGTGCTCGGTGTCGCGGGCGTCGAGGGCAACGGCCAGGAGGAGCTGGTCGAGACGATCATGGGCATGCGCAAGGGCAGCGGCACGATCACGCTCGACGGCCGCGACATCCACTCCTGGGACACCCGCGAGCGCCGCGAGGCCGGTGTCGGGTTCATCCCGGCCGACCGGCACCGCCACGGACTGCTGCTGGACTCGCCGCTGTGGGAGAACCGCATGCTCGGCCACCAGACCGTGCCGCCGTCGAGCAACGGCTTCATGGTCACGCGGTCCGACGCCCGGTCCTCCACCGAGAAGATCATCGAGGAGTACGACGTCCGCACTCCCTCGATCAACACCAACGCCCGCGCGCTCTCCGGAGGCAATCAGCAGAAGTTCATCGTCGGCCGGGAGATGAGCAGCGAGCCGACGCTGCTCATCGCCGCGCACCCGACCCGCGGCGTGGACGTCGGCGCCCAGGCCGCGATCTGGGACCACATCAAGCGTGCTCGTCGGGAGGGGCTGGCGGTGCTGCTGATCTCCGCGGACCTCGACGAGCTGATCGGCCTGTCGGACTCGATCGAGGTGATCCTGCGCGGCGAGCTGGTCGGCCGGTTCGACCCGCAGACCGTCACCCCGCAGGAGCTCGGTTCCGCGATGACCGGGGGCCGGTCCGCGGGTGAAGGGAGTGCGTCGTGAACGCGCCGTCCGTCAGTGTGGCCAAGATCGGCCGGGGCGTGGCCCAGGCGCTGCTGGCCCCGCTCATCGCCGTGATCGTCTCGATGGCCGTGACCAGCCTGGTCGTGGTGATCGCCGGCGCGTCGGTCAGCGACTTCTGGCACGTCATGTCGACGGTGCCGAGCCACCGCAACGTCGTCAACATCGCCAACCAGAGCTCGATGATCTTCCTGGCCGCGCTCGCCTCCGCGATCGGGTTCCGGATGAACCTGTTCAACATCGGCATCGAGGGCCAGTACACGATGGGCGCCTACTTCGCCGCCCTCGTCGCGGGACAGGCGTGGTTCCCGGGCAAGCTGAACATCCTCGTGGCGCTGCTGGTCGCGATGGTCGTCGGCGCCCTCTGGGCCGGCATCGCCGGTCTCCTGAAGGTGACGCGGGGCGTCAGCGAAGTGATCTCGACGATCATGCTGAACGCGATCGCCGGCACGCTGGTGGGCTACCTGCTGTCCAACCACGGACAGCAGTACGGCCAGGGTCGGCGTACGACGCCGATCCCGTCGGGGAGCCAGCTCTCCGGCTGGACCCCGTGGGCCGCCCGCGACGGCGCGATCTGGACCCTCGTCCTCCTGGCCGTGCTCGCCGGCATCGTCATGTCGCTGGTGATCAACCGCACCCGCTTCGGCTTCGACCTGCGGGCCACGGGTGCCAACGAGGACGCCGCGGTCGCGTCGGGTGTGGACGTGAAGCGGATGGTCGTGATCGCGATGGTGCTCTCCGGCGCGATCGCCGGGCTGGTCTGGATGCCGGCGCTCTTCGGTGGCGCCAACTACTACGGGCCGCCGTTCCAGCATGCCCTCGGGTTCACGGGCATCGCGGTCGCCCTGCTCGGCCGCAACCGCCCCTTGGGCATCTTCTTCGGCTCCGTGCTCTTCGCCTGGCTCAGTGAGCAGGCGAATCCACTCGGCCTGATCGCGGACATCTCGCCGTCGGTCGTGCAGATCACCCAGGGCGTGGTGGTGCTCGCGGTCGTGATCGCCTACGAGGTGGTCCGGCGCTGGATGGCGGCGTACGAACAACGTGAGCTGCGCAACGCGCTCGGGGCGGAGGCACGGGCATGAGTACCACTCAGACGCCGATGCCACGGTCGGAGGCCAATCCGGCCCAGGCTGTCGCCGCGCGGGCACACCGCACGCGCAACGCCGTGCTGGTCGCGACCGCTGCGCTGTTCTCCCTCGCCGCGGTGCGCGTGATCACCGGGGCGCACGAGATCGACTCCGAAGGCAGCCTCCGGGCGGCGATCATGGCGACCTGCCCGATCCTGCTCGCGGCCCTCGGTGGCCTGTGGAGCGAGCGCTCCGGTGTCGTGAACATCGGCCTGGAGGGCCAGATGCTGCTCGGCAGCTGGGGTGCGGCGTTCTTCACCTACTACTACGGGCCCTGGGCCGGCCTCCTCGGCGCGATCGGCTTCGGCGTGCTGGGCGGGTTGCTGCACGCCCTGGCCACGGTCACGTTCGGCGTCGACCACATCGTCTCGGGCGTCGCGCTGAACCTCATCGCGACCGGCCTGACGATCTTCCTGGCCGAGGCGTTCTTCGCGGATCTCGACTCGCAGTTCGGTCACGGCGGCGCCCAGCAGCTCACCGGTATCCAGAAACCACCGGTGATCACGATCCCAGGTCTGTCCGACGGGGCGGCCAACCTCGCCGACAAGCACTGGTTCGTGCTCTCCGACGTGGCAGCGCTGGTCGCAGCGCTGACCCACAGCATCTCGATCGTGACCCTCATCGTGTTCGCGCTGGTCATCGCCACGGCATGGATCCTGTGGCGCACGACGTTCGGGCTGCGGCTGCGGTCGTGCGGTGAGAACCCCGACGCCGCCGAGAGCCTCGGCGTGAACGTCATCTGGCACAAGTACGTCGCCGTGCTGATCTCGGGCGGCTTCGCAGGCCTGGGCGGTGGCTACCTGGCCATGGTCTCCTCGCCCGGCTTCCACACCAACCAGTCCAACGGGCGCGGCTTCATCGGCCTGGCGGCGATGATCTTCGGCAACTGGCGGCCCGGCGGCGCGCTGCTCGGCTCCAGCCTGTTCGGCTACACCGACAGCCTGCGGCTGCGTGACCCCGCGACCATTCACGCCCTGCTGCTGTTGGTCGGGTTCTGGCTGCTGGTCTTCGGCGCGTGGCGGATCTACAAGGCCCGGCGCACGCAGGGCATCGTGCTCGCGGTGTTCGGCGCGCTGTTCCTGCTCTGGTTCGCGCTCACCAACGAGGTGCCGCGCGACTTCACCAGCATGACCCCGTACGTCGCGACGATGCTCGTCCTCGCGTTCGCCTCGCAGAGCCTGCGCATGCCCAAGGCCGACGGCAAGATCTATCGCAAGGGCAGTGCGGGGTGAGCAGGCCGGCATGACCGAGGGCAGGATGACCGACGACCCGGAGCCGTTCGAGTGGGACGACCTGCTCACCGCGGCCCGGGAGGCGATGGGATTCGCCTACGCGCCGTACTCCCACTATCCCGTGGGTGCGGCCGCGCGGGTCGACGACGGCCGGGTGGTGGTCGGCTGCAACGTCGAGAACGCCGCGTACGGCGTCGCCCTGTGCGCGGAGTGCGGGATGGTCTCCCAGCTGCACATCACCGGCGGCGGCCGGCTGACGCACTTCGCCTGCGTCGACGGTCGCGGCGAGGTGCTGATGCCGTGCGGGCGTTGTCGACAGCTGCTCTGGGAGAACGGTGGTCCGGACCTGCTGGTCCTGACCCGCGCCGGCGTACGACGGATGGACGAGGTGCTGCCGGATGCGTTCGGTCCCGACGACCTGGCTTGACCTGACCGCACCGGGCGTCGTCGCGGACCCGTACCCCTCCTTCGACGTCGAGCGTGCCGAGCACCCGGTGGCCTGGCACGAGGACATGGGGCTGTACCTGGTCTTCGACCACGCCACCGTGAGTGCGGTCCAGCGCGACCGGCGTCTCGGCCGGCTCTGGAAGGACCGCAGTGCGCCCGAGGGCCGGCCGGCCGACTACCTCGAGCCGTTCAACCTGCTGCACCGCAACCAGATGATGGAGAACGAGCCGCCCGAGCACACGCGTCTGCGCCGGCCGGTCGCGGCGTCGTTCAACCGCGGCCACGTCGAGCGGCTGCGACCGCGCGTGCGCGCGCTGGCCGCGTCGCTGCTCGCGGAGGTCGACCCAGCGGAGTTCGACGTGATCGGCCAGTACGCCGAGCCGCTTCCGGTGCTCGTCATCGCCGAGCTGCTGGGCGTCCCGGCGTCGTACGCGCCGTCGCTGCGGGCCTGGTCGCAGGCGATCGTGCGGATGTACGAGCCGGCGCCCGGGCCAGAGATTGTCGACGCCGCGGTGACTGCCGCCACCGAGTTCGCCGGGCTCGTGCGCGAGCTGGTGGCGGATCGTCGGGTCTCGCCGCGCGACGACCTGATCACTGACCTGGGCGCCACCGAGCTGTCCGACGACGAGGTCGTGGCCGCCGTCGTGCTGCTGCTCAACGCCGGGCACGAGGCGTCGGTCAACGTGTTCGGCAACGGCCTGGTCGCCATGCTGCGCCGCGGGCTCCGCCCGGGCGACGACGTGGCGTTGACGGTGGAGGAGATGCTGCGGTTCGACTCCGCGCTGCAGCTGTTCGAGCGCACCGCGACGGAGCGTGTCGAGATCGGCCCCGAGGGTCGGTCCGTGGTGGTCGAGCCGGGGGAGAAGGTGGCGGTCCTGCTGGGCTCGGCCAACCGCGACCCGTCGGTGTTCGCGTCGCCGCACGAGTTCCGCGTCGACCGGACGCCGAACAACCACGTCGCGTTCGGGGTCGGCGTGCACTTCTGCCTGGGCGCACCGCTGGCCCGGATGGAGCTCACTGAGTCGCTGACCACGCTGTTCACGACGTACCCATCGCTCGCCTTGGCGGGCGAACCGCAGAGCCGCGGCACGTTCGTCCTGCGCGGCTACCACCGCGTGCCGGTGGCAGCTGCCGACCGGACCGGTGGTTGAGGTGCGAGCGCAGCGAGCCTCGAAACCCGTGAGATGAAAGCAGGACCGACATGACCGAAGCCCACGACGCCGTCGAGGTGATCATCGCCAAGCGCGACCGCGCCGAGCTCAGCGACAGCCAGATCGACTGGGTCGTGGACGCGTACACCCGGGGCGCGGTCACCGACGAGCAGATGTCCGCGCTCGCGATGGCGATCCTGCTCAACGGCATGAACCGCCGGGAGATCGCCCGCTGGACCGCGGCGATGATCGCCTCCGGGGAGCGGATGGACTTCTCGGGTCTCTCCCGGCCGACGGCCGACAAGCACTCCACGGGCGGAGTCGGGGACAAGATCACGCTGCCGCTGGCGCCGCTGGTGGCGGCCTGCGGAGTCGCGGTGCCCCAGCTCTCCGGGCGCGGTCTCGGCCACACCGGCGGCACCCTGGACAAGCTCGAGTCCATCCCCGGGTGGCGTGCAGCGCTGTCGAACGAGGAGATGCTGGCCCAGCTCGAGAGCGTGGGCGCCGTGATCTGTGCGGCCGGCGCCGGATTGGCGCCGGCGGACAAGAAGCTCTACGCGTTGCGCGACGTCACCGGCACGGTCGAGGCGATCCCGCTGATCGCGAGCTCGATCATGAGCAAGAAGATCGCGGAGGGCACCGGTTCGCTGGTGCTGGACGTGAAGGTGGGCACCGGCGCGTTCATGAAGGACCTCGAGCGCGCCCGTGAGCTCGCCGAGACGATGGTGGCGCTCGGCACTGACGCCGGCGTACGCACGGTCGCCCTGCTCACCGACATGTCGACGCCTCTCGGGCTGACCGCCGGCAACGCGCTGGAGGTCCGTGAATCGATCGAGGTGCTCGACGGTGGCGGGCCCGCCGACGTCGTCGAGCTCACGCTGGCGTTGGCGCGCGAGATGCTCGCCGGCGCCGGGCGGGACGACGTCGACCCGGCCGACGTACTCGCCTCAGGTGCGGCGATGGACAGCTGGCGGGCGATGATCGCCGCGCAGGGCGGCGACCCGGACGCCGACCTGCCCACGGCGCGGGAGCAGCACGTGGTCGCAGCGCCGGCCTCGGGCGTGCTCACCCGTCTGGACGCGATGGCGGTAGGCCTGGCCGCGTGGCGCCTCGGCGCCGGCCGAGCCAAGCTCGGTGACGACGTCCAGGCCGGTGCCGGCGTCGAGTGGCACGCGCGGCCGGGCGACGAGGTGACCCAGGGACAGCCGCTGCTGACCTTGCACACCGACGAGCCCGAGCGCTTCGACCGCGCCCTGGCCTCCCTCGACGGCGGCTTCGACATCGCCCCGCCCGGTACGCCGTACGCCCCGACCCCCCTGATCCACGACCAGATCCGTTGAGTAGCCAGTTCGTCATCCTCGAGTAGCCAGTTGCGTCGCCGTACGCCGGCGCGCCTGGCCGTTCGACAGTGACGAACTGGCCACTCGACAGTCGCGGCCTCAATGCGTGAATGCAACACCTCGTTGCCGGAGGTGTGGTGTGAAAGTTGCGGGCAGGTCGTATCCGGTTTCGGTGCGGACGATGTTCTGGAGCCATGTGCGTGCAGGGTTGTCATGGCGTGAAGCGGCGGCTG
>DATAKN010000281.1:0-3200 GCA_036261595.1 Marmoricola sp.
CGGCCTGCACTCCGACCGGCAGCAGGTCTCGGTGCTGCAGCGCTGGTTCGACCCGGTCGGCTGGCTCGAGCTGGTCGCCGAGCACCGGCTGGAGAGCAGCCCGGTCGTCCCGGCGATGCTCCAGCTGCTCCTGGGCCAGCAGCTGGACGACTACGACCTCAGCTCGCTGCAGTCCTTCGGCTCCGGTGGCGCGACGCTGCCACCGGCCGTCAGGGACGAGGTCGAGAAGGTGTTCGGCGTTGCCATCCTCGAGGGTTACGGCTGCACGGAAGCCAGCGCGGTGATCTCGGCGGAGACCCTCCACGAGCACCGCTCCGGCAGCGTCGGCAAGCCGTTGCCGCATGCGGAGGTCGCCATCCTCGACCCCGAGGGCCGGCCCGTGCCCACGGGCGCGGAAGGCGAGATCTGCGTGCGCGGCCACGGCGTCATGCTCGGCTACTGGAACGAGCCGGACCTGACCGCGCAGACCGTGCGCGACGGCTGGCTGCACACCGGCGACGTCGGTCGGTTGGACGAGGACGGCTACCTGTACGTCGTCGACCGGCTCAAGGACCTGATCATCCGCGGCGGCTTCAACGTCTTCCCGCGCGACGTCGAGGACGTGCTGCTCGAGCACCCTGCCGTCCAGGTCGCAGCCTGCGTCGGCAAGCCGGATCCGGTCAGTGGCGAGGAAGTCGTGGCCGTCGTACAGCTCGCGCCGGGCCAGGAGGTGACCGGCACCGAGCTGGTCGAGTTCGCCAAGGCCCGGATGGCGAAGTACAAGTACCCCCGCGACGTCCTCGTCCTCGACGCCGTTCCGCTGACCAGTGTGGGAAAGATCAACCGCAAGGCGGTGCGCGACCTGGTCAGGACCTGAACCGGATCAGCGCCTCCTGGGCCACCTCGGCGACCAGCCGACCCGACTCGTCGAAGACGGCTCCCCGCACCAGCCCGCGACCGTGGGCCGCCCACGGCGACTCCGCGGTCAGCAGCAGCCACGCGTCGGTGCGGGGCTGCTCGTGGAACCAGATCGTGTGGTCGAGCGTCGCCGGGTGGACCCGGGAGGAGACGTCGTCGAGCAGGGACACCCCGTGCGGACGCAGGGCCGGCTGCAGGACTCGCATGTCGGTGGCGTAGGTCAGCACCGCCGCATGCAGCAGCGGGTCGTCCCCGACCGGCCCGGCGGCCCGCATCCACAGCGCCAGCTCCCACGGTTCGCCCGGCACCGTGCGCAGCTCCACGACGTCGACCGCGCGGGCGGTCGGGTGGACGCCCGGCCGCTCGGCATAGACCTCGTGGTCGGGGCGCAACCCGTCCGGTCCCGGCACGACCGGCGGGCTGGCCGCGTGCTCGGGACCCTCCAGCGGGACCGTGAACGAGCACGAGAACGTCGCGATGACGCGATCGTGCTGGTGGGCGGTCACCTCGCGGTGGCTGAACGCGCCGCCGTCGCGTGTCCGGTCCACGTGGTACTCCAGCGGCACCCGGTGGTCACCGGCCCGCAGGAAATGCGCGTGGAGCGCGTGCACCGCACGCTCGGCCGGCACCGTGCGCGCCGCCGCCACCAGCGCCTGTGCCGCCACCAGGCCGCCGAAGACGTGGTCGATCTGCGCCGACATCGCGGTGTGGCGGCCCAGGAAGACGTCGGCCTCGGTCCGCTCGAGCTCGAGCAAGCCGAGCAGCTCCGCGAGCGGGACGCAGGTGGGCATCTCCTCGAGCCCGGCGGACGGGTGGCGCGAGGGCTGGTCCCCCAGAACGTGGTGCGGCATACCGCGAAGAATGACCGCTTCGCCGGGTCTGGTCAATCCGTGCAATGGCGCCGATAAGTTGGGTTGTGATCCTTGACACCGGGTCGCGTCCCACCCAGACTGACATCGCCCACTGTCAGATTGATCGAGCAAGCGAGGTGGCCCATGGCCCGCAACATCGCCGGGATGTCCGTCATCGTCACCGGAGGGGCCCGCGGGATCGGCCGCGCCACCGTCGAGCGACTGGCTCGCCTGGGCGCGTCGGTGGCCGTCGGCGACCTCGACCTCGATCTCGCGGAGTCGGTGGCCGCGCCCTTCGGTGACCGGGTCGTCGCGGGCCGGCTCGACGTCACCGACCCGGCCTCCTGGCAGGAGTTCCTCGACACCGTCGGCAAGCTCGGGCCCTGGGACGTGCTGGTCAACAACGCCGGCATCATGCCGCTCGGCTCGCTGCTCAAGGAGCCCGACGAGGTCACCCGCACGATCTTCAACGTCAACGTGTTCGGCGTGATCAACGGGACCAAGGCGGTCGCCCCCGGCATGGCCGACCGCGGTCACGGCCACATCGTGAACGTCGCCTCCGCGGTCGGACGGCTCGCCGTCCCGCACGGCGCCAGCTACTCCGCCTCGAAGTTCGCCGTCGTCGGATTCAGCGAGGCGACGCGGGCGGAGTTCGAGCCGCTCGGCGTGGACGTCACCGTCGTGCTGCCGACGGTGGTGCAGACCGAGCTGTCCGCGGGCGTCCCGGCCGCCAAGGGCGTCAAGCCGGTCACGGCGGAGGACGTCGCCGAGGTGATCGAGCACGCGATCCGCAAGCCGGCCGCCGAGCTCTGGGTGCCCCGCTGGGTGCAGGGCCCCACCAAGTTCACCCAGGCGCTCCCCCGGCGGGTCCAGGACGCGCTCGGCAAGCTGTCCGACGCCGGAAACGTGCTGGCCCAGGCCGACCCGGCCGCGCGGGCGGCGTACGAGGAGCGCGCACGGCGCAGCACGGGCTCCGACCAGCACTGAGCCGACCTCCCGCCCGCTCCGCTGCCCGGGGCCGCCGTCACGCCGTACTCGTGTGAGGCGCCTCACGTTGACCTGTGTGGTGCCTCACAGGCCACGCGTGGTATGCGCTCGACCTGCCCAGGCGTGCGCACACTGGAGCAGAAGTCCCTGCGCGCACCGAGAGCCGCGGGGCGACCTGCACCACGCCGAGCCTCGCCGCGGGTGCAGGTGAAACCGAGCGAAAGCGACGTCTTGCGGCGAGGGCGGAGGAACCAGCAGTACGCCGTGGCCAGGTGCCGCGGCTCGGGGTGAACCACCGGAGAGGTGGGGGCCAACCAAGGGGCCCAATCCGACAGGTCGACCTTCGCAGGCGTGCCGAGGAGAACTGTCATGTCCCCACTCATGCGTGGACTGCTGCGCCCTGCCCTGAACACGACCATGGCGGCCGCCCTTGCCGCTCTGGCCGTGCTCGGGACGACCTCGTCC
>DATAKN010000070.1:0-5502 GCA_036261595.1 Marmoricola sp.
CGGAGTTCGGCGTTCCCGCCACCGGCACCTACATCCTCCGCGAGCGAGCCAGCGAAGTTCCACCCCAGTCTTCTCTCTCGATCTCTCGATCCACCTGTCGAGTCCCCTCGCGGAGGGCCGTTTCGCCATCCGCAACACCGAGACTCGAGAGCAAGGACGAAGAGATGTACGACATGTATCCAGACTGGGGACCCGCGAGGAACAACCCCGAGAGCCGGTACTCCCACCAGGCCGTCCAGGCCGCGCTTGACCTGCGAGACAACGGCGGCGAGCGTCCGGACGACAACTAGCCTTGGCGCATGCCTACGGAGTCGCAGTCGCTGAAGCTTGCCGTCATCCCCGGCGACGGGATCGGACCCGAGGTCACGGCCGAGGGGCTCAAGGTCCTGGAGCAGGCAGCTCCGGCCGGGGTGAAGTTCGAGCCCACGCGCTACGACCTCGGGGCCGAGCGCTACCTCGCCACCGGTGAGGTCCTGCCCGACTCGGTGCTGGAGGAGATCCGTCAGCATGACGCGATCCTCCTCGGCGCCGTCGGCGGGAAGCCGAACGACCCGAACCTGCCTCCGGGCATCCTGGAGCGCGGCCTGCTGCTGCGGCTGCGGTTCGAGCTCGACCACTACGTGAACCTGCGCCCGTCCCGGATCTTCCCGGGATCGGTGTCCCCGCTCGCCGCGCCTGGTGAGGTGGACTTCGTGGTGGTGCGTGAGGGCACGGAGGGGCCCTACACCGGCAACGGCGGCGCCCTGCGGGTCGGTACGCCGCACGAGGTGGCCACCGAGGTGTCGGTGAACACTGCCTTCGGCGTCGAGCGGGTGGTCCGCGACGCGTTCGCCCGGGCGCAGAAGCGGCCCCGGAAGAAGCTCACGCTGGTCCACAAGACCAACGTGCTCGTGCACGCCGGCTCCGTGTGGTGGCGGATCTTCTCCGAGGTCGCGCAGGAGTTCCCTGAGGTGACCACGGACTACATGCACGTGGACGCCACGATGATCCACCTGACCACGAATCCGTCGCGCTTCGACGTGATCGTCACCGACAACCTCTTCGGCGACATCGTCACCGACCTGGCCGCGGCCGTCACCGGCGGCATCGGCCTCGCGGCCAGTGGAAACGTCAACCCCGACCGCACCGCGCCGTCGATGTTCGAGCCGGTGCACGGCTCGGCGCCCGACATCGCCGGCCAGCAGATCGCCGACCCGACCGCCGCGATCCTCTCGGTCGCCCTCATGCTCGACCACCTCGGGCTCGAGGACGCCGCCCGCCGGATCGAGGACGCCGTCGTCGCGGACCTGGCCGACCGCGATCCGTCGGCCACACGCAGCACCGCGCAGGTGGGCGACGCGATCGCCGCGCGAGTAGCGGGGTCCTAGGCCCGGTGGTTGAGCCTGTCGAAACCACCTCCGTCAGCCACAGGTGGTTTCGACAGGCTCGACCACCGCTCCTGAGAGATAGCCTCCCCTCATGACCCTGGACATCTCGTACGTCCCCGCCGCACACCCGCGCTCGGACGCCGACCTCGCCGAGATCCTCGCCAACCCGGGCTTCGGCACGTTCTTCACCGACCACATGCTCACCGTCGAGTGGACTCCCGAGCACGGCTGGCACGACGGCCGCGTCACGGCGTACGGGCCGCTGAGCCTGGACCCGGCGACCGCCGTCCTGCACTACGCGCAGGAGATCTTCGAGGGCCTGAAGGCCTACCGTCACGACGACGGGTCGATCTGGACCTTCCGCCCGGAGGAGAACGCCAAGCGGATGGTGAAGTCCTCCCATCGGCTGGCGCTGCCGGTCCTGGAGCCGGACGACTTCGTGCAGGCCGTCGACGAACTGGTCAAGGTCGACCAGCGCTGGGTCCCGGAGGCGGGCTCGGAGAAGAGCTTGTACCTGCGGCCGTTCATGATCGCGACCGAGGCCTTCCTGGGCGTGCGGCCCTCGCAGCACGTGACCTTCATGGTGATCGCCTCCCCCGCCGGCGCCTACTTCAAGGGCGGCATCAAGCCCCTGACCCTGTGGCTCACCGAGGAGTACACCCGGGCCGGCCGCGGCGGCATGGGTGCGGCCAAGACCGGCGGGAACTACGCCAGCTCGCTGGTCGCCCAGCAGGAGGCGATCGCCCAGGGCTGCGACCAGGTGGTCTTCCTCGACGCGGCCGAGGGCAGGTACGTCGAGGAGCTCGGCGGCATGAACATGTACTTCGTGTACGCCGACGGCCGCATCGTCACGCCCGCCACCGGCACGATCCTCGAGGGCATCACGCGCTCGGCGATCATCGAGCTCGCCGGCAAGGCCGGCCACCAGGTCGAGGAGCGGAAGTTCTCGATCGACGAGTGGCGCGAGGGCGTCGCCTCCGGCGAGATCACCGAGGTCTTCGCCTGCGGCACCGCCGCCGTGGTGACCCCGGTCGGCACCCTGAAGTGGGAGGGTGGCCAGGTCCACGGCTCCGAGGAGGCCGGCCCGCTCACCATGCAGATCCGCCAGGCCCTCGTCGACATCCAGTACGGCCGCTCCGACGACACCTTCGGCTGGATGCACCGGGTGCTCTGAGCCGTCGAGGCGTCGCAAACGAACGGCCCCAAACTCGTCGAGGCGTCGCAAACGAACGGATTTCGTTCATCTGCGACGCCTCGGCGGTGAATCGGCTTCCATCTGAGACGCCTCGGCGGGCGCTTGAGGAGATGTGGCACACTCGTGGCCATGCAGGCAGCAACGATCATTATCAGCTAGCGCGCCGGGACCACCCGTCGCGCCAACCTCTCGTCCATCGGGAGGTTTTTTTGTTGCCTGAGCCGAACGACCACGAGACTGCCACCGAAAGAAGCAGCACATGACCAGCCCGGACGCGTTCCACGTCTACGACACCACTCTGCGCGACGGTGCCCAGCAGGAGGGGCTCAACCTCTCGGTCGCCGACAAGCTCGCGATCGCGCGCCAGCTCGACGGGCTCGGCGTCGGGTTCATCGAGGGCGGCTGGCCGGGCGCCAACCCCAAGGACACCGAGTTCTTCGCGCGTGCCCGCCAGGAGCTGCGACTGCAGAACGCGCAGCTGGCAGCGTTCGGAGCGACCCGCCGAGCGGGCGTCAAGGCCGCCGACGACCCGCTGGTCGCCGCGCTGCGCGACAGCGGCGCCGGGGTGGTCACGCTCGTCGCCAAGTCGCACGACCGGCACGTGGAGCTGGCGCTGCGCACCACCCTGGAGGAGAACCTCGCGATGGTGCGCGACACCGTGGCGCACCTGACGGGCGAGGGGCAGCGCGTGTTCCTGGACGCCGAGCACTTCTTCGACGGCTACCGCGACAACCGCGACTACGCGCTCGAGGTCCTCCGGGTGGCCTTCGAGGCCGGTGCCGAGGTGGCCGCGCTGTGCGACACCAACGGCGGCATGCTGCCGGCCTGGGTCTCCGACGTCGTCGACGACGTCGTGGGCACCACCGGCGGACGGGTCGGTATCCACTGCCACAACGACACCGGCTGCGCGGTCGCGAACACCCTGGCTGCCGTCGACGCCGGCGCCACCCACGTGCAGGGCACGCTGAACGGGTACGGCGAGCGCACCGGCAACGCCGACCTGGTCAGCGTCGTGGCCAACCTCGAGCTCAAGCTCGACCGGGCGGTGCTGCCCCAGGGCCTGCTCCGGGAGGCCACCCGGATCGCGCACGCGGTCGCCGAGGTCACCAACGTGCCGCCCTCCTCACGACAGCCGTACGTCGGGGTCTCGGCGTTCGCCCACAAGGCCGGTCTCCACGCGAGCGCGATCAAGGTCGACCCGAACCTCTACCAGCACATGGACCCGGCCTTGGTCGGCAACGACATGCGGCTGCTCGTCTCGGACATGGCTGGTCGCGCGTCGATCGAGCTCAAGGGCAAGGAGCTCGGTTTCGACCTCGACAAGGAGCTCGTCTCGCGCGTCACCGCGCGAGTCAAGGACATGGAGCTGCGCGGCTACACCTTCGAGGCGGCCGACGCGTCCTTCGAGCTGCTGCTCGCCGAGGAGCTGGACGGGGCGCGGCCGTCGTACTTCGAGGTGGAGTCCTGGCGCGTGATCACCGACTCGAACCCGGCGGCCGAGGCGGCGTCAGAGGCGACCGTGAAGCTGCTGGCCGGTGGCGCCCGGATCGTGGTGACCGGCGAGGGCAACGGCCCGGTCAACGCGCTCGACCACGCCCTGCGGCAGGCGATCCAGCAGCTCTACCCGGAGATCGTGAAGTTCGAGCTGATCGACTACAAGGTCCGCATCGTCGACCAGGGCCACGGGACCGACGCGATCACCCGGGTGCTGATCGAGACCTCGGACGGCGAGTCGTCCTGGGTCACCGTCGGTGTGGGCCACAACGTGATCGAGGCGTCCTGGGAGGCGCTGGTCGACGGGCTCTCCTTCGGCCTGCGCCGGCACGGGGCCTAGGACAGCCGCAACAACCCCGACGGATCGGTGGCCGTGCTGAGACCACCGCCGGCGCGGCGTACCTCGAAGTGCAGGTGGCAGCCGTCCGGGGCCCCACTGTCGCCCGCGAGGGCGATCCGCTGGCCGGGCCGCACGCGCTGGCCCGGATGGACGAACACGTGGATGGTGTGCCCGATCAGGATGTCGTGGTCGCCGGAGCGGATCCGGAACGGGTGCACCCCGTACGCCGTCCCGGGCGCGCCGGGCGACGACGGGTCCAGCACCACGCCGTCGACCGCCGAGAGCAGGGGAGTGCCGCACGGCATCGCCACGTCGATGCCGTGGTGGAAGCCCTCGCGCCCGGGGCAGCGGGGATCGTGGGAGTACCACGGCGAGGCGTTGCAGCCGTAGCCGATCATCACCCGGTGGGCGCCCTCGAACCACGGTGAGGTGTGCCAGGCCTTGTCGTCGGTGTAGAACCGCCAGCGCGGGTCGGGCTTGTCGGTGGGCACAGCGCCCGTCGGCGTCGGCGTCGGCGTCAGTGTCGAGGTGCCCGGTGTCGCCGTGGTTGGAGGCGGGGTCGTCGGGGGAGCCGTCGTGCTGCGGGTCGACGTCGCCGGCCCGGGCGTGGCCGAGGGCGTCGTGCCGCCGCAGCCGGCGAGGGTCAGGAGCGCCAGCGGGGCGAGGAGGCAGGCCAGCCGCAGCTTCATCCGGGCTCCACGACCGTGCCGGCGCGACCGGTCACCATCTCGGCGAGATCGTCGAGCGAGCCGATCACGGCCCGCTTGCCGGTCTCCCTGACGAACCGCGAGGCAGCCTGGACCTTCGGGCCCATCGAACCCTTCGCGAGGCCGAGGCCGTCCAGCTCCTGCGGTGTCGCGCGGTCCAGCCGGCGCGACTGCGGCCTGCCCCAGTCGAGGTACACGCCGTCGACGTCGGTGGCGATCACGAGCAGGTCCGCGTCCAGCTCCTGGGCGAGCATCGCTGAGGTGGCGTCCTTGTCCACGACCGCCTCGACGCCGTGCAGCTGCCCGTGCTCGTCGAACATCGTGGGGATGCCGCCGCCACCCGCGCACACGACGATCGTGCCCTGCTCCAGCAGCTGCCGGATCGGCCTGATCTCGAAG
>DATAKN010000282.1:0-10077 GCA_036261595.1 Marmoricola sp.
CCGGTCTCGGACAGCGACCGGTCGGTGTCGCGTCCCTCCCGGACGTCCTCCTTGTACTTCCAGTGCGCGGCGACGCCGTACTCGGCCCGGCGGTGCATCGCGAAGGTGCGGATCTGCATCTCGACCGGCTTGCCCTGCGGACCGATGACCGTGGTGTGCAGCGACTGGTACATGTTGAACTTCGGCATCGCCACGAAGTCCTTGAACCGGCCTGGGATCGGGTTCCACCGGTTGTGCAGCACACCGAGGACGGCGTAGCAGTCGGCGTCGTTCTCGACCAGGATCCTGATGCCGACGAGGTCGTAGATGTCGGTGAAGTCCCGGCCGCCGTGGATCATCTTCTGGTAGATCGAGTAGTAGTGCTTCGGGCGGCCGGTCACGCGCGCCTTCGTCTTCGCCGCCTTCAGATCGGCCTCGACCACGGAGATGACCTGCCGCATGAACTGGTCGCGTGAGGGCGCCCGCTCGGCCACCATCCGGACGATCTCGTCGTAGATCTTCGGGTGCAGCGTCGCGAACGCAAGATCCTCGAGCTCCCACTTGATCGTGTTCATGCCCAGGCGATGCGCCAGTGGGGCGAAGATCTCCAGCGTCTCGCGCGACTTGCGCTCCTGGGTCTCGGCCTTCACGTAGCGCAGCGTGCGCATGTTGTGCAGCCGGTCGGCCAGCTTGATCACGAGCACGCGGATGTCGCGGCTCATCGCCACGATCATCTTGCGGATCGTCTCGGACTGCGCGGAGTCGCCGTACTTGACCTTGTCCAGCTTGGTCACGCCGTCGACCAGGAGCGCGACCTCGTCGCCGAAGTCGGTGCGCAGCTGATCGAGGGTGTACGGCGTGTCCTCGACCGTGTCGTGCAGCAACGCGGCGACGAGGGTCGGCTCGGTCATGCCGATGTCGGCCAGGATGGTCGTGACCGCCAGCGGGTGGGTGATGTACGGGTCGCCGCTCTTGCGCATCTGTCCGCGGTGCATCCGCTCCGCGGTGTTGTAGGCGCGCTCGAGGAGGCCGAGATCGGCCTTGGGGTGGTTGGCCCGGACCGCGCGGAACAGCGGCTCGAGCTCGGGGTTCCCACCCTGCTTGCTCGTGCCGATGCGGGCGAGGCGAGCGCGCATGCCGCGTCCGCCGCTGGAACCCACCGGCGGGACAGGAGTGGCAGGCGGGGTCGCCGGCCGGCCGGCCGACGGGGTCGGGGGCGCGGTCGGCACCGGTCGGGTGGTCACCGGTTCCTCCGCCATGAACAGAGTCTAGGGCGTGGCGCCGGATCCCCCGCCCAAAGCGTCAGAGGGACCGGAGGGCCCTCAGCGGCATCCCGTCCAGCGCAGCCCGGCCGCCGAGGAAGGAGAGCTCCAGGAGCACCGAGAGCGCGTGGACGGTGCCACCGCCCTTGCCGACGAGCTCGGCAGTGGCAACGGCCGTGCCCCCGGTGGCCAGGACGTCGTCGACGAGGAGGACCCGCTCGCCGGGCGCCAAGGCGTCAGCGTGCATCTCGAGCGTCTCCTCGCCGTACTCCAGCGCGAAGCTCACCGCGTACGTCGCGCGCGGCAGCTTGCCGGGCTTGCGCACCGGCACGAACCCCACGCCGAGCGCCAGGGCGACCGGAGCCGCGAGGATGAACCCACGCGCCTCCATCCCGACGACCTTGTCGACGATCGTGCCGCCCGAGGCGTCACGGCCGGCCTCGGCCAGCGACTCGACCACCGCGGTGAATGCGGTGTGGTCGTCGAGCAGCAGCGAGATGTCCTTGAAGACGACCCCCGGCTTGGGAAAGTCGGGCACGTCGCGGATCAGATCGTCGATCATCGCGGCGAGCTCGGGCGAGGCGTCGCCGGGCATGCTCACTTGCCCCGCTTGGACCGGGGCTGGCGCGACGGCTGGTTCCGCTTGGCCGAACCCGACTCTCGGACGGGCGACTTCGGGGAGGGGACGACCCGGCCCGAGCCCGTCGCCTGCGGGTTGGCCGAAGGTGCCCGGAAGGGCGCCCGCGGCGCTTCATCGGCCTCAGGCGCATCGGGGTCGGCCGGGAAACCGCCCGGTGCCTCCCCGATCGGCATGTCCTCGGTGAACGCCGGCACGTTGGCGTAGCGGTCGGCGTCACGACGGGCCCGTGCCCGAGCCCGCGCGTCCTGCTCGCTGATCTGCTTCTCCATCGACTTCAGCTGCGCCACCAGCGGCGTGGCGATGAAGATCGAGGAGTACGCGCCGGCCGCCATGCCGATGAACAGCGCGAGGGCCAGGTCCTTCAGCGCGCCGGACCCGAGCTGGAAGATGCCGACGTAGAGCAGGGCGGCAACGGGCAGGAGCGCGACGATCGAGGTGTTGATCGACCGCACGAGGGTCTGGTTGATCGCGAGGTTCGCGAGCTCGGCGTACGTCTGGCGGCTCTGCTGCATGTTCTTGGTGTTCTCACGCACCTTGTCGAACACCACGACCGTGTCGTACAGCGAGAAACCGAGGATCGTGAGGACACCGGTCACCGTCGCCGGCGTCACCTCGAATCCGGACAGTGCGTAGACCCCGACGGTGATCACGAGGTCGTGGGCCAGCGCGACCATGGCGCCGACGGACATCTTCCACTCCCGGAAGTAGGCCCAGATGAACAGCGTGACCAGGATGAGGAACACGACGAGGCCCGTGATCGCTCGGTCGCGCACCTGGGAGCCCCAGCTCGGGCCGACCTCCTGGGCCGAGATGTCGCTGTCCGCGACCCCGGTCGCCTTGGCGATCGCGGCCGAGACGATGTCGGCCTTGTCGCTCGACATCGTCTCGGTCTGCACCCGGATGTTCTTGCCGGACGTGGTCACGATCGGCGACTTGGCCTCCGGAACGCCACTGCCGGCGACCGCCTTCGAGACCTGGTCGACCGTCGCCTGGTTGCGCTGGTCGGGCTGTACCTGGACGGTGTACTCGACACCGCCCTCGAACTCGATGCCGAGGTTGAGGCCCTTGAAGAGCAGCCCGCTGGCGGCGACGATCACGATCAGGCCGGAGATCGCGTACCAGATCCGGCGACGGCCGACGAAGTCGATGGAGATGTGGCCCTCGTAGAGGGCATGACCCATCTGGCTGAACTTGCCCATCAGGCCCGCCCTCCCACGAGACGCTTGCTTCCGCCGGGCTGGACCTCGACTCCGAGGCTCGACCGCGACAGGCCCGACATCGGGTTGCCGGAGTTGAAGAACGTACGCCGGGCCAACAGGCTGACCATCGGCTTGGTGAAGAAGAAGAACACGACCACGTCGATCAGCGTGCTGACGCCGAGCGCGAAGGCGAAGCCGCGCACCACGCCGATGGCGAAGATGTAGAGGACGACCGCCGCCAGGAACGAGACCGCGTCGGCTGCCAAGCAGGTGTTCCGGGCGCGGAGCCACCCGGCCTCGACCGCGACGCGCATCGACTTCCCGGCCCGCATCTCGTCACGGATGCGCTCGAAGTAGACGATGAAGGAGTCGGCGGTGATGCCGACCGCCACGATCAGACCCGCGATACCGGGCAGGGTCAGCGTGAAGCCGGCGGCCTTGGCGAGCACCAGCACGGTGGCATAGGTGACGAGGCCGGCGATGAGCAGCGAGGCCACCACCACGATGCCGAGCCCGCGGTAGTAGAGCAGGCAGTAGATCATCACGATGAGCAGGCCGATGATGCCCGCCCAGATGCCGGCGGAGAGCTGGTCGCCGGCCAGGGAAGGTCCGACCACCTCGACGGTGGGCTGGGCGAACCGGACCGGCAGGGCGCCGTACTTGAGCGAGTTGGCGAGCGAGCGGGCCTCGGTCTCGGTGAAGGAGCCGGTGATCTCGGCGTTGCCGTCGAGGATCGGCGTGGTGACGCCGGCGTACGAGATCACCTTGCCGTCCAGCACGATCGCGAACTGGCCACCGTTGGTGTACAGGGCCCGGGTGGCGTCGGCGAAGGTCTTGCGGGCGCTGCTCTTGAACTTCAGCTGCACGGCCCAGGACGTGCCGTTCTGCGGGATGCCGTAGCCGGCGTCGGCCAGCTGGGTGCCTTCGATCATCGACTTGGAGAGCAGGAACTTCGCGCCCTGGTCGTCACACGTGATCAGCGGCTGGTTGGGGTCATCGGCCACGGGCGCCTGGTCGGCACCCTGGGCGGGGCAGGTGTACGCCGCGAGCTTGGACTCCCACTCCTGGCCGGGGTTCTGCGCCCAGGCGATCGGGTCGTCGATCGAGGCGCCGCTGGCGGTCTGGGCCGGGGCGGTGGGCGTGGCGGACGGCGTCGCGAGCGGCGTGGCCGACGGCGTCGGGGTCGGTGACGTCTTCGCCGCACGAGGCTTCTTCGCGAAGTCCGGAGCGACCCGGGGCTTCGGGGTGGCGGTCGCGCTGCCGACGGACTCACTCGGAGTCGGCACGCCCGTCGGGCTCGCCGACGGGGACGCAGTGCCGCTGGGCGACGTGGACGGAGTGCTGGTCGCGGGCCGACCCTGGAGCGGCTGACCGGCGACGATCCGGAACCGCAACTGTGCGGTGCGCTTCACCGAGTCCACCAGGCTCTTGCTGTTCTTGCCGGGGATCTCGACCACGATGTTCTTGTTGCCCTGCGTGCTGACCGTCGACTCGGTGACACCGCTGCCGTTCACGCGGGCGTCGATGATGCCGCGGGCCTGCTCGAGCTTGGTCGGGCTGACGTTCGTCAGCGTCGTCAGGGTGATCCGGGTGCCGCCCTCGAGGTCGAGCCCCAACTGCGGCTTCCAGGTGCCGCCGAGCGCGGCGAGTCCGTAGAGCACCGCCACGGAGATGAAGAACACCAACAAGGTGCGTCCCGGTCGGGACGTTTTCTTGGCCACGGTCCTGCGTCTCCTCAGTCCTCTTCGGTCTTGCTGTCTTGGGGGGCGGCGCCCGGGTGGTCGGCGCCCTCCGGGGCTGCCTCGTCCGGCTCCGGTGCACGCCGGATCACCACCTGCCGGGCCACGGTGATCACGGTGTCGGGCGCGATCTGGAGCCGCACCCGCTCGTCCTCGATCGCCACGACCGTGCCGAAGATGCCGGCGGAGATGATCACCTCGTCGCCGATCTCGAGGTCGGCCTGCAGGTCCGCGACCCGCCGCTGCTGCACGCGCGTCGGCCGCATCACGATCGCCCAGAACCCGAAGAGGGCGATCACGATCACCAGCAGTTGCAGCTCGGCAGGCACGTGGCGGACTCTCGGTTCGGAGGGGTTGCGGTTCAGGACGATGGTGCACGCCAAAAGGGCGGGCGCGCACGCCACCGCCGGTGAGTGTAACGGCCGAGACGTCCTGAGGCAGACGGGACGCCGATCTCGCGCCGAGCCGGCGCGGCAGACCTCAGTCCGCGTCGAACAACGGCTCGTCCGCCGCAAAGGGCGCACCGGCCGGCGCGGAGAGGCCCAGGTGCGCCCAGGCTGCCGGGGTGGCGACGCGACCGCGCTGGGTGCGGGCGAGCATGCCGATGCGCACGAGGAACGGCTCGGCGACCTCCTCGACGGTCTCGCGCTCCTCGCCGACCGCCACGGCCAGCGTGCTCACCCCGACCGGACCGCCTCCGAACCGGCGGCAGAGCACATCGAGAACCGCCCGGTCGAGCCGGTCGAGCCCCGACTGGTCGACCTCGAAGAGGTCCAGGGCGCGATGGGCGATGTCGCGGGTCACGACGCCGTCACTGCGGACCTGTGCGTAGTCGCGCACGCGACGCAGCAGCCGGTTGGCGATGCGTGGTGTGCCGCGCGACCGGGAGGCGATCTCGGCGGTGCCGCCTGGCTCGGCAGGTACGCCGAGCAGGGTGGCGGAGCGGCGTACGATCTCGTCGAGCTCGTCGGGCTCGTAGAACTCCAGGTGCGCGGTGAACCCGAACCGGTCGCGCAGGGGCCCCGGGAGCAGGCCGGCCCGTGTGGTGGCGCCCACCAGCGTGAACTGCGGGATCTCCAGCGGGATCGCCGTCGCGCCGGGTCCCTTGCCGATCACCACGTCGACGCGAAAGTCCTCCATCGCGAGGTAGAGCATCTCCTCGGCCGGGCGCGACATCCGATGGATCTCGTCGACGAACAGCACGTCGCCCTCGTTGAGGCCCGACAGGATCGCGGCCAGGTCACCGGCATGAGTGATCGCCGGGCCGCTGGTCAGCCGCAGCGGCCGGGACATCTCCGCGGCGATGATCATCGCCAGCGTGGTCTTGCCGAGCCCGGGAGGACCGGACAGCAGCACGTGGTCGGGCGTGCGAGCTCGTGAGCGGGCGGCCTCGAGCACCAGGGAGAGCTGCTCACGAACCCGCTGCTGGCCGATCACCTCGTCGAGCGAGCGCGGTCGCAGTGCGGCCTCGACCGCCCGCTCGTCGGCGTCCGCACCGAGCTCGGTCAGCGACTCTGCCCGTCGCTCCAGGTAGGCCAGCTCGGCCTCGTCGAGGGCCGCCGTCTCAGGGCTCGCGTCGTCGCGCGTCATCGGATCAGGCCTTGCTCAGGGTCTGCAGGGCCAGGCGGAGCAGACGGGCGACGTCCGGCGTCTCCATCGCCTCCGCCTCCGGTACGACGGCAGCCACCGCCTGGTCGGCCTCCTTGGCCGACCAGCCCAGACCGACCAGACCGGTGTGCACCTGGCCCTGCCAGGCGGCCGCAGCCGCAGGTCCGGCGGGACGATCGACGCTCGACCCGGGCGAGCCGATCCGGTCGCGCAGCTCCAGGATGATCCGCTGGGCGCCCTTCTGGCCGATCCCGGGGACCGAGGTCAGTGTCTTGACGTCGTCACCGGAGACCGCGCGCCGGATGGCTTCGGGTGAGTGCACGGCGAGCATCGCCTGAGCCAGTTTCGGCCCGACGCCACTGGCCGTCTGCACCAGCTCGAACATCTGCTTCTCGTCCTCGTCGGCGAAGCCGAAGAGGGTCAGGGAGTCCTCGCGGACCACCATGCTCGTCGGCAACGTCGCCTCGGCGCCGCGCCGCAGGTCGGCCAGCGTGTTGGGGGTGCACTGCACCTCCAGGCCCACGCCGCCGACTTCGATCACGGCCGAGGTGAGTCCGAGGGCAGCGACCGTGCCCCGCACGAACGCGATCATCGCCTTGCCTCCATCGGTCGTCCGGCCGCTTGCGCGGACATCGCGGCCTGGATCCGGTTGGTCGCTGCTCCGCGCCACAGGTGGCAGATCGCCAGCGCCAGGGCGTCCGCCGCGTCGGCCGGCTTCGGCATCTCGGTGAGCCGGAGCAGGCGAGTCACCATGGCGCCCACCTGCGCCTTGTCCGCGCGACCGCTCCCGGTCACCGCCGCCTTCACCTCGCTGGGCGTGTGCATGGCGACCGGGATCCCACGCGTGGCCGCGGCGACCAGCGCCAGCCCACTGACCTGCGCCGTGCCCATCACCGTCTTCACGTTGGTCTGGGAGAACACGCGCTCGACCGCGATCGCGTCGGGTGCGGTCGCGTCGATCCAGGCATCGAGACCACGGGCGACCTGCAGCAGCCGCTCCTCGATCGGGAGGTCCGTGGTCGTGCGCACCACCCCGACGTGGACGAGCGTCAGCGGTCGTCCGATGGCCCCTTCGACCACGCCCACGCCGCATCGGGTGAGGCCGGGGTCGACGCCGAGCACGCGCATGAGCCACCAATCGTCGGAGCGAACGTATGTTCGTACGACGCTATCCCGCACCGCCTCGGCGCCGCGCACCGACGCGCCGGAAAAGCGCTCGGGACCGACGCGGCACCGCTGGCACGATGCCGCCATGTCCTTTCCCGAGTCCTATCCCGAGCCGGTCTACGACGGGAGCGGTGAGGCGACCGCGACGTACCGACCGCACGATGCGGCCCACGACCTCGGTGCACCACCTGGCAACCGCGTCGACTACCTCGCGACGAGCGCCTCGACGTCGGGCGGTTTCGGGCTGTACCGGTGGAACTTCGGGGCGCACGTCAGCGGCCCCGACCCGCACTTTCACCGCACGATCTCCGAGTCGTTCTACGTGCTGTCGGGCAGCGTGCTGATCTACGACGGCACGCGCTGGGTCGAGACCGGCGCCGGCGACTTCGTCCACGTGCCGCCCGGGGGCGTGCACGGCTTCCGCAACGAGTCCGGTGAGGAGGCGTCGATGCTGCTGCTGTTCACCCCCGGCGCCCCGCGCGAGGAGTACTTCGAGACGCTCTTCGCCGGCGGCACGGCGGACATGACCGACGAGGAGAAGGCGGCGTTCTTCCTGCGTCACGACAACCATTGGGTGTGAACCGCCGCTCACGGTCGCCCGGGGTCCGCCCTGACCCGCCACGTCCGCGGGATCGTGGACAGCCTCGCCCGGCGTACGGCCGCCTGCATCCGGTCCACCACGAGCTGAACGTCACGGAGGTCCTCCCCGACGAGGACGAAACCCTCGAGGCCGACTCGCCGGAAGTCCTCGTGCCTGCGGACGTCGACGCGGTGCCGACGCCTCGAGCGATGGTCGGCGCCGTCGTACTCGCCGTAGACGCCGAGCTCCTCGCAGAGCAGGTCCGGCTTGCCCAGGTAGCGGCCCTCGTCGTCGCCGACGGGCCAATTCATCCTCGGGCGCGGCAGACCCGCGTCCAGCTGCCACGCCAGTCGAAGGTCGACCTCCCGGGGCGAGCGGCTGCGCGTGTCCGCGAGGGCGACGGCGGCTCGCAGCAGTCGTACGCCGTGCGTGCCTGCCCGACCTGCAAGATGGGCAGTGAGCCGAGGCGGTGTCGTCAGACCTGCGGCGTACGCCATGTCGACCACCCGCACTGCTGCCCGCAACTCGCCGACCCTGCGGACCTCGTCACAGACGGCAGGCTCGGCTCTCGCACACGCGATCCCGTGCAGTTCGGTGACCTCGAAGGCGTGGACCGGCCGACGGACGACGACGATGCCTGGTCGTGAGCGAATCCTGCGGTCGACGGGGACCAGAAGCGGGACCGGAAGCTCGCGGAGATCAGCCGGATCTCGACCGTCGAAGTAGCCTCCGCCGGCCAGCCTGAGCGCAGCCCAGCCCGTGACCACCCCCGACGGCGGCAGCGCCTGCGCCTCCTCCAGGATTCTCTGCTCGACGTTTCCGCGGTCGATCTCGGCCGGGACGTAGAGGCGCGGTGAGCTCCGCCGCCACCGTGGCCCCTTCGCCTGGCCGATCGTCGGGCCGTCGACGCCTCGCGGATCGACCGGCACCGGACGCACGAGCGAACGCGGAGGCGCACAGCGCACCTCCCACCCGGATCCCATCCCCACACCCTGCCCGCTCGGATCGCTGGGCGGACGTGCCTCCCGGCAACCTGTGGACAGACGTTCTGGAACACCAGGGCGCCGTCCGAGGCCGATCCGCAGCCCGGGCGTTCCAATTCAGGGCGCGTCAGCCCTCCAGGGCCTCCATGATCTCGTCCGGCACGTCGAAGTTCGCGAAGACGTTCTGCACGTCGTCGAGGTCCTCGAGCGCGTCGACCAGGCGGAGCACTGCGCCGGCGGACTTCTCGTCGGCCAGCTCGACCTGCATCGAGGGCACGAACGACGCCTCGGCGGAGTCGTAGTCCAGCCCCGCGTCCTGCAGTGCGGAGCGGACGGTGACGAGGTCGGTGGCCTCGCTGATCACCTCGAAGGAGTCACCGAGGTCGTTGACCTCCTCGGCGCCCGCGTCCAGGGCCGCTTCGAGCACGTCGTCCTCGGTGACCTGCTTGCCGTCCTGCTCCTGAGGGACGATCACCACGCCCTTGCGGTTGAACAGGTAGGCCACGGAGCCCGGGTCGGCGAGGTTGCCGCCGTTGCGGCTCATCGCGGTGCGCACCTCCATCGCGGCCCGGTTGCGGTTGTCGGTGAGGCACTCGATCAGCATCGCCACGCCGCTGGGGCCGTAGCCCTCGTACATGATGGTGTCGTACGCCGCCCCGCCGGCCTCGGCGCCCGAGCCACGCTTGACCGCGCGGTCGATGTTGTCGTTGGGGACCGAGGACTTCTTGGCCTTCTGGATGGCGTCGTACAGGGTGGGGTTGCCGGCCGGGTCTCCCCCGCCCATGCGCGCGGCGACCTCGATGTTCTTGATCAGCTTGGCGAACATCTTGCCGCGCTTGGCGTCGATGACGGCCTTCTTGTGCTTCGTGGTCGCCCACTTGGAGTGGCCGGACATCAGCGTTCCCTTCTCACGACACGTC
>DATAKN010000072.1:0-8789 GCA_036261595.1 Marmoricola sp.
TCCTCACCTGTGCCACTGCGCCACCAATCGAGCCAGGGTGCGGGCGGGTTGCCCCTCCGCACGCTCCACCTGCGTCTCCTCGCGGTGAACGATAACGGCTCCCCGCGCGGTCAGCTCGGCCACCACGGTGTCCACCGGCACCGCCGCCAACAGCTGAGTCTCCGTACGAGGCGTGCGAGGACCGGACCAGAACTCGAGGTACAGCCGGCCCCCGTCGCGCAGCGCCATCTCGCACAGGCGCCAGGCGCCGGCCCGGCCGGAGGCGACGGTGGCGTCGACGAGGTGCCGGGCGATCACCGCACGGGGGCCCGGCGTGTGCGCGAGCCGCGCCCCCTCCGCGAGCGTCGAGCGCAACGAGAGCAGGTTGACCTCACGGACCGAGAGATCGAGCCCCTCCTCCTTGGCCCGGGCCTGCACCTGCTCGATCGCACGCGGGACGAAGTCGAGCGCGGTCACGGCGGCGCCCTGACGGGCGAACCACAGTGCGTCGCCCCCGCGTCCGGCACCGAGGTCGACGACCTGAGCCGGCACACCCTCCTCGGCGACCACCGACACGGCGAGGTCGCTCGGTCGCGACGGCAGCCGGCGATCGCGAGCGCTGCTGTGCCGGCGCTCCCACTCGCTGCGCAGCACCCGGATGCCGCGGAACCAGCCGTTGAGGCGCTGCACCGTGGGGCGCGCGGTCTCGAAGTGGTACGCCGGGTCGGGCACCCGCCACCCGGGGCCGTAGGTGGCCTCCAGCAGCCGCTCCGGCACCGCGGGCACCGGGAACGCCCGGCCCTCGAGCGTCGCGGTGGTGAGCGGGTAGATCCACTCGAGCTCGAAGGGAGAGCCGATCTCGCCCATGAGGTAGAGCATCGGCGGCTGGTCGCCCACCGGCGCGGCGATGAACCCGCCGAAGACGTCCAGACCCCGGCGGAACCCGTCGGCCTCGATCACCTCGACCTTGAACGCGATCCCGCTGTAGCGGTACGTCGTGTAGCCCAGTCGGCTCAGGTGCCGCTGCAACCGGAACGACTCGAGGATCACGTCGAGCGGGTGGCTGTGCCGGCTCACGTAGCCGAGGTCTGCGTCGCTGTCGTGCCCGATCAGCGCACCCTCGCGAACCGCGCCCAGCAGCGTGCCGTAGGCCAGGAACGCCTCCACGCCCGCGTCCGCGATCGCCGCCAGCACCTGCTCGATCGAGTCGAGCAGCGGGGCGACCTGCTCGGGGCTGCGGGTGTCGAAGGTCTGCGAGAGCCGGTTGGACTTGTCCAGTCCCAGTGGCTTGCCCTCCGGGCTCACCACGGCGATCCGGCCCTCCCCGGAGCCCAGGCGGACCTCCCCGTCGTACAGGGTGACGCCGGAGACGTGGGCGACGAGCGAGAGCTCGGTGGTGCCGTCCAGGAACCGCACCAGCGCGCTCGGCCAGCCGGCCAGCCGGCCGCCCCCGTCGGGTGAGCTGTCGCGCTGGAGCCAGAACGACCAGACCCGCCGACCGTCGAAGCACACGTCGACGACGTCGTCGACCGGCGACTTGAACCAGATGCCGCGGTCGTCGACGCGGACGGCCTCGACCTTCGGCGCAGCGGCGGTCACGGGCTCAGCTCTCGACGAACGAGTTGGCCCGCGACAGGTCGTCCTCGAAGTCGACCTCGACCACCTGGTACCGGGAGATGTCGACCGCCTCGACCCGCATGCCGTCACGCTCGATGGCCAGCTCGAGCCCGCGCTCGAAGTAGTCCTGGTCGTCGGCCTCCTCGAGCCGCGCGATCAGCCCGGCCTTGTCCGCGGCCGAGACGAAGTTGATGCCGATCGCCTCCCCGAGGCCACCCACGACGGACTTGGAGAGCTCGGCGATGTAGCCCTCGCCGTCGAGGGTGTACTTGACCTCCTCCTCGGCGACCGAGTCGGTGTTCACGCACACGAAGCTGCGACCGGCCTCGATCTTGTCGTGGATGAGATCGAGCACGCGACGGTCGAACACGACGTCGCCGTTCATCCAGAGCACCCCACCCGGCTGGGAGAGCCGCAGGGCCTTGAGCAGGCTCTTGGAGGTGTTCGTGGAGTCGTAAACCTCGTTGTAGACGAAGGAGATGTCGGGCATCGCCTCGATGACCAGGTCGAGCTTGAAGCCGACGACCGCGGTCACGAACACCTCGTCGCCGTACGCCGTCCGCAGGGAGTCCACCGCGCGACGCATGATGCTCTCCCCCGTGCTCAGCGGGGTCAGCGGCTTCGGGTGCGGCTTGCCCAGGCGGGTGCCGAGGCCCGCGGCAAGGATCACGACCTGGATGGCCACGCGTTCTCCGTCTGTCGTCGAGGCGTCGCCCGGTCCCGGACGATCGCGCGCCATCCTACAAACCCGTGGACGCGGGACCGGGTGGTTGCCACAGTGGCCCGGTGCTGCTCGAGACCCCGCGCCTGCGGATCCGCGACTGGACGCTCGACGATGCCCCGACCGTGCTCGACATCCACAGCCGGATCGAGGTCGTGCAGTGGCTCGACGACGGGCCACCGAACCTCTGCCAGGACCTCGACGGCGCGATCGCCCGGATCCAGCGGTGGCGCGGTCGCGACGAGCCGCCCTTGGGGCAGTGGGCGATCGAGGTGACTGACGACGGTCCGCTGCACGGGCGGGCGATCGGCTCCGTCCTGCTGCTGCGCCTGCCCCACGGAGACGGCGAGGTGGAGATCGGCTGGAACCTGCACCCCGACGCCTGGGGACACGGGTACGCCTCCGAGGCGGCGCGTGCGGTCCTGCAGCACGGCTTCGACGCCGGTCTGGAGGAGATCAACGCGGTCACCCACCTGACCAACGGGCCCTCTCAGGCCGTCGCCCGCCGGATCGGCATGGAGCACCGTGGCGTGACCCACCGCTGGTACGTCGAGCCGTCGGAGCACTTCAGCGTCACGCGAGACGGCTGGCAGTGATCGGTCCGCGGGACGGTGCGGTGACGCCACCAGTGAATGGTGCGGTCGTGCCACCACTGAATGGTGCGGTCACGCCACCACGGTCTCGGTGTCGGCTGACGGCGGGGCGGTCAGCACCACCAGCGCCATCCCGGCCAGGACCAGCGCCAGTCCCACGAGTGCCGTGGGCTCCGGCACCTGCCCGAGCCAGGCTGCGGCGATGATCGATGCCCCGGGGACCTCCAGCAGGATCGCGAGCGACACCACCATGGGCGACACCGTCGCCAGCAGGTGGTTGAACACCGTGTGCCCGAGCAGCTGGGCGGTCGCCGTCAGCAGCAGGAGCTTCAGCCACTGGTCCGTGGCGTAGCCCGCCAGCGGCTGACCAGCGGCCGCAGCCGCGACCAGGAGAGCCAGGGCGGCGGTGCCGTAGCAACCCACCGTGTACGTCGAGGTGCGCATGCCCTGGCGCGCCCGCCCGCCGATGATCGCGTACGCCGCGACGCCGACCGAGCCGGCCAGGGCCAGCGCGTCACCGCCGAGCGCTCGCGCCGACAGCGAGAGGTCGACGCCCCCGACCACGACGGCTCCGACGGTGGCGAGCAGGACGCCGGCGATCACGCGTCGGCCGACGGCCGCGCCGCGCAGGACGTCGTACGCGACCACCCAGATCAGCTGGAGTGACACGATCGCCGTGCTCGACGCGACCGAGGTGAGGTCGAGCGAGCTCACCCAGAACCCGAAGTGGGCGGCGAGGCACAGGCCCGCGACCAGCACCAGCGCCGCGTCGTGCAGTCCGGGGCGTGGGGCGGTCTGCCCCGGAGGTCGCCGGATGTCGCGCGCGGCGAACCACGCCACGACCGGCGCGATCGCCACCACCGCGAGCGCGTTGCGCCAGAACGAGATGGCCAGCGCCCCGACCGAGAGCGAGGCCATCAGCGGAGCGGCCAGGGAGACCGCCACCACGCCGAGGCCGAGCAGCCCGAGCGTGCGGGCGTCGAGACGACCCGTCACGGAACGCGGATGTGTCCCTGCGCGATGAAGTGGACCGCGCCGGCCACGTGCACCCGAGTGACCGACGTGTCGGCGTCGATGCGGCCGTGGAGGACGGACGGGCGGCCCATCTCCGTGCCCTGGCTGACCCGGTAGCGGTCGTCGTTCTCCAGCAGCCCGCGCGCGTGGAGGGCGATGCCCAGCCCGGCCGCGGCGGACCCGGTGGCGGGATCCTCCGCACCCAGCAGGCCGGGCACGAAGACCCGGCTGTGCACGTCCAGCCCGTCGCCGGAGCGGTCGCGCACGGCGTACAGGTTGATCCCGTCGAGCGGGTCGCCGGTCTCGGGCAGCTCCGCGAGCTCGCGCACGGCACGACGCGGGAGGGCGGCACGAGCCACGGCCTCGTCGTGGACGGGCAGGTGCACGAAGGTCAGCCCGGTGCCCGCCAGCCAGACCTCGCCGTCGCAGTCGGAGAGCTCGAGGCCGACCGCCTGGAGCAGCTGCGCGGCGAAGGCGTCACCGAGCGGACCGACGCGGTCGCGAGGTGTCGCAGTGAGCTCGACCTGGTCGCCGAGGAAGGTGACCTGGATCTCACCCGCCCCACACTCCTGCACGACGGCCGGCTCACCGAGCCGCCCGCGGTCGCGGAGCACCGACGCGGTCCCGAGTGTCGGGTGGCCGGCGAACGGGATCTCGCCGCCGGGCGTGAAGATCCGCACGCGGTAGCGGCCGTCGTCGACCGGAGTCGGGAACGTCGTCTCGGAGAAGCCGAACTCCTGCGCGATCGCCAGCAGCGCCGCGTCGGGCAGGTCGTCGGCGCCATGGACCACGGCGAGCTGGTTGCCGGCGAACGGCGCGGCTGCGAAGACGTCGACCACGTCGTACTCGAGAAAGGCTTCGGCCATGGGCTCATCCTGCCGCAGGGCCCTTCACCTGCACGTCCTGGACGCTTCGCTCCTCTAGGCTCAGGTTCTGTGAACACCCCACGACGGAGCTCGCTGCGCTCCCACCGCCGCGGGGGCCCCGTGTGAGCACCACACCGTCCCGCGTCTTCGCCGCCCGGCTGGTGGGTCTCCCGGTCTTCGACCCGCAGGGCGACCAGGTCGGCAAGGTCCGTGACCTGGTGGTCGTGCTGCGCGCGGAGGTGCGTCAGCCGCGGGTCGTGGGAATGGTCGTGGAGGTGTTCGGCCAGCGTCCGGTGTTCGTGCCGATGACCAGGGTCACGGGCATCGACCCGGGACAGGTGATCACCACCGGCCTGCTGAACATGCGTCGGTTCGAGAAGCGTCCCGCAGAGACGCTCGTGATCGGCCAGATGCTCGACCGCAAGGTCCGGGTGAAGAGCACCGGCGTCGAAGGCGTCGTGTACGACGTCGCCATGGAGCAGACCCGCACCCGCGACTGGGTGCTCTCCCGGGTGGCGCTCCAGGAGGTCGGCAAGGGGTTCCGGCGGCGGGGTCAGACGCACGTGGTCGCGTGGGACGACGTCGAGGGCCTGCACCGGCGTGAGGCCAACCAGGGGGCCACGAACCTGATCGCCTCCCTGGCCGACCTCAAGCCCGCCGACGCCGCGAACGTGATCCACGAGCTCACGCCCGAGCGACGCGGGCAGGTGGTCGCGGGCCTGGACGACGAGCGGCTCGCGGAGGTCCTCGAGGAGCTGCCCGAGGAGGATCAGGTCGAGATCCTCGAGCACCTCACGCACGAGCGGGCCGCCGACGTGCTCGAGGAGATGTCCGCCGACGACGCCGCCGACCTGATCAACGACCTGCCCCCGGAGACCGCCGCGCACCTGCTCGAGCTGATGGAGCCCGACGACGCCAAGGATGTGCGCCGACTGATGTCGTACGGCGAGGAGACCGCCGGCGGCATGATGACGCCCGAGCCCGTGATCCTGCCGCCCGACGCCACGGTCGCCGAGGCGCTCGCCCGGGTGCGCAACGAGGACCTCACCCCGTCGCTGGCCGCGCTGGTCTACGTCTGCCGGCCGCCACTGGAGACCCCCACCGGCAAGCTCCTCGGCGTCGCCCACATCCAGCGGCTGCTCCGCGAGCCGCCGTCGGAGCTCGTGGCGGGCGTGCTCGACACGACCATCACCTACCTGCACGCCGAGGCCACGCTGCAGGACGTCGCGACGTTCCTGGCCACCTACAACCTGGTCGCCGCGCCGGTGGTCGACGAGGACGGGCGGCTGCTGGGCACCGTGACCGTCGACGACCTGCTCGACCACCTGCTGCCCGAGGGCTGGCGCGACCCCCGGGTGGGCTCGGCATGAGCAGCGTCGCCCCCGAGTCGCGCCGGCCTGACCGCAAGGCGGAGAAGAAGGCCGACGATCGGCCCCGCGTCCCGCGGCTGGACACACCGCGCGAGCTCCGCCGGCCGTTGCTCGGCCGGATGATCGACCGCGCCACCGCGCCCGACCAGGACCGCCTGGGCCGGTTCGCCGAGCGCTTCGCCCGGTTCATGGGCACCGCGCGGTTCCTGATCTACATGACCCTGGTGGTCGCGGTCTGGATCGGCTGGAACTACGCCGCCCCGAAGCATCTGCGGTTCGACGACTACCCGTTCATCTTCCTGACGCTGATGCTCAGCCTGCAGGCGTCGTACGCCGCCCCGCTGATCCTGCTCGCGCAGAACCGCCAGGAGCTGCGTGACCGCGTGATCGCCGAGCAGGACCGTCAGGCCAACGCCCGCGCCCACGCCGACATGGAGTTCCTCGCCCGCGAGGTCGCCTCCCTGCGGATGGCGCTCGGCGAGGTCGCCACCCGTGACTTCCTGCGCTCGGAGCTGCGCGACCTGCTCGACGAGCTCGAGGAACGCCAACGCGCCGAGGAGGGTGACGCCGAGCTCCCAGCCGAGTGACCGGCGGGACCTGCGGAGTGAGGTGCGCCATAGAACCCCCTCCGGACGGGTCCTGCCTGTGGACAACGCGTAGGCTCGGCGGCATGACAACCCCCGTCCTGGAGCAGGTCAGCGCTGCCCTTGCGACTGTGAACGACCCCGAGATCAAGCGGCCGATCACCGATCTCGGCATGGTCGAGTCCGTCGACCTCGACGACACCGGCAAGGTGTCGTTGAAGGTCCTCCTCACCGTCGCGGGCTGCCCGCTGAAGGACACGATCAACCGCGACGTGACCGCCGCCGTCTCGCGGGTCCCGGGGGTCACCGCCGTCGACCTCCAGCTCGGCGTGATGAGCGCCGAGCAGCGCGCCGGCCTCCAGGAGCTGCTGCGCGGCGGCCAGGCCCAGCGCGAGATCCTCTTCGCGCAGCCCGGTTCGTTGACGAAGGTCTACGCGATCGCCTCCGGGAAGGGCGGCGTCGGCAAGTCCTCGGTGACGGTGAACCTCGCCCTCGGGCTGGCCGCGCAAGGGCTCAAGGTCGGGGTCGTCGACGCCGACATCTACGGCCACTCCGTCCCGGCCATGCTGGGCGTGGCCGACAGCCGGCCGACGCAGGTCGACGACCTGATCATGCCCGTGCCCACGCCGAGCGGTGTCTCGGTGATCTCGATCGGCATGCTCAAGCCGCGTCGCGACCAGGTCGTCGCCTGGCGCGGCCCGATGCTCGACCGCGCGCTCGTACAGATGCTCGCCGACGTGTACTGGGGTGACCTGGACGCCCTCCTGCTCGACCTTCCGCCCGGCACCGGCGACATCGCGATCTCCCTGGGGCAGCACCTGCCCAACGCAGAGGTGATCGTCGTGACGACGCCGCAGGAGGCGGCCGCCGAGGTGGCCGAGCGGGCCGGCACGATGGCCTCGATGATGCACCAGCGCGTGATCGGCGTCGTCGAGAACATGTCCTACCTCCCCTGCCCGCACTGCGCCGCCGAGGGCAAGGAGCACCGGCTGGAGATCTTCGGTGCCGGCGGTGGCGCCCGCGTGGCCACGACGCTGAGCCAGCGGTTCGGGTACGACGTGCCCGTGCTCGGCGAGATCCCGATCGACCTGGCCCTGCGCGAGGGTGGCGACGAGGGAAAACCGGTCGTCGAGGCAGACCCGTCCTCCCCCTCCGCACAGGCCCTTCTCGGCGTGGTGGACACGCTGTCCGGCCGCGGCCGGGGGCTTGCCGGCATGCAGCTGGGCCTGACCCCGTCGTCGAAGTTCTGAGCCGCTCACCTGACGCTCAGGACCGCTGCCTAGACTCACCCCATGTTCGGCGTCGGGCTGCCCGAGTTGGCGGTGATCCTCCTGGTCGCCGTCATCGTCTTCGGACCCGACAAGCTGCCCGAGTACGCCCGGCAGGCCGGGCGGATGGTCCGCCAGCTGCGGCAGTTCGCCCAGGCCGCCCAGGACGACCTCCGCAAGGAACTCGGCCCGGAGTACGCCGACCTCCAGCTCACCGACCTCGACCCCCGCGTCGCGATCCGCAAGCACCTCCTCGAGGCCATGCAGGAGGACGACGAGGCCGACGCCCGAGCCACAGCGAAACCGGCCGACACGCTGGGCGTCGACGAGCGCCCGCCCTACGACACGGAAGCGACGTAGGGACGCCTGCGGCGGGCTTTTCGCCTGCGGCGGGCTTGGGTCACCGGGTCTGGTCGTCCGGTGTGGTGATGGGGTGGGGGTGGCCGGTGCCGGGTGCGCCCACGAGCCAACCACCCGCTCCGCTCGTTCCTCGCTCCGCGGGGGCCAGTCCCATCCACGGCTCGCGGACGCACCCGTCCCCGTCCACCCGAAGAGCCAGCACCACACCGGCCGCCGGAAAGCCCCCGCAACCCCGGGGTGGATGGGAGGGATGGGCCCACCAGCGGGCCATCGAGACGGTCGTGATGGACCCATCCCGGTTTCTCCACCACCCAGGGACCGTGACCTCCCAGGCGGGGTGGGGCCCGGTGGCCGCCGAAGGCGAGCGTCAAGGGGTCGCGCGGCGCGCCAAGACCAAGCCGGCGGCAGCGGCAGGGA
>DATAKN010000292.1:0-36168 GCA_036261595.1 Marmoricola sp.
GTCGCGCAGCGCCTCGAGCAGCCGGGCCATCTGCACCAGCGACACCATCGAGACCTCGTCGACCACGACCACGTCGTAGGGCACCGGGTTGTCGCGCCGGTGGCGGAACCGGGTGCCGCTGTCGGGCCGCCAGCCGAGGAGACGGTGGACGGTGGTCGCAGTCAGCCCCGACACCCGCGACCGGTCGGCCTCGCCGGGCAGCTGGTCGGCCTCGCGGGCGACCGACTCCTGGAGGCGGGTGGCGGCCTTGCCGGTCGGGGCAGCCAGCGCGATCCGGGGCGCCCGGCCGTGGTGGGCCTCGTGCTGCTCGGCGACCAGGGCCAGGAGCCGGGCGACCGTCGTGGTCTTGCCGGTGCCCGGTCCGCCGGTGAGCACCGTGGTCCACCGCCGGGCGGCGGCCAGCGCTGCGGTGCGCTGCTCGTCCCAGCCCGGCGGGAACAGCCGGTCGGCGCCGCTCGCGAGCAGGTCGTCGTCGGTCGCGGGCCCGCGCTCGAGGTCGCTGCGGTCCTGCGCGAGCCGGCGGAGCAGGTCGTCGCAGACCTGCCTCTCCTCCCGCCAGTGCCGGTCGAGGTAGAGCCAACGTCCGTCGAGACGGAGCACCCCGAGGTGCGCCAGGGCGCTGCTCTCGACCGCGGTCCGCCAGGCCCGGGGCTCTGGCCAGGGCAGCGAGCCCACGACGTCGGGCTCGGCTTCGGTCACGGTGGCGTCGACGACGTCGAGGTCGACGCACACCGCGCCGGCCCGGGCGGCGCGCACGGCGAGCGCGACGGCCAGCAGCACGGTCTGGTCGGCTTCCTGGCCGAGCTCGCCGAGCCGCGTGGCGACGTGTACGTCCGCGGCCTCCACCACGCCGGCCTCGTTGAAGGTGCGCAGCAGCCCGGTCGCGCGCAGGGCCAGCCGCCGGCTGGTCGGCTCGACCTCGGGTGTGGGCGGCGGGGTGAGGGCGGCGGTCATGCGGTGGCCCTCCCGTCGAGGATCGCGGAGAGGTCCTCGACCAGCGCGACCGGCGGTCGCCACGAGAAGACCCCGCAGGGCACGCCGTCGATCACCGGCGTCTGCGGGCCGACCATGCCCCGGACGAAGAGGTAGAGCACGCCACCGAGGTGCCGCTCGGGGTCGTAGTCGGCGAGCCGCCAGCGCAGGTAGCGGTGCAGGACGACGGAGTAGAGCAGCGCCTGGAGCGGGTAGTGCGAGTGCAGCATCGCCTGGGTGACCAGGGCCGGGGTGTAGTCGAGCGCGGTGAGCGGGCGAGTGGGATCGCCCAGCGTGTTGGTCTTGTAGTCCACGACCACGAAGCGGTCGTGATCGGTGCCGCGCAGGCGCAGGACGACGTCGATGGACCCGCTCAGGTAGCCACGGAGCACCTGCGCACCGAGCGAGGGCGACTCCAGCCGGTCGGCGTACGCGCGGATCGGGTCGGAGACGGGCAGGTGACGGCGCAGCGCCGCGGCGAACTCCGCGAGCGGGAGTCCTGGGGGCGTGGCTCCGGGTGGACTGGTCGCGTCGCCGTCGGCCATGGGGAACTCGAAGTCCAGCTCGCAGAGCCGGTCGGCGCGGCCGAGGTCGGCCAGGGTGAGGTTGTCGGCGAGCGGGCCGAGCGGCGTGTGCTGCATCGGCAGCATCGCGTCGGCGAGCTCCTCGGACGTCGCGGCGACCGACCACCAGCGACGCTCCTCCTCGATGCGGGCGAGCAGCTCGGCACGGAGGTCGGCGGCCAGAGGGTCGGCATGTTCGAGCACTGCATGGACCAGCGAGCCGAAGGTGGCGCCGGCCGGCAGGCCGTTCATCGGCGACAGCATCGCCGGGTCGACGCCGGCAGCGGCACCCTGGTCGGCAGGTTCGAGCTCCTCCGGGTCGTCCTCGTCGTCGGTGCCGGGTTGCTCGGGCTCGCTGCCAGCGCCGTGGACGAGCTGCTCCTCGGCGCGGATCAGCCCGCTGTACGAGGTCCGCCGCCATGCGGTGTCCAGCTCGCGGTCGAACCGGCGGGCGACGAGGTCCCCGACCGACTGCGTCAGCTCGACCGGGACGCCGTCGGGAGCGGTGTGCTCGAGCACGAACGCGCCGGCGGCCGCCCAGCGACGCAGCACCTCGCCGACGGCGTCGTCGTCCTCACCGACGTGCGCACGCTCCGGGACGTGCGCATCACCGGGCCCCCGCCCGAACAGCAACCGGGTGAGCGCGCCGTTGGGGGCGTTCCACGTCGGTGCCCACCACATCGTCACCTGGGCGCAGGCACGGGTCATCGCGACGTACGCCAGCCGGAGGTCCTCCTGGGCCTCCTCGGCCCGGGCGAGCGCCTTGGCCCGCGGCGAGTCGGCGACGTCGAGGCAGGGCGTGCCGTCCTCGTGGTAGGCGTGCACCGTCGGCCAGTCCTTCACCGGGCGGTCGAAGAGCTGCGGGAGGTAGACGAGGGGGTACTCCAGCCCCTTGGAGCCGTGGATCGTGACGAACTGCACCGCCTCGGCGTCGACGTCGAGCCGCCGGCGTCGGGAGTCGTTGCGGTTGCCCTCTTCGATCGCGGTGCGCAACCAGGCCAGCAGCCCGGTGACGCCCAGCCGCTCCTCCTGCCCGGCCTGGTGCAGCAGCTGGCCGACGTGGGTCAGGTCGGTGAGCAGCCGCTCACCGCCCTCCTCGGCCAAGACTCGTTGCGCCAGCCCGGCTGCTCCGGCCGCGCCCTGGATCGCCGCCACGCCCTTGCTGCGCAGCAGGTCGAGCCAGCTGCGGACGCGCTCGGCAAGGTCGTCGGTCAGGTCGTCCCCGCCGGTGAGCAGGTCGTCGGCGGTGGTCGCGAAGAACGGCGTCAGCGCCGCCGCCCGGATGCGGCCGGGCAGCTGCGGCTTCTCCATGGCCTCGAGCAGGCGCAGCCAGTGCGTGGCCGCCGGGCTCAGCATCACGCTCTCGGCGGAGTTGACCACCGACGGGATGCCGAGGCGGCTGAGCTCGGCCTGGATGCGCGGGGCGTCCTCCCTGACCGAGTGCAGCAGCACCGCGACGTCGCCGGGGGTGAGGGGCCGCCCGTCGATGGTGGCTCCGCTGCGCAGCTGGCGGGCGATGTCGGCCGCGAGGTCGGCGGCGATGTGGTCGCGGACCTTGCCGATGTTGATCGTGCCGGACTTGGTCAGCTGGAATCCGTCGCGGCGTACCTGCCGGAGGCGTACGCCGCCGACGGCGCCCGCGAGGCGGCATCCGGCCAGATGACCTGCTGCTGAGACGGGGTGCACCCGGATGCGCTCGTCGCCGAGCTCGGCGCCACCGGTGAGCACCTGCAGCGCGTCGACCACCGCGGCGTCGCTGCGCCAGTTGACGGCGAGCGTCTGCATCGGGGCGTCTGCCACGGCGCGGAGGTACGTCGGGGTGTCACCACCGCGGAACGCGTAGATCGCCTGCTTCGGGTCGCCGATCAGCACCATGCGCACCTGTCCGGCGAAGGCGTGCCGCAGCACCGCCCACTGCACCGGGTCGGTGTCCTGGAACTCGTCGACCAGCACGACGCTCCAACGCGCGCGCATCCGCTCGGCGGCCGGTCTCGGCTCGTCGGGCGCCCGGGGATCCGGCTCCACCGCCTCGGCCAGCCGGGACAGCATGTCGTCGTAGGTGAAGACCCCCGCCCGACGCTTGCGGACCTCGAGCTCGTCGCGCACCCCCGGGGCGAAGGACACCAGCGCGTGCTGCTCCGAGCCCTCGGCGGCGTCGGCCGGGCGCAGGCTGGCGTGCGGGGCCTCGACCGCGCGGTTCGCGGCGTTGCGGGCGGTCCGGAAGGCGATCGGCGGGTCGGTCTCGAGCTGGGCGTAGCGGGCGAGGTAGTGGTCCTCGACGACCTCGTCGCAGAGCGCGGAGATGTCCTCGCGGAGTGTCTCGGTCGCGTCGGAGTTGCCGGCCACGCCGAGCGAGCGGAGCACGGCGTTGCAGAACTCGTGCGTGGTCGCGATCGTGGCGGCGTCGTAGTTCGCGACCGCGTCGAGCAGCCGCTGTCGGCGCTGGGCGAGCCCGGCCTCGTCGAGCAGGTGACCGTGGGGGTCGTGGGCGAGCGCGTCGAAGAGCTCGTCCTGCTCGCGCAGCGCCGGGTCGGCCAACGCGGCGGCTGCGTCGAGGAACATCTCGCGGACCCGGTCGCGCAGCTCCTGGGTGGCGGCCCTGCTGAACGTGATCACGAGCAGCTCGTCGAGGGGCGCGACGTCCTCGGCGACGAACCGGGTCGCCAGCGCGGCGACGGCGTAGGTCTTGCCGGTGCCGGCGCTGGCCTCGAGAACGGTCGTGCCGACCTCCGGGAGCGGCCCGGTGAGGTCGAAGACGGGGGTGGTCGTCGCGATCGTCATCGGCGGGTCACTCCTGCTCCAGGGCGAGTGCCGGCTTCCACAGCCGCACCGCCAGTTCGCCGAACAGGTGCTCGCCGCCGTCGACGGCCGGAGCGGCGACCAGGTCCTCCCAGCTCGGCCGCCGACCCCACGCGGTGACCAGGTCGATCGAGGCACTCTCCTTGCGCCACTGGTCCTTGAGGTCGCGCTCGACCATCCAGCGCGGTCGCGTCGAGTCCGCGGTCTCGGCGTACTTGCGGCCGGTGTCGGGGCACAGCGGCAGCACGCGGGTCATCGCCAGGTCGTACAACGCGACCAGGTCGGTGAGGATCGGCATCGGCTCCTCGACCGCGGCGTACGTCGCCCGCGCGGGGGCGTCTGCCTCTCCGCGGCCGATCGCGCGCGCCACCCAGTGCCCCGGATGGGCCGCGCTCAGCGCGACCAGGGAGACCCAGGCCTCCAGCCGCTGCTTGGCCCGCAGCCGGGAGAAGCCCACGCGGACCAGGCGGTTGTCGTAGAGCCCGGTGACCGAGCCGGTGAGCCGGCGGCCGCCGCCGAGGTCGATCGCGAGGTCGCGGGCCTGCGGTGCCACGCCCTGGGTGGCGGACTCGAACAGCTCCACCAGCGGGGCAGTCGCGGCGGCCAGCGCGTGGGTCTGCCGCCAGCCGTAGCGGCCGGGCGGCATGGTGCCGCGTCGCCACTCGGCCTGACAGGCGTCCGCGGGTGCCCGGCCGGCCCGGACCTCCTGGAGGATCCGGTCGCCGACCTGCCAGGTCGCGAGCCCGTCGAGCTCGACCGGCATCGAGTCGCTCACCTTGTCCTCGTCGCGCGGCAGGTCGATCTGCAGTCTGCGGCGCAGGAATCCCCGGACCGGGCTGGTGACCACGTCGATCAGCTCGCGCACGTCGACGTCGGCAGGCTCCGCCGGGATCGCGGGCTCGAGCGACGCGAGCACGACCGGGCGCGAGCGCGGTCGGGAGGCGGCGCGGGCTGCCGAAGCCGCGGCCGGGTCGAAGGAGAACGGCGCGTGCTGGTGGATGCGACCCGGCTGCAGGTAGTCGGGGTGGAACGCCTGGGAGCGGTGCTGCTGGACGACGGGCGCACCGGCCGTGCGCTCGACCACATCGAGGAACTCGCGCAACGGCACCGACGGCGGCCGAGGCTGCCCGGTGGACTCGTTGAAGCCGGTGTAGGTGATCACCAGTCGCTCGGCGGCCGACATGATCGCGTCGAGGAACAGCTGCCGGTCCTCGCTGCGGACGTCGCGCTCGCCGACGCGCGGCAGCCGGGCCAGCACGTCGTCGCCGTCGATCGAGCCGCCCCGCGGGAACACCCCGTCGTCGAGCCCGAGCAGGCACACCACCCGGTGGGGGACCGCCCGCATCGGGGTCATCGTGCAGACGGTGAGCGTGCCGGTGCGGAAGTTGGCGCGGGTCGGCCGGCCGGCGAGCTGGCGCTGCAGGAGCGCGCGCACGTCGGAGAGCCGCAGCTCGAGCCGGGCCCCGATGCTCGCGTCGCGACCGAGCGCGGCCAGCTCGCGATGGGCCTGGGCGAACTGCCACTCGTCGCCGCGCGGGACGTCGGCGAGCTGCTCCATCGCGTCGCGGAGCAGGTCGAGCCAGCGGCCGACGTCGTGGACACCGGAGAGCTGCCCAGTCAGCGCCTGCAGCCGGTCGACCGCCTCGGCGACCCGGCCGGCGAGGCTGATGTCGGTGGTGGAGACGTCGTCGAGCGGCAGCGTCGGGCCGATCCAGACCCCGGAGTCGTCCGAGAGCGCCACCCCGGCGAGCACGCGGTCGAGCCCGAAGCGCCAGGTGTTCTGCGGGAAGTCGGCCAGCCCGAACCGCTCCCGGCCGGCCTGGTCCCACGCCCAGCGGACGCCCGAGGTGGTGACCCACGTCGTCATCGTCTCCAGGTCGCGGTCGCTGAAGCCGAACCGCCTTCGGACCGGGTCGGTGGCGAGCAGGTCGAGCACCCGGGTCGCCTCCGCCCGCCCGTCGGCGAGGTCGAGGAGCCGGGACAGCACGCCGAGCAGCGGGTTGGTCTGGGTCGGCGACCGGTCGGCGAGCATCACCCGCAGCTGGTGGCCGGGGTGGCTACCGCTGACCGCCTCACCGAGCCCGAAGGCGCCGCTGATCAGCGGGGCATAGGCCTCGATGTCGGGGCACATCACGACGATGTCGCGCGGCTCGAGAGTGGGGTCGTCGGCGAGCAGGCCGAGGAGCACCTCGCGCAGCACCTCGACCTGGCGGGCGGGGCCGTGGCACGCGTGCACCTGCACCGTGCCGTCCGGCGAGGCGCCCTCGCTCGGCTCGACGTTGTCGGAGAGGTCGCGCTGCAGGCGGCCGAGCAGGGTCTCGGGGCGGGCGTCGAGGCGGCGTACGTCGCGGTCCACCGCGCCGGCGGCGAGCAGCGTCGCCTCGGCCTCGCGGACGTCGCGGGCCATCGCTGCCAGCAGCGGGTGGGTGACCCGGACGTGGCTGTGGTCCTCGCGCCGCCAGCCCGCCGGCGGCTCCGCGCGGATCTGCTGCCACAGCGCGTCGGAGGGGTGCGGGAACCACAGGTGCACGTCACGGTGCGTGCCGAGCGCGGCCAGCAGCTCGGCTTCGCCGGCGCTGAGCCGGGTGTGGCCGAACAGGCTGATCCGGGGCGGCAGCTCGAGGGCCGCCGTGCCGGCCCGGAGGTCGGCCACCACCTGCGCCTGGCGCCTGCCCGGGCTCGGCTCGCCGACCTCGGCCAGGACCCGGCGCCAGAGCTCTGGTTGCCAGGCCAGGTCGTCGGGCAGGTCCCGGCCGCCCCCGTCGCCGTGGCCACCGGCCTCCCAGTCGGCCAGGAGCGCCGGTCGCTGCACGGCGTACGCCGCGAACAGGCCGGCCAGCCGCCGCGCCACCGCGAGCCGTCGGCCGCGGCGCAGCTCGCCCTCCTCGCCGGGAACGCCGTGACCCAGGTGCTCGGCGAGCACGCGCGCCCACTGCTCGTCGGACACCTCGTCGATCACGCGCAGCAGCGGCCACATCAACGTCTCCGGCGCCCACGGGTCGGCGTCGCGGGTGCCGAGCACCTCGGCGATCAGGCTGGTCGGGGAGCGGAAGTCGACGCCCGCGCAGACGCCGTCACCCCGCCCGGGACCGTGACCGAGCCGGTGCGAGAGCCGTTGGGAGAGCCAGCGCTCGACGCCGCGCGCAGGGACGATCACCAGCTCGCGGGCGAAGGGGTCGGGCAGCGGGTCGCGCAGCAGCTGCGCCAGCCCGTCGGCGAGCAGATCGGACCGGTCTGCCCGGTGCACCTCGAACACCACGACGTCACCCTAGTTGCGCGTCCCGACAGGGATGGAACCTAGGACTTTCGGCCCATCTTGTTCCGTTTCGGACCGATGGCGGCTGATTCCCCCGCATCGTGGAGGGGTGATCTCGGACAGCCGCCTGGCCAGATCGACCATGAGAGCCTTCGCGGCACTTCTGGGTCTGCTGCTGGTGGGTGCCGCTCTTGCCGCGCCCGTCCAGGCCTACCCATCACCCACGCGGATCCTCATCATCGGGGACTCTGTCACCCAGGGGCAGGTGGGCGACACGACGTGGCGCTTCGACCTCTGGAAGACGCTCGAGGCGAAGGGTGCGGGCGTGGATTTCGTCGGGCCGCGCACCGGTCTGTACGGCGGGGGCACCGACTACGACGCGCCCGGGTACGCCGACCCGAACTTCGACCAGGACCATGCCGCCCGCTGGGGGCAGCAGATGACGTTCCCCGACTACACGACCACCGACCTGGTGAGCACCTACGCCCCCGATGTGGTGATCCAGGACCTGGGCATCAACGACCTGACCTGGCTGGGCGAGTCGCCTGCGGTACTGATCGGCCTGATGGAGCAGTTCGTGTCCGACGCCCGTGCGGCACGGCCCGGCGTGACCGTCATCCTCGGACAGCTGACCCAGCACTGGTTCGCTGGCGTCGACGAGTACAACGCGTTGCTGGACGACCTGGCCACGAGGCTGGACGAGCCCCATCAGCGGGTCGTCGTGGCGCTCGCGCCGAGCGACTACGTCGAGTACGTGGACACCAAGGATCCCGCCCATCCCAATGCCAGCGGCGAGGTCAAGATTGCTGCGCAGTTCGCCGACGCGCTGCGGCAGGTCGGGATCGGCGTTCCGCAACCCCCGCCCGCTCCTCCCGATCCCGCGCCGGCGCCCGCGGGCGCCGGACACCTCCGCGGCAAGGCCTTGGGGCACCACCGGGTGCGACTGGCCTGGAGTGCCCCACCGGGAGCGATCTCGTCGACCATCGACGTTCGCCGTGCAGGACACCCCTGGCGGACACTCCGCACGGTCCACGGGAGCACGGGCCGAGTGCTGGTGCACCTCTCGGCACGCCAGCGCTACTCGTTCAGGGTGCGCCCCGCCGGGTCCGACGCGCCGTCGAACGTCGTCCACGTGCGCCTGCGCTGACGTCGGCCCGACCCGGTGGGAGGCTGTCCTCGTGCTGCCCGAGATCACCCAGCCGGTCGACCTGTGCGACGGCCGCGGTCGGTTGAACCCCCGCGCGATCGGCTGGACCAGGACGCCGCTGCACCGGCCGAACCTGCGCGGCTGGGGCCGGACCAAACGCTGGGAGTACTGGGGGCTGGTCACCGACACCCACGTGGTCGGCCTGACCGTCTCCTCGCTGGACTACGCCGGCGTCGAGGCGGTCTACGTGCTCGACCGGGCGTCCCGCCGGGAGGTCGTGCACGAGGCGACCGTCCCCCTCGCGCGCGGTGTCCGGCTCGCACCCCGGGTCGGTTGGGGAGCCAGCCGGGTGAGCGCCGGGAGGCTCCGGATCGAGCTCGCCGAGGTCGACGGCGGCACCCGGCTGCAGGTCTCCGCCCCCGGCGTGGAGCTGGACGCGCTGGCCGGCCGCCCTCCCGGCCACGAGTCGCTCGGCGTCGTGGTGCCGTGGTCGGACCGGCTGTTCCAGTACACCGTCAAGGACGTCGCCCGGCCACTGAGCGGATCGCTCACGGTCGCCGGCACGTCGTACGACGCGACCGGCTGGGCGGTCCTCGACCACGGTCGCGGCCGCTGGCCCTACTCGCTGACCTGGAACTGGGCGGCCGGCTCCGGCACCGTCGACGGCGAGGTCCGCGGGATCCAGCTCGGCGGGAAGTGGACCGAGGGCACCGGCTCGACGGAGAACGCACTGCTCGTCGGGACCCGGCTGCACAAGCTCCACGACGAGGTGACGTGGGACTACGACTCCTCCGACTGGCTCCGCCCCTGGCGGATCCATGGCGACCGGCTCGACGTGACCTTCACGCCGTTCCATGAGCGGGCGGCGAAGACGAACCTGCTGGTGGTCGCCTCGGAGACCCACCAGTGCTTCGGGCAGTTCACCGGCTGGGCCGTCGACGACGCCGGCGTACGGGTGTCGCTGGACGGGCTGACCGGCTGGGCCGAGGAGGCGCGGAACCGCTGGTGAATCCACCCGTGCACCGTCGGGGAGGAGCACACTAAACCGCGCACCGGCGCTCGGGCGTACACCGGGCGTGGAGGCCACCCTGATCGGAGGACGCGTGGCGGTCGCGGACGGCTCGGCGCACGACTTCGCCGCGTGGGTCGAGCCGCACCTGCCCGCGATGACCCGCTTCGCCGGCCGGCTCGTGGCCGGCGCCGATCGTGACGACCTCGTGCAGGACGCGCTGGTCCGGGCGTGGCGGCGCTGGCCGACGTACGACGCGGGGCGCGGAGCGCCGCTTCCCTGGCTGCTCGCGATCGTCGCCGACCAGGGGCGTCGCGGCCGGCTGCGGTCGCGCCCCGCCACCGTGCCGCTCCCGGCGCACGACGGCGCGGTCCAGCTCACGCCGGCCGATCTCGATCTCGAGCGCGCGATCGCCGCGCTCCCGCCGCGACAGCGCACGGCGGTCGACCTGTACTACTTCGTGGACCTCGACGTCGCGACCGTCGCGGCGGTCATGGGATGTGCGCCCGGGACGGTGAAGGCCACGCTGAGCCAGGCGCGGGCCCGGTTGCGCGAGCTGGTGGGTGATCTCGATGGCTGACCTCGACCCGATGGACGCCCGGCTGCGCGAGTACGCCGACCGCTGGCGCGCGTCCTCGGTGCCGCCCGCGCCGGCCGTGCCGTTCGATCGGCTCACCTCCCGGCGGCGTGCCGCCCGGGCGTGGTGGTTGACCGCCGCCAGCGCGGCTGCGGTCGCGGCAGTCATCGTCGGCGCGACCCAGCTGGTGGGCGACGACAACCGGAAGCCGCCGCCACCGGCGCACACCGTGAAGCCGACGGGCGTCGTGCCGTGGGCGCCGCTGCCGCCGACGCACCCCACGATCCCGACGACGACGTCCGCCTCACCCGACCCCGAGGCCGCCGGCAAGCCGGAGTGTCGAGCCTCCGACCTGCGCGCGACCGGACGACCAGGAGCCGCTGCGGGGACGTACTACCTGACGGTCCGGCTGGTACTCGTCGGCGACCAGCCCTGCCGGCTCGAGGGCTATCCCGACCTCGAGCCGCTGAACGCCGGTCACCCCGTGGCGATACCCGTCGAGCACCGGACCGACTCCAACCTCTACGAGCACCCGGTGCTGGTCGCGGCCGGACGGGCGGCGTCAGTACGGCTGGCGTGGACGAGCAACTGGTGCGCGCCGGCGGTGCACAACGACACCATCCGGATGCTGCTGCCTGGCGGTGGGTCCCTCTCCTTCCAGGGTCTCGGCGGCTCGCAGTGCTACGGCACCCCGGGAAGCGGCACCAAGGCGCCGATCGAGGTGGGCACCTTCGAGCCGGCGAAGGTGCGAGCCGGTCACGCGCGGACGGCGTACGCCGGCGTCGCGGTGAGCGGCTACCTGAACATGAACGTCACACCGGCCCAGACCGTGCCGTTCACGATCACGCTGACCAGCCCGACCGACCTGCCCCTCGACCCGTGCCCGGACTACCGGATCGTGCAGGTCGCCGAGAACGGCGAGCACGACCAGTCCTATGGGCTCAACTGTGCGGCCGTGCCGTTCAAGGACAGCCGTGGTCGTCCCTACCTGCCGGCCGGCACGCCGGTGCGGTTCGAGATGAGGACGACCGTCACAGGCTCGTGGGCCACCGCCGAGAAGCTCAGCTGGGTGCTCGACACCGTCGATGCGCGCGGCACGAGTGGCACGCTCACCGTCACCGGACCCACCCCGAGCAGCCCGGCAACCCCGGCAGAGACCGCCGAGCAACGGGCCGCGGTCCACGCCGGTGTCGCCACCATCCAGGCGTTCCTCGACACCTGGCGGCGCGACGGGCTCACCGCGGCCTCGCACGCGTACGCCGTCCCGGACCAGCAGACGAGCTCCGACATCGCAACGCCGCACCTCACCGCCGGTTCGGTCGGGGGCGCAGTGCTGTCGTCGTGGCGGTCGGCGGACGACTTCGTGCTCGAGGTGAGCCTCGAGCTGCACTTCGAGGGAAATCGGTACGCCTGGAACGAGGGCGAGAACGGCCGCTTCGTCACGCTGACGCGGACCGACGGCGCCCTGCGGCTGTCCTTCGCGACGAGCCCGTGAGCCGGGTGGGCTCAGGCGAAGGGGTTCGGCAGCGCGCCGGGCAGCTGGCGCAGCAGCTCCTGCGCCTGGAGCAGCAGCTTGTGCTCGACCAGGACTTCGTAGCGGGTCGCGACGACGGCGGACACCGAGGAGAAGTCGCGCTGCCCGCGCGTGGCGATGTAGCCGGCGAGGGCCCACGCGGCGCCGAAGGCAGCGCCCAGGAGCGCCGTGGAGAGGATCATCCCGAGCACCTGGGAGTCCTTGCCGAAGAAGGAGAAGATCAGGCCGACGAACAGGCCGAGCCAGACGCCCGAGAGGGCTCCCAGCGCGGCCACCCGGCCGTTGGTCAGCCGGCCGGTGATCCGCTCGACCTGCTTGAGCTCGGTGCCCACGATCATGCAGTTCTGCACCGGGAACTCGTGGTCGGAGAGGAAGTCGACCGCCTTCTGGGCGTCCTCGTACTTGTCGTAGACCGCGAGCGACTGCGGGAACTCCAGGGCGAGGGCCTGCATCGAACGCGGCTGCTGCGGAGTGGCCATGCCTTCATTCTGCCTGTTCGCGCTGCTTCTGTGGCCTGCTCGGTCAGTGCGGGCCCAGCAGCGGCTGCGACCCCGGCGGGTTCGCATACTCGGGGTCCCACGGACGGTGGCCGCCCGAGTCGGTCCAGACGACCTGGACGGCGCGCACGTCGGCGTACAGCTCGGCGGCGGCGGAGAGGATCGACGGGTCGGTCACGGCGATCACCGGGAAGGACCGCCCGGCGGACAACAGTGGAGTCTCCTCGCCCGCCGCGAAGTGCCCGTGCTCGTGCACGACGATCCGCCCGGCATGGTTGAGGAAGGTGTGCGCGACGTCCGGCGGCAGGCCGGTCATCACGATCTCCGGGTGCAGGTGCGCGGTGAGCCCGACCGTGTAGCTCAGGCACCGGGCCGGGTCGGGAGCGGCCACATGGCGCACCGCCCAGCCGTGTTCGGCGATCAGCCGGCGCAGCTCGTCGAGCGGTTCCATGCGCCCGACCCTACGGACGGCCGCTACGGCCGGCGCAGCAGGTCTTCGAAGTCACCCATCGCAGCGAGATCCCGCTCGAACGCATCCAGCCGGGTGGCCGGCTCCCGGGCGGCGACCAGGGCAGCCAGCTCGCCGGCGGCGCGGTCGACACGGGCGGCCAGGGCGGTGCCCGCGCCCGCGGTGCCCCAGTCCTCGCTGGCGGCGAAGACCCCGGTGGGCACGACCACCGCGTGCAGGTGGTTGAACAGCGGCCGCAAGGCGTGCTCGAGCACCAGGCTGTGGCGTGCGGTGCCCGCGGTCGCGGCGATCAGCACCGGCGTGCCGTCGAGCGACCCGCGCTCGAGCACGTCGAAGAACGTCTTGAACAGGCCGCTGTACGACGCGCTGAACACCGGCGTCACGGCGATCACCGCGTCCGCGCCGGCGACGGTCGCCTCGGCCGCGGCGAGGTCACCGGTGGCGAAACCGGTGAGCAGCTGGTCGGTGAGCGCGTGCGCGAGCGGCCGGAGCTCGACCACCTTCACCGCCACCTCGACGCCGCGCTGCCCCAGTGTCTCGGTGGCCGCCTTCGCGAGCAGGTCGGCGAGCAGCCGGGTCGAGGACGGGTCGCTCAGGCCGGCGCTGACGACGGCGATGGTGCGGGTCATGCACGACTCCCTTCGAAGGTCTCGCCCTGCTCAACAACGGGCGCCGCGTCGTGCTTCCGCAGCTCCTCGACCACCTCGCCGAGCAGGTCGAGCTGGCGCAGGACGGTGTCGAGCGGCAGGCCGGCGTGGTCGACCAGGAACAGCTGGCGGCGGTAGTCGCCGGCGTACTCGCGGAAGCCGAGGGTCCGCTCGACCACCTGCCCCGGCGACCCGACGGTCAACGGCGTCTGGGCCATGAAGTCCTCCAGCGACGGGCCATGGCCGTAGACCGGAGCGTTGTCGAAGTAGGGGCGGAACTCGGCGACCGCGTCCTGGCTGTTGCGCGCCAGGTAGACCTGGCCACCGAGGCCGACGATCGCGTCCTCCGCGCGACCATGGCCGTAGTGCTCGAAGCGGGCGCGGTACAGCGCGACCATCCGCGCCGTGTGCTCGGCGGGCCAGAAGATGTGGTTGGAGAAGAACCCGTCGCCGTAGTACGCCGCCTGCTCGGCGATCTCGGGGCTGCGGATCGAGCCGTGCCAGACGAACGGCGGCTGCCCGTCGAGCGGGCGCGGCGTCGAGGTGAAGCCCTGCAGCGGCGTACGGAACCTGCCCTGCCAGTCGACGTCCTCCTCGCGCCAGAGCTTGTGCAGCAGCGCGTAGTTCTCGATCGCCAGCGGGATGCCCTCGCGAATGTCCTTGCCGAACCACGGGTAGACCGGGCCGGTGTTGCCACGGCCGAGCATCAGGTCCATCCGGCCGCCGGCGAGGTGCTGCAGGTAGGCATAGTCCTGCGCGATCCGCACCGGGTCGTTGGTGGTGATCAGCGTGGTGGAGGTGGAGAGCTTGATCTGCTTCGTCTTCGCGGCGAGGTAGGCGAGCAGCACCGGCGGGTTCGCCGGCGCGGCGAACGGCGGGTTGTGGTGCTCGCCCGTCGCGAACACGTCGAGCCCGATCTCCTCGGCCTTCAGCGCGATCCGGACGGTGGCCTCGATCCGCTCGTGCTCGGACGGCGTGCGCCCGGTCGTGGGGTCGGTGGTGACGTCGCCGACGGTGAAGATGCCGTACTCCATGGAGTCCTCCTCTGTGGCGGCCGAGCCGTGCGGGGCCCGGTCCGCTTAGTTGACGATTCAACCACTCGGGAACGCAGAACATTCCAGTGGTTACTGGCTCGTAACCTGCTCGGCGCCGGGGTCGTTGACCCGACATGCGCCGTCCTGTGACCGTCATCACCACCCTGGCCGCCGCGAGCCTGTCCTTGGGCGGCCTCGCCCTGGCCAGCGCTCCGGCGGGCACCGCCGCCACCCTGCCGTACGCCGTGCAGACCCTGCACTTCAAGGTCGACGCCGGCTCCGAGGGGGTGTGCGACGTCGTCGGCGACCTCTACACCCCGACGACGGCGAGCAGCACCAACCGGGTGCCGGCGATCCTCACCACCAACGGCTTCGGCGGCTCCAAGGACGACCAGGCCGGTCTCGGGCGGTACTTCGCGTCGAACGGCTACGCGGTGCTCTCCTACTCCGGGCTCGGGTTCGGCGGCTCGGGCTGCAAGATCACCCTCGACGACCCGGACATCGACGGTGCGGCCGCGAGCGACCTCGTCGGCTACCTCGGCGGTGACTCCGGCGTCGCCTACCTCGACGCCGACCACACCCAGCCGGCCCCGGCACTGGACGTCGTGCAGCTCGACCCGAAGGACCACGACGGCGTGCGGCGTGCCGACGACCCGCGAGTCGGCATGATCGGCGGCTCCTACGGCGGCGAGATCCAGTTCGCCACGGCCGCGGTCGACGCCCGGCTCGACGCGATCATCCCGATGATCACCTGGAACGACCTCAGCTACTCCCTCGGCCCGAACAACACCGACCAGCTGCCGAGCCAGACCGGCGGGGTGAGCACGCGCACCTCGGGCGCCGCCAAGCTGTTCTGGGCCGCTGGGTTCTCCGCCGAGGGCGTGGCCGACGGCATGCAGGGCGCCCAAGGCGACCCGAACCGCGTCTACGGCTGCCCGAACTTCGCCGACTGGGTCTGCCCGGGGCTCACGTTCGCCGGCAGCGCGGGCTACGTCGACGACACCACGGTGGGCCACCTGCGGCACGCGTCCGTGGCGTCGTACCTTCCGAAGGTGAAGATCCCGACCCTGCTCGCGCAGGGTGAGACCGACACGCTGTTCAACCTCAACGAGGCGGTCGCGACGTACCAGGCGCTCGGTGCGCAGGGCACGCCGGTGAAGATGATCTGGCACTCGTGGGGCCACTCCCACGGCACGCCCGCACCGGGCGAGCTGAGTCTCACCGACCCCGATCCCGCCACGCAGTACGAGACCGCGCGCATCGTGGCCTGGTTCGACCGCTACCTGAAGAACGCCGACGTCAGCACCGGTGCGGACTTCGCCTACTTCCGCGACTGGGTGCCCTACTCCGGCAACGCGGCGCCGGCGTACGCCGAGTCCAAGTCCTTCCCGGTCGGGACCGACCGCACCTGGTACCTCGGCGCCACGGACCTGAGCGCGTCGCCGGCGGTCACTCCGGGCAGCCAGTCGTTCGTCACGCCGGCCGCGGGCGCTCCGACGTCGATCAACCCGCTGGACGCGGTCGGCAGCTTCCTGCCTGCGCCCATGCCGGAGAGCGACGCGCCGGGCACCTTCGCGGCGTGGAACTCCGCCACGCTGGCCCAGCCGGTGGCCGTGGTCGGATCGCCGCGACTGACCGTGAAGGTCGACGCTCCGGTCGCGGCCGTCTCGCAGGCGACCGGGCCGGCCGGGATGCTGGTGCTGTTCGTGCGGCTCCAGGACGTCGCGCCCGACGGCACCGCCACCGACATCCGGCAGATCACCGCCCCGGTGCGCGTCCCCGACGTGACCCAGCCGTTCACGGTGACGATGCCGGCGATCGTGCACCAGTTCGCAGCGGGCCACCAGATCCGGCTCGTCGTGGCCGGCAGCTCGGTGAACTACCGCGGCGGCCAGGAGTCGAACCCCGTCACGATCAGCGCCGGGCCCGGCCAGATGCTGACCCTGCCGACGGTCGGCTGAAGCGGGCGCTACCGACGGGACTGCCAGAGCCCCATCAGGTTGCCCTCGACGTCACGGAAATAGGCGGCCCAGCCCATCTCGCCGACGTCCTGACGGCCGAGCACGGTCATCCCGCCGAGCGACTCGATCTTCGCGAGAGCCGCGTCGATGTCCTCGACGTCGATCGTGATCACCGGCCGGTCGGTCGGCGACTCACGCTTGAGCATGCCTCCCCCGATGTAGCCGACCTCGGCCGGGAAGCCCTCGTCGGTGATCGGCCCGGTCTGCACCAGGGAGTACCGCATCTCCGGGATCTCGTTGATCACCCAGCCGAAGGCCTCGCGGTAGAACTCGCGAGCCCGGTCCCCGTCGTCGAACGGGATCTCGAAGTGCACGACGCGTCCGCTCATGCGCGGGATCCTAGCGCCGCAGCGGCAGCGCGCCGGCACAGCGACGGGCACGACCCGACCGAACGCCCATCGGGGAGGGCTCCAGGGAGCTTGTGCCCGTTCCTCTGCACGCTTGTGGAAAGCGGGATGCGCCCTGGCGCCGATGGACCCAACATCGGTCCGTGCACCCGGTCGACGCCCTCCATCGCCTCGGTGGCGTTGGCACGTATGCGGCACTGGCACGTCTCACCGACCGACGGGCCCTGGAATCCCGCGTGCGGTCCGGAGACGTCATCAGGGACGCGCGCGGTCGGTACGCACTTCCCGCAGCGGACGAGGCGAAGCGCGCCGCCAACTCACTGACCGCGGTCGTGTCCCACCTCAGCGCGGCGCTCCACTGGGGCTGGGAGGTGAAGACAGTCCCGACACGGCCTCACGTCACGGTCCCGCGGAACCGCAACCTGACCGCGGCGGCTCGCGCGATCGCCGTCCCGCACTGGGCGCACCTCGAGCCGGACGACGTGGTCGACGGCGTGACCAGTCGCGAACGCACGCTTGCTGACTGCCTGCGCACCCTGGCCTTCGACGAGGCACTCGCCGTGGCCGACTCCGCGTTGCGGCATGCCGATGCGACCGGTGCCGGCCTCGCTCGGCTGGCGGCGAGTCTCACCGGACCCGGATCAGAGCGGGCCAGACGGGTCGCGCAGCGGGCGGACGGCGATGCCGCCAACCCGTTCGAGTCAGTGCTGCGGGCGACCTCTCTCGGCGTGCCGGGCCTCGACTTCCGCCCACAACTGCGGATCGTCTCTCCGGGCTTCTTCGCCCGCCCGGACCTGGTCGATCCCGAACTCATGGTCGTCGCCGAGGCCGATTCCCACACCTGGCACAACGGGAGCCGCGCTCAGCTCCGGCGCGACTGTCGGCGCTACACCGGACTCGTCGTGCGCGGGTGGTTGGTGACTCGGTTCGCCTGGGAGGACGTGATGTTCGAGCCTGGGTACGTCCGAACCGAGCTGGGACTGCTCCTCGCACGCGCACGCGAACGGGCACGACGTGCCTCGCGCCGCCGTCGAGGAGCCTGACGACGCTTGGTGCCCGTTGGACTGCTCAGCCGATCGCCGTAGCGGCAGCGCGCCCGGCCGTGCGTCCGGAGAACAGGCAGCCGCCGAGGAAGGTGCCCTCGAGGGCGTTGTAGCCGTGCACCCCGCCGCCGCCGAACCCGGCGACCTCGCCCGCGGCGTACACACCGGGGAGCGGCTCGCCGGAGGCCTGCAGGACGCGGGCGTCCAGATCGGTGTGCAGGCCGCCGAGGGTCTTGCGGGTGAGGATGTTGAGCCGCACCGCGATCAGTGGCCCGTTCTTCGGGTCACCGAACTTGTGCGGTGAGGCGGTGCGGATCAGCTTGTCGCCGCGGTAGCTGCGGTGGCCGCGCAGGAAGGTCACCTGGGCATCTTTTGAGAACGGGTTGTCGAGCTCGCGGTCGCGCTCGGTGATCGTCCGGCGCAGCGACTCGGCGGTGATCAGGTCGCTGCCGGCGACGCGGTTCATCCCCACGACGAGCTCCTCCACGGAGTCGGCGACCACGAAGTCCTCGCCGTGCTGCTTGAAGGCCTCCACCGGCCCGGGCGCGCCGGGGCGCACGCGGGACAGCAGCAGCTTGATGTCCTTGCCGGTCAGGTCGGGGTTCTGCTCGGAGCCCGACAGCGCGAACTCCTTCTCGATCACCTTCTGGGTGAGCACGAACCACGAGTAGTCGTAGCCGGTGCGCAGGATCGCGCCGAGCGTGCCGAGCGTGTCGAACCCGGGCAGGTACGGCGCCGGGAACCGCTCGCCGGTGGCCGAGAGCCACAGCGACGACGGACCGGGGAGGATGCGGATGCCGTGGTTCTCCCAGATCGGGTCCCAGTTGCGCAGGCCCTCGGTGTAGTGCCACATCCGGTCGGGGTTGATGATCTCGCCGCCCGCGGCCTCGGTGATGAACTGCATCCGGCCGTCGACGTGCGCCGGCACCCCGGCCACCATGAACTTCGGGGGCTGCCCGAGCCGGTCGACCGGCCACTGCTTGCGGACCTGCTCGTGGTTGCCGCCGATGCCTCCGGACGTCACGATCACGGCCTGGGCGGCGTACTCGAAGTCGGCGACGACGTCGCGGTTGGACGCCTTGCCGCGGTCCATGCCGTCGGGAGCCAGGACGGCGCCGCGTACGCCGGTCACGACGCCACCGGTCTTCACCAGGTCGTCGACTCGATGCCGGAAACCGAAGGTGACCACACTGCGCGCCGCTGCCTCGCGGACGCGGCGCTCGAACGGCGCCACGACACCCGGGCCGGTGCCCCAGGTCAGGTGGAAGCGCGGCACCGAGTTGCCGTGGCCACCGGCGCGACCGTCGCCGCGCTCGGCCCACCCGACGACGGGGAACAGCCGCAGGCCCTGGTCGTGCAGCCACTGCCGCTTCTCCCCGGCCGCGAAGGCGACGTAGGCCTCGGCCCACTTCCGCGGCCAGTGGTCGCAGTCCCGGTCGAACTGCGCGCTGCCCATCCAGTCCTGGAGCGCGAGGTCGTAGGAGTCCTTGATGCCCATCCGGCGTTGCTCCGGGGAGTCCACGAGGAACAGGCCACCCAGCGACCAGAAGGCCTGCCCGCCCAGGCTCTGCTCCGGCTCCTGGTCGAGCAGGAGCACCTTCTTGCCGGCGTCGGCGAGCTCGGCGGTGGCCACCAGGCCGGCCAGGCCGGCCCCCACGACGATCACGTCAGCATCCATGCCGGTGAGCGTGACACATTGTGAATGTGTCCCACAAGTGACACATCGTGAGAGTGTCCTCACAGCCGCTAGAGTGCGCACCATGGCGGAGAGGCCCACGCGCGAGGCGGCGTACGAGGCGGCGACCCGGAGCTACCTGGCCGGTCGTCGCGTCGACATGCGCGAGCTGGCCGCCGATATCGGCGTCGCCCGCAACACCCTCTACCGCTGGACCGGTGGCCGGGAACAGCTGCTGCAGGACGTGATCTGGGCGCTGAGCGAGTCCGTGATCGACGACATCTGGACGGCCACGAGCCGCCGGCGCGGGACCAGCCGGCTCGTCGAGGCGCTGCGCCGCTATCTCGTCACGATCGTCGACTCCACGGCACTGCAGGCGTTCCTGCGCAACGAGACCTACGTGGCCCTGCGGCTGCTGACCTCGCACGGGCCGTTCCAGGACCGGCTGGTCGCGAAGGTTCGGACGCTCGTGGACGAGGAGGCCGCGCGCGGCACCTTCACCCCGCGGGCGGACACGGAACTGCTCGCCTACGCGGCCGTGCGGACGCTGGAGGGGTTCGTCTACAACGACACGGTCGTGCGGAGTGAGCCGGAGGTCGACCGTGCCGTGAAGGTGATCCGGCTGCTCCTGGAGTGACCGGCGCGCGGGGCGCGGAGCCCTAGGGTTGGGGCATGTCCCAGACCCTCACCCTCCGTGAACCGGTGGGTCGCGTCTCCCCACGTGCACCGCTCGTGTGGGCGGTCGCAGCAGTCCTGCGCGGCCTGTTCCTCGGTGCGGGCCTGGTGGCGGCATCCGTCGTGGGCGACCTGTTCACGATGCCATGGTGGGGCTGGACCGCGTACGTCGTCGCGGTGATCGGCTACGCCGTGGTGATGCCGGCCTACCGCTACCGGGTGCACCGCTGGGAGAGCACCGACACGGCGGTCTACACGCAGCGCGGATGGCTGAACCGCGAGCGCCGGATCGCCCCGATGTCGCGGGTGCAGACTGTCGACCTGGAGCAGGGTCCGGTGAGCCGGTTGCTCGGGCTGGCGCACGTGACCGTCACGACCGCGTCGGCGGCCGGACCGCTCCGAATCGAGGGGCTCGACCGGGCTGTCGCCGAACGACTCGTGGACGAGCTGACCCGGCGTACCGAGGCCGAGCCGGGCGACGCGACGTGAGCGAGCCGGAACTCGCGCGCGACGCCGAGTGGCGCCACCTCGATCTGCGCATGCTGCTGGTGCACCCGGTCAACGAGCTGGTCCGGTTCCTACCTCTGGTGATCGGCGTCTTCGTGCTGGGCCGCAGCAGCGAAGGGGATCCCTGGCACTACCTCGGCGTGGCGATCCCGGTGGCGCTGGGGCTGTGGCGCTTCGCCAGCACTCGCTTCCGGATCACCGGCAGCCAGATCGAGCTGCGCCGCGGGCTGCTCAGCCGCCGGGTGCTCACCGCGCCGCTGGATCGCGTGCGGACGGTCGAGCTCACCGCCTCCCCGATCCACCGGCTGCTCGGGCTGGCCAAGGTCGAGATCGGCACCGGCAGCGGTGTCCGCAACGGCGACAACCGCCTCGTGCTCGACTCGCTCGGCGTCGCGGAGGGTCGACGCCTGCGCGCCGAGCTGCTCGGCCGGACACCTCTGGTGCCCGCAGGTGCCGCCGAGCCGACGTCACCCGCCGAGGAGACGGTGATCCTGCGACTGGACCCGTCGTGGGTGCGGTTCGCTCCGCTGACCACCTCGGGTCTGGTGATCGCGCTGGCCGCACTGGGTGGCTCCAGCCAGTTCCTCGGCAACCTGATCGACCGGGCCGCCACGTCCTCCTCGGTCGACGAGCGCGTCGGTTCCTTGCCCCTGCTGATCTCCGTGCCCCTGGGCATCCTGGTCTTCCTCGCGGTGATCTCCACGCTGGCGATCGCCGGCTACGTGCTGGCGAACTGGGGGTTCACGCTCTCGCGGGACGGCAGCGGCCGGTCGTTCCACGTCCGCCGCGGCCTGCTCACGACGCGGGAGACCAGCATCGACGTCGAGCGCCTCCGTGGCCTCGAGATCCACGAGCCGCTCGGCCTCCGTCTGCTCGGTGGGGGCCGGCTGACGGCCGTCGTCACCGGACTCGGCCGACGCCCCGACGGCAGCACGTCGCTCGTGCCCCCGGCGCCCCGGCAGGTCGTCGTCGGGGTGGGCGAGAACGTCCTCGGCGAGTCCGGACCCTTGGCCGTGGCGCTGACGCCGCACGGGCCGTCGGCGCGGCGACGGCGGCACCTCCGCGCGCTCGTGCCGACCTCCTTGGTCCCCGTCACGCTCGGCACCCTCTGGCTCGCGGCCGGGTGGCCGCTGTGGCTCGCGGTCCTCGGACTGCTCGCGCCGGCCGCCGGTCTCTGGCTCGCCCGCGACCGGTACGCCGGGCTCGGCCACGCCCTGACCGAGCGCTACCTCGTGGTCCGCTCAGGCTCCTTCCAGGGCCGCCGCGACGCGCTGCAGCGCACGGGGATCATCGGCTGGAACATCCGCCAGACCTACTTCCAGCGCCGGGCCGGCCTGTGCACCCTCTGCGCCACGACCGCCGCCGGGAAGCAGGCCTACCACGCGGTCGACCTGCCCGAGGAGATGGCGGTCGCGCTCGCCGACGCCGCCGTACCCGGACTGGTCGGCCAGTTCGTCGAGCCGGTCAGATCAGCTTCTTCAGCAGCGGGATCGGGGCGTGCTTCATGACGACGGAGAGGGGCGCCCAGGGCAGGGTCGGGACGTGGGCGGAGGGCTTCTCCTTCTCGATGGCGTCGACCATCGCCCGCACACCCTTCTCGGTCGAGGCCATCAGCGGGGTGGACTGAGCGACCTTCTCGTTCATCTCCGAGCGGATGTAGCCCGGGTAGAGCACGGTCACCTTGATCGGCTTCCCGTGCAGCTCGGTGCGCAGGCCCTCGGCCAGGTGGGCGACGCCGGCCTTCGTCGCGGCGTACGTCGTGAGTGTCTTGGGCATCCCGCGCATCGCCGACATCGAGCTGATCATCACCAGGTGGCCGGCGTTCTGCTCGCGGAAGATCTCCATCGCGGCCTCGGCCTGAGCCAGCGCCGCGACGAAGTTCGTCATCGCGGTCTGCTTGTTGGCGTCGTACCGGCCGGTGCCCAGCGGCGCGCCCTTGCCCAGTCCGGCGTTGATCACGACCCGGTCGATCCGGCCGAAGTCGGCCTTGAACGCCCGGAAGACCTCGAACACCTGGCCGTCGTCGGTCACGTCGAGGTCCTTCACCTCGATCTTGACCTTCGGGTGCCGGGCGAGGATCTCCTCGCGCAGCGCCTCGAGCTTCTCCGTACGACGCGCGCACAGGGCCAGGTCGTGGCCCCGGGCCGCGAACTGCCGGGCCATCTCGGCGCCGAGACCGCTGCTCGCGCCGGTGATCAGGATCGTCTTCCGCTCGGTCGCCATGGACGGAAGTCTTCCAGACACTGCCGCGCGGGCGACGGGGCCGGCATGATCGACTGGAGCCATGGACCGGCTGATCGGCGCACGCAACGCGGTCGGCCTGTCGTTCTTCCTCAACGGCGCCACGTTCGCGACCTGGGTGTCGCGGCTGCCGGAGATCCGGCACCGGCTCGAGCTGTCCAACGGTCAGCTCGGCGTCATCCTGCTGGCCGGGTCGATCGGCTCGATCCTCGCGCTGACCGGCGCCGGCGCACTGATCGAGCGGCTCGGCGCCGCCACCGCCGTCCGGATCGGCGTCACCGTCGACACCCTCGGCATGGCCGGGATCGCACTCGGGGCGGTGGTGCTCGATTCCGCTCCGGCGGTCGCGGCCTGCCTGTTCGTGTGGGGCGTGGGCATGGGGTTGTGGGACGTGTCGATGAACGTCGAGGGCGCCGGGGTCGAGCACCGGCTCGAGCGCAACATCATGCCTCGGTTCCACGGGCTCTTCAGCCTCGGCAGCGTGGTCGGAGCAGGGGTGGGCTCGGCCACCACGAAGCTCGACGTACCGATGCTGCTGGTGCTCCCGGTCGCGGCCGTGCTGATCTTCACCGCGGTCCAGGCCACGACCGGGGCGTTCCTGCCGCGCGAGATCGAGGAGGTGGAGCACGCTCCTCGGGGCATGGTGCTCGCCGCCTGGCGTGAGCCGCGGACGCTGCTGATCGGCCTGATGGTGCTCGCCCTCGCACTGACCGAGGGCGCGGCCAACGACTGGCTGGCGATCGCGCTGGTCGACGGGCACGGCGTCGCGGCCTGGAAGGGCGTGGCCGGCTTCGCGGTGTTCGTGAGCGCGATGACGACCGGGCGGTTCCTGGGCTCGGCGCTGCTCGACCGGTTCGGCCGGGCGGCCACGCTCTGGGGCACCATGGCGCTGGCCGCGGTCGGCGTACTGCTGGTCGTGTACGGCCCCAGCGCACCCACGATCCTGGCCGGCATCGTGCTCTGGGGCATCGGCGCGTCGCTCGGCTTCCCGGTCGGGATGAGCGCCGCCGCGGACGACCCGGTGCGCGCGCCCGCACGCGTGAGCGTCGTGTCGACGATCGGCTACACGGCGTTCCTGACCGGGCCTCCGGTGCTCGGCTTCATCGGCGACCGGGTGGGCGCGCTGCACGCACTGCTCGTGATCAGCATCCTGCTCGTGCCGGCCGCGCTGCTGGTGCCGGCGGCACGCACCCCGGAGGGCATGCGGAGCAGCCTCAGCGGTAGGTGAGCAGCTCGGGGTCGCGGCCCTCGAGGTGGGTGTGCTCGTTGAACGACACCAGGGTCACGCCGCGACGGCCGGTGACGAGCTTGGTGACGCCGGAGTTCACGCAGACGACGTTGAACCGGCTCCACAGTGCGGCCCCGCCGCCGAGCAGCGAGGCGGTCACCCAGGAGATCGGTCCGCCGGAGGTGACCACGAGCGTCGTACCGCCGGCTCCGCCGACCGTACGCCGCAGCGCCGCGTCGACGCGCGCGGTGAAGTCGGCGAACGGCTCGTGATAGTCCTCGGCGTGCTCGCCGCGGATCCATCGGTCAGTGGCCTGCTCCATCCAGGCCTGGAATTCCCCGGCCGTCGGCTTCTCGCCGGCGAACGAGGTCGGCACCTGGGCAAGCATGGAGACGTGGTCGTACTCGTCCCAGCCGGCGTCCGCCTCGACGTCGACCTCGTCGAGCCCGGCTCCGGCGACGATGTTCTCGACGGTCTCCCGGTGCCGGCGCATGCCGCCGCTGACCACCACGTCGGGCCGGATGCCGCGGGCTGTGAGCGCGGCGCCGAGCAGCTGGCCCTGCTCGTGCCCACGCTCGGAGAGCACGTCGTAGTCGTCGCCGTCCCAGGACGCCTGCCCGTGGCGGACGAGGAGCACCTGGCCCATCAGGCGGTGGCTCGCGTCATCGTGATCGCACGCATGGGAAGCATCCTGCCAAGGTCGCCGGACCGCAGGTGCACGGGTCTCAGGTGATCGTGCGGAGGGCCCGGATCGCGCCCTCGAGGTAGCGGTCGACGGCCGCCCGCTCGGTCTCGTCGAGACTGGCGTCGAGCACGGCGAGCTCGCGGAACATCGGCATCAGGTAGGACACCACCTCGGCCCGCCCGCTGGGGCTGATCGTCACCGACGTACGCCGGCCGTCGCTGGCGTGCGACGCGCGCACCGCGTGCCCCCGAGCCTCGAGCCGGTCGATGATGCCCGACGCGGCGGCCGAACTGACGCCCAGCACCCGGGCGAGGTCGCCGGGCCCCATCGGCTGGTCCATCAGGTGCTCCAGCGCGCGCAGCTCGTTGTGAGTGAGGCCGGCGCGACGAGCGATCGCCGGAGCGACCTGCTCGGACAGCCGGGTCAGGGTGCGCAGGGCGATCAGGGTGGAGGTCTGCTCCCAGCCCGCGACGCCTCCGTCGGCGGTCGGGCCGACCTGGTGCGACGTGCTATGTTCGGTCACGAACTTGCTCACTAACTTAGCAATCTGTCGTTACATCAGGAGTCTAGTCCCATGGCACCTCTGACCCGGGTGATCGTCGGCAAGGCGAGCGCCGTCGTCGCCGTGCTCCTGCTCGGCCTCGGCATCGCACTGATCGCGGGCCTCGGCACGCTCGACCACACCCCGCGCGTCGACGACGGCCTGCCGCGTGGCTACGACAGCACGCGCGCCGCCCAGCTGCGTGACCAGCTCCCTGCCGACGAGGGGTCGACCGCGGTGGTGCTGTTCACCGCGCGCAGCGGGAATTCACCGCTCTCGGCGGCGACCGTGGCCGAGCTCGATCGGGTGGTGCGCGACCTGCGGGTGCCGCACGTGTCGGCGCCTGCCGGACCGCAGGCCGTGCTGCCGAGCAAGGACGGGACGGCCGCGATCAGCGTGCTCGCGGTGGATCGCTCCGGGGCGTCGGCGCTCAAGAACGCCGTGGTCGAGCTGCGGGACCGGCTCGACGCCGCCGCGCCGGCCGGGATCCGGGCCGAGGTGACCGGTCCGGCGGCCGTCAAGGCGGACCTGTCCGCGGTCTTCGACGGTGCGAACGTCCGACTGCTCGCCGTGACTGCATCGGTGGTCGCCCTGCTGCTGGTGATCACCTACCGCAGTCCGGTGCTCTGGCTCGTGCCGCTGATCGTCGTCGGCGTGGCCGACCAGGTCGCCGCCGTGCTCGCGACCCACACTCTGGCGGGGATCTCGGTGCCCTTCGACGGCTCGACCACCGGCATCCTCTCGGTGCTCGTGTTCGGCGCAGGCACCGACTACGCGCTGCTGCTCATCTCCCGCTACCGCGACGAGCTCCGCACGCACGAGGACCGGTACGACGCGATGCGACTGGCGCTGCGGCGTACGGCACACGCGGTGCTGTCCAGCGCGACCACCGTGGTCCTGGGCGTGCTCACGCTGGCGCTCTCGCTCACGCCGACCACGCGTGGCCTCGGCATCGCCTGTGCCGTGGGCATCGTCGTCGCGGCGGTCTTCGCCCTGGTCGCCCTGCCGGCCGCGCTGGTGCTCTTCGGACGCTGGGTCTTCTGGCCGAAGGTGCCGCACGTCGGGTCCGCCGCTCTCGCCGACGGCCGCTCGCCGTGGCGGCGGGTCGGTGACGCGGTGGCCGCACGTCGCGGCTGGTTCGCGGTGGGCGCCGTGGCGGTGCTGGCCGTGCTGTCGGTGGGTCTGGCCGACACGAAGGCCGGGCTCCCGACCGCCGAGCAGTTCCTGAAGAAGCCCGAGGCGATCTCCGCGGGCCAGCGCCTGGCCGAGCACTTCCCCGCCGGGGCGTCGGACCCGGCCACCGTCATCACCCGGTCGCCCGAGGCGGCCACGAGTGCGCTGCAGCAGGTCTCGGGCGTCGAGGATGTCCGCCCGGGCTCCAGCGCGAAGGGCTGGAGCGAGCTCAGCGTGGTGCTCTCCGACGCACCGGACAGCGCCGGTGCCCGGGCGACGGTCGAACGGATGCGGACGGCGCTCGCCGACGTGCCCGGGCAGAGCTTCGTCGGCGGGACCGCGGCCCAGAACCTCGACCTCTCCTCGGCCTCGAGCCGCGACCGGTGGGTGATCTTCCCGGCGATCCTGGTGCTCGTGCTCGGCGCGCTGGTCCTGCTGCTGCGCTCGGTGGTGGCGCCGGTGCTGCTGGTGCTCACCGTCCTGGCGACGTACGTCGCGGCGATGGGCGCCGGCTGGTGGATGTTCCGGGCGGTCTTCGCCTTCAGCGCGGTCGACGAGTCGATGCCCCTGTTCGCGTTCCTGTTCCTGGTCGCCCTCGGCGTGGACTACAACATCTTCCTGGTCACCCGGGCGTGGGAGGAGACACCGGGCCACGGCTCCCGCGAGGGGATGATCCGCGCCCTCGCCGCAACCGGTGGCGTCATCACCAGCGCCGGCATCCTGCTCGCCGCGGTGTTCGCCGTGCTCGGCGTGCTGCCGCTGGTCGTGCTGGCCCAGCTCGGCGTGGTGATCGGCATCGGCGTGCTGCTGGACACGCTGCTCGTGCGTACGGTGCTGGTGCCGGCGCTCGCGCTGCTGCTGGGCGACCGGTTCTGGTGGCCGCGGCGCCTGCCCACCGGCTAGAGCGCGCCGTCGATCACCCGCTGGCAGCGCTGCTCGTAGTAGTGCACGGCCTGGCCGAACGCGGCGTACGCCTCGTTGGTGGTCTGCTTGTGGAAGTAGCGGTAGTAGATCTGCTGCGCGATCACCGCGAACCGGAACAGCCCGTAGACCTCGTAGAACTTCCACTGCTCGGGGCTGACGTCGAAGCCCATCTGCGAGCAGTAGTAGTCGACGAACTCGGCGCGGGTGAACATGCCGGGCAGGTGACTCGGCTGGCGGCGGACCAGCTGGAAGCCCTCGTCGTCGTCGGCCTGCACCCAGTACGACAGCGTGCCACCGAGGTCCATCAGCGGGTCGCCGAGCGTGGCCATCTCCCAGTCCAGCACGCCGATGATCCGGCTGGGGTCGTGCTTGTCGAGGATGACGTTGTCGAACCGGTAGTCGTTGTGGATCACGCAGTTCGCGACATCGGCGGGCATCCGCTCGACCAGCCAGGCCATCACCGACTCGAAGCCGGGGGCGTCCTCGGTGATCGCGTTGCGGTAGCGGGTGGTCCAGCCGGTGATCTGGCGCTCGACGTACCCGGTGCCCTTGCCCATCGCGGCGATCTCCGGCTGCGTGGTGTCCACGCGGTGCAGGCGGATCAGGGTGTCGACGAACGTGCGGCACAGGTCACGGGCAGCCTGCTCGTCGAGCTGCAGCTCGGGCGGGAGGTCGCGGCCCGGGATGAGCCCGTCGATCCGCTTCATCACGTAGAACTCCGAGCCGATCACCGACGGGTCGCCGCAGTAGGCGACCATCTGCGGCACCAGCCCGAACGGCTCCCGCAGCGCCGACTGGACGCGGTACTCCCGACCCATGTCGTGCGCACCCTTGGCCTTCTGACCGGCCGGCGGGCGACGCAGGATCAGGTCGTCGGTCTGCGTGCGCAGGGAGTAGGTGAGGTTGGAGGCGCCGGCGCCGAACTGGCGCACGACCACGTCGCCGGTGAGCGGATGCCCCTGCTCGGCGAGCCAGTCGCGCACCGCGTCGACGTCGAAGGCGTCCTCGGCTCGGACCTCGCCCGCGCCGGCGATCGGGTCGCTCATCCCTGTCCTCCCATCGCGTTGAGCCGGGCGGCCTGCTTGCGCATCACGTCGTCGTACGCCGCCCGGTCGTGCAGCTTGAGCTCGTAGGCGCCGCGTGCCGCGTCGTCGGGCAGGATCAGCTCGTCACCGCGGTCGACGCCCTCGAGCACCGCACGGGCGATGTCGTCGGGTCCGACCGCGGAGTTCTTCACCAGCGCCCCGATCACCTCGCCGACGGCGGTGTCGGAGCCCTGCATCGAGTCGACGAGACCGGTGCGGAAGTACGACGGGCAGACGACGTGCGCAGTGATGCCGTACTCGGCCAGCTCGTGCCCGATCGTCTCGGTGAACGCCACGACACCGGCCTTGACCGCGTTGTACGACGCCATCCCGGCCGGGTGGACGAGACCGGCCAGCGACGCGACGTTCACGATCCGGCCGGAGCGCTGCCGCTTGAGCATCGGCACGAATGCACGGGTGCCGCGGACCACGCCGAACAGGTTGATCTCGGTGATCCACTGCCACTCGTCCATGGTGGCGACGTCGACGCGACCGCCGCCTGCCACACCGGCGTTGTTGATCAGCACGTCGAGCCCACCCCAGTGATCCTCGACCCACGCCACCGCCGCGGCCCAGTCGTCGTCGGAGCGCACGTCGAGACGCAGGAAGTCGGCGTCGGCCGGCTCGTTCAGGTCGCAGACGAGCACCCGCGCCCCGCGGTCGGCGTACGCCGAGACCAGCGCCGCGCCGAGGCCCGACGACCCGCCGGTGACGAGGACGCGCAGCGCCTCGCTGGTCACCGGTGCTTGCCGATCTCGATCCGGGCGACCATCCCGCGGTGCACCTCGTCGGGTCCGTCGGCCAGGCGCAGTGCCCGGGCGTTGGTCCACATCGCCGCCAGCGGGAAGTCCTGGGTCATGCCGCCGCCGCCGTGCATCTGCATGGCCATGTCGATCACCTGCTGGGCGACGTTCGGCACGATCACCTTGATCTGGCTGACCTCCGACAGGGCGTTCGCGGCACCGCCCTGGTCGAGCTTCCAGGCGGCGTGCTGGACCAGCAGCCGGGCCTGGTCGATGGCGATCCGGGCGTCGGCGATCCGCTCCGGGTTGCCGCCGAGCTTGACGACCGGCTGGCCGAACGCCGTGCGGTCCAGGCCCCGCTTGATCGCCAGCTCGAGCGCGACCTCGGCCTGACCGATCAGCCGCATGCAGTGGTGCACCCGGCCCGGGCCCAGCCGGCCCTGCGCGATCTCGAAGGCGCGGCCCTCGCCGAGCAGGATGTTGCTCGCCGGCACGCGCACGTCGGTGAAGGAGACCTCGCCGTGGCCGACCGGCTCGTCGTACACGTTCATCGTGGGCAGCAGCCGCTCGACCTTCACGCCGGGGGTGTCGACCGGCACGAGCACCATCGTGTGCCGGTGGTGCCGGTCGGCCTCGGGGTTCGACAGGCCCATGAACACGAGGATCCTGCAGTCGGGGTGGCCGACGCCGGTGGTGAACCACTTGCGTCCGTTGATCACGACCTCGTCGCCGTCGACCAACGCCCTGGCCTCCATGTTGGTGGCGTCGGAGGACGCGACGCCGGGCTCCGTCATCGCAAACCCGGAGCGGATCCGCCCGTCGAGCAGCGGTACCAGCCACTCCTGCTGCTGCTCGGGGGTGCCGTACTTCAGCAGCACCTCCATGTTGCCGGTGTCGGGCGCGTTGCAGTTGAACACGTACGGCGCCAGGAAGGTCGCCCGGCCCATCTGCTCGGCCAGCGGGGCGTAGTCGGTGTTCGTGAGGCCCGCGCCGCCGTGGGTGCCGAACTGCTCGGCCCAGGGCTGGTCGTGGCCGGCGGGAAGGAAGAGGTTCCACAGGCCCTGGGCGCGGGCCTTCGCGCGCAGGTCGGCCATGATCGGCGACTCCGCCCAGCTGCCGCTCGCCCGCGCCTCGGCCACGTCCTGGTGGTACGCCGCCTGCACCGGCTCGATCTCCTCGCGGACGAAACCGGAGACCAGGTCGGTGAGCTCCGCGGCCCGCGGCGAGGGTGAGAAGTCCATGCCGGGACCCTACCGACCGCCGCCCGCGCGCCGTCGGGTGAGAAGGGTCACGTCTCAGCCGCAGGCGCTGGCGATCCGGACACCGTTCGGCGCCGGCAGCATGCCGGGGGTGTAGCTGAGCACGCCGTCGCTCGACTGGCCCGCGGCGGTGCGGATGTCTGCGGTCACGGTGGTCTGCTGTCCCGGCCCGAGCGCCAGCGGCAGGAGCGCGACCTGACGGCCGTGGTGCTGGTCGGCGGTGACCGAGTGGCTCTGGCCGTCGACGCTCAGCGCGGTGATCTCGCCGCCGTACGGCGCGTAGATCCGCAGGTTGAACGCGATGGTGCCCTGCGGGGCGAACTGCCCGGTCCCGACGATCCACGACGAGAGCTGTCCGAAGTCGGCAGGCATCGTCGAGGCGAGCGCCATCGTCGCGCGAATGTCCTGGGCACCGTCGCGACGGCAGTCGACGGCGGCCGCGGTGCTGCGGTAGTGGAGGTAGTAGTCCGCCTTCCCGGCGGTGCTGTCGTTGAGGTACAGCCCGATCTGCGGGGCCGAGCTCTTCCCGATCAGGGCGCCGGAGACCGCCGTGCCGTCGAGGACCCGCTGCTCCTCCGCGTGCGCCGACCACACCTGGATCCGGTGCTCGCCGGCCGCCGTCGCGAGTCCGCGAATCGCGAGCTGCTGGTTGCCACGGCCGGCCATCACCGCATCGAAGATGTCGCGGGCGACGGTGTCGAAGAAGTCGTTCTGCTGCTGTTGGGTGGGCAGCAGCTGGTAGGTCTGGTTGAGCAGTGCGGTGACCACGTTGGTGGCATCGAGCACGACGCCGTCCTTGACCTTGACCGGGCCGGTGCCCTGCATCATCTCGGCCAGGGCGACGGGGTCGACCGAGACCACGCCGTCGAGCTTCACGTGCTGGCTCGGCTCCACCATGGCGGTCAGGATGCGCGCCGCCTCGGGGAAGTCGGGCGTGAAGTTCGCGTCACGCAGGTCGGTGGCCGGGGTGGGGCCGTACTGCTGCTCGGTGTCGCGCGCCAGCTTCACGGCCGGCGCGGTGAAGCCGTGCACGTCGCCAGCCGAGCCCTGCCACCCCATCGTGACCTTGCCGTGGTCGGCGTGCAGCAGCGCGAGCGAGCCGGGGAGGCCCCCGGTGGAGCGGAGCTCGGCAGGGTTCTGGATCACCAGCAGGTAGGTGCGTGGCTCGGCCTTGCCGAGCATCCCGGGCAACAGCTCGAACGCCCGGGCACTCGCGGTCGCAGCGGTCCGGGCGCGATCGACCTGGGTCTGGAGATCACCGACGAGGTCGTTGAAGGGGAACAGCAGCTGGTCGGCCCGCGTGCCGGACAGCCGGCGGGCGGCCCGGTCGATCGAGTCGGCGGCGCGTCGTACCGACGGGGCGAGGCGCTCCACCTCGGCCAGGTCGATCCGCTGGTCGTGCGGCCGGAACCTGCCCTCGTCGACCGCCCGGCTCAGCTGCAGGGCGATCGGCGCGTTCTCCCGGGTCGCGGTGTCGAGCACCGACGAGACCGTCTGCACCGCTGCGATGTTCCGGCCGATCCAGGGCAGGTGGGCGGCCAGGTCCCACAGCACGCCGTCGGTGGAGTCCGCGGCCCGGTGGGTCTGCCGCTGGAGGTCGGCCAGGGCGCGGTTGGCACCGGCGAAGTCGCCGTCGCGGATCCGCTGCTGGACCAGCTCGCCACTGGTGCGGGCGGCGAGGAGCGCGCGCGAGGCGGTCACCGCCTGCCAGGCGAACAGCCCCAGTGCGAAGAGCAGGAGCAGGACGATGCCCCACCCGATCCGACGTCGCGACAACCCGGATGTCGTCAGGTTGCCCACGCTCGGTGGACTAGGCGCCGGAGGCCTGGAACTCCGCGTCCTCGGCCCGGCGGCGCGCCACCGTGACCGCGGTCGCGCCGGCCAGCAGCAGGCCGATGCCGCCGAGCAGGTACAGCAGGTTCGGGCCGCCGGTGTTGGGCAGGTCGGAGCCGCCGACGGGCGGGGAGACGGCGGTGCTCGGCGGGAGCACCGTGATCACGATCGACCGCTCCCAGGTGGCAGTCCCGCGTGCACCCGAGCTGGCGTACGTGCAGGTGCCGTGCAGCGGGATCTTGGTCACACGCTTCACCTGGGGGGCGTGGTACGACGTGACGAAGTCGTGGCCGCCCGACGAGGCGCCGTGGCGGACGTCGCCGTTCCACTCGAGCTTCCAGGCACACGTGATGCCGTCGGACTTCGCGGTGGCGGTGAAGCTCTGACCGCCGTACAGGACCGATCGGTTGACGGTGAGGTCGATCCTGACGTCGGGGTAGGCCTGCGCAGGGCCGGAGAACCCCAGCAGGGCGAGCCCGGCGACCAGTGCGGCCAGCGCGAGCGCACCGACCGGCGACAGCTTCTTCATGTTCGGCTCCCAGGTGTCGACACGAGTGGCGGCACAGCACCCGGACGGATGCCAAATGCCTTCCCCAACGAGCCGGACGCCGCAGGGTTACGGGACAGTAGGAAGAACGTGCCGCCGAGCCGGTCGATGAGACGCCGAGGCTGCACGAATGGGGTGTATGAGGCAGGCTGGGCGCGCACGGCGGGTCCGGCGCCCTGGTTGCCGGCCCTTTCCAACCACATCGGAGATCTCATGAAGAAGGCCTCGACGGCTGCCCTCGGAGCCCTGCTGCTGGTCGCGATGACCGCGTGTGGATCCGGCTCCTCGGACCACAAGGACAAGGTCGCGTTGTCCAAGGACGACAAGGCGGCGGTGGCCAGTCTGGAGAAGGCGTTCACCTCCTCGAGCACCGGCGCGCTCACCACCACCGAAGCCAAGTGCGTCTCCACGAAATTCGTCTCGACGGTGGGCGTGAAGAAGCTCAAGGCCGTGAAGGTGCTCAACGCGAACAACCAGGTCAACACGGCCGGCAGCCCGTCCTTCGACGCGGACACCTCCGGGAAGTTCGCCGACGCGCTGCTCGGCTGCGTGGACTACCAGAAGCGGCTCGCGACGGAGACGGCGAAGACCGACACCACGATCGACGCCACGAAGTTCGAGACCTGCCTGAAGGACAAGCTGCCGGACTCGCTGGTCAAGAAGATGCTGATCGCCTCGCAGACGCAGTCCAAGGACGCGGCCACGATCGGTCAGCAGGGCACCAAGGCGATGACCGACTGCAAGACGCAGTCGAAGAAGTAGGCCGCGGACGTCCGGTCGTCGCGGCGCAGATCAGGTCGCGACGACCGAGACCACGCGTGCCCGGACCTCGGGCATGGCCCACTGTCGCGCCGTGCGGACCAGCCGCAGGCCCGACCAGCACAGCAGCGGTACGGCGACGATCGCCGGCACTGCCCAGCCGTCGGCCAGCGCTGTCGCGGAGAAGATCAGTCCGACCACGGTGGTCTTCAGGGCCAGCCGCGCGCTGTATGCGGCCATCACGACCGGAGGGGCCGGCGTCGCCCGCGCTGAGCGCATGTCCATGGCATAGGGCCGCTCCACCGACCACCGCATCGACGTGGCGACCACCTGTGCGGCGACCACGACGGCGGCGCCGAGGGCGGAGCAGAGTTCAGCCGTGGTCGGCGTACCGGCTCGCAGGGCGGCGAGCAGGATCGTGAAGCCGGCAGCGGCGAGCAGCACCTCGAAGAGCACGATCACCTTGGCGTAGTACGCGACGCTGGCCGACACGGGGAGGCTGTCGCGCCACAACGCCCCGCGCCCGTCGAGGCACCACGTGTTCACGCCGAACAGCAGCGCGCCACCGGAGGCGACCAGGCCGGGCAGGATCGTGACCATGTCCCACTCGAGGCTGCCCGCGAGCGCCACGAGACCGGGCATGAAGGCGAGGACGATCAGGCCGCGACGCAGCGGCACCGACCGCCAGATCGATGACCGGTCGATGCGGACCATGGCCCGCAGGTCGCTGCCCGGGTTGGCGCGCGGCTCGATGTGACCCGACTCCAGGCGCAGCTCCTCGCGCAGGGCCCGATGCAGAGCCCAGCGGGCCGGGACGAGGCCGACCAGCGTGGCCAGGACGAGCAGCGCCACCAGCGCGGCCACCACTTCCGCCCACGACGCCCACTCGTGCCCGGATCCGTACGCCGCCGCGAGGTAGACCTGCACGGTCGGGCTGTGGTCGAGCAGCGGCACCAGCTGGTCGGAGAGGACCAACGCCACGACTGCTGCCATCGCGGCGCCGGAGATCACCCGGGCGACCAGGATGCCGTGCGGTCCCCGGCGGATGCCTTCGAAGACCCACCCGAGCGCCTGGCCGAGCGCCGTCCCGAACGCGATCCACACCAGCACGGGGAGCGCCGCGGCCACCAGGGCACGTGGTCCGAGCACGTAGGTGGTCAGCGCCAGCACGGTCCAGGCCTGCAGCAGCCAGGCGATGTTCAGCGGCGCCAGCAGCAGCGCGCCGAAGTGCTCGGTCACGCTCGAGACCGGGAAGGCGACCGCCTGCTCGCGGGGCACCACCTCCCGGCCACCGCCGGAGGCGATCGCCGCCAGCACGGCCAGGACGAGGAATCCGAGGTAGAGCGAGGGCAGGATCGCCACGAACTTGCCGGTGTCGCGTGCGTGCAACGGCTCGCGCAGGTACGCCGGCACGACGATCGCCGCGACGGTGAGCAGCAGCACGCTCGCCCCGGCGACCCGCAGCCGTCGCCTCGAGCGCCGGCTCAGGCCGGAACCACGGAACGCAAGCAGCGCCCGGAGGTCGGCCAGGCCGCGTCGCAGCTCAGTCCAGGAGTGCTCGGTAGGCACGCGCCCCTGCCTCCCCGACCAGCCGGTCGGCATCCATGGCCGCGACCGCGGACCCGCCTCTGAGCACGAGTGCGTCCTCACACACCTCCATGGCGAGGTCACGCAGGTGCGTGGAGATCAGCACCGCGGCGCCACGCGCCTTGGCGTCGTCGATCACCTGCTGAGTGGCCTCGACGCCGATCGGGTCCACACCGTCGAAGGGCTCGTCGAGGAGCAGCACGCCGGGCTGGTGGAAGGCGGCCAGCACCACGGAGAGGCGGCGACCCATGCCGTGGCTGAAGCCGCCGGTGACCCGGTGGGCGGCATCGCCGAGCTCGAACCGCTCCAGCAGGTCCTGGGCGCGGGTCTCCCAGCCGACCATCCGGCGGAGACGGGCGGCGAGCTGCAGGTGCTCCCAGGGAGTCGCCCGCGGCACCAGCCCGCCGACGTCGGGGCAGTAGCCGGTCGAGCGCTTGACCGTCAGCGGGTCGGCGCGCACGTCGAGTCCGTCGACGAGCACCTCACCGGCGGTCGGCGGGATCACCCCGCCGAGCACGCGCATCGTGGTCGACTTGCCGGCGCCGTTGCGTCCGAGCAGGGCGGTCGCGCGGCCGGCGTACGCGACGACGTCGATGCCGCGCACCGCTTCGACCGATCCGAACCGGACCCACAGGTCCCTGACCCGGACCCGCTCCTGCCGGCTCTGCTCGCCCTCCACCCCAGCATTCTCGCCGAGCGCGCCCCGGCTCGCAGATGAACGTCCGAAATGTCCGGGCGATCACAACCCCGTACGCCGAGACGTCACTACGTCAGGCCCCAGACATGCCGAG
>DATAKN010000293.1:0-16683 GCA_036261595.1 Marmoricola sp.
GAAGAGCATCTGACCGGTCTCGTGCAACGAGATCGTGAGGACGCGCGGATCGTCGTAGAAGATCTTCTGCACGCCGTCGCCGTGGTGCACGTCGACGTCGACGTACGCGATCTTCTTGGCCCCGTGGTCGAGCAGCCAGCGGATCGCGATCGCGACGTCGTTGTAGACGCAGAACCCGCTGGCGTGGTCGGGCATCGCATGGTGCAGTCCACCGGCGACGTTCGCGGCGTGGATCGCCTCGCCCTCCCACACGCGGCGGGCGGCCTCGATGCTGGCGCCGACGACGTGGCGCGCGGCCTGGTGCATCCGCGGGAAGGTCGGGTTGTCGTCGGTGCCGAGACCGTGGCGCGGGTCCGTGCGCTCGGGGTCCTCGCTGCTGCGGCGGACCGCCTCGATGAGTGCGGGGTCGTGGACCACCAGCAGGTCCTCGTCGGTGCCGTCGGGAGCCGGGACCGCCACCAGGCCGCCGCCGGACCCGTCGGTGACCACACCGAGGTTCCGGGCGAGCCGCATGGTCAGGTCGACACGCACCGGGTTCATCGGGTGCTCGGGGCCGAAGTCGTACGCCGTCAGGGACTCGTCGAAGACGACGCAGGTGGGGCCGCAGCCGAGCTCGGGCACGCTCAGTCCATGCCTTCGGCCAGCGCGACGGACCGGTCCCGAGCTGCCTCCATCGCGGTGATGAACGCGGCCCTGACCTTGTGGTCCTCCAGCTCGCGGATCGCCGCGGCCGTGGTGCCGCCCGGCGAGGTGACCTGCTCGCGCAGCACGGTGGGGTGCGTGCCGGTCTCGCGGAGCAGCTTGGCGGAGCCGACGACCGTCTGCACGACCAGTTCGGTGGCGGTGGTGCGGGGAAGGCCCAGGTGCACACCGGCCTCGATCATCGCCTCCACGACGAAGAACAGGTACGCCGGCCCAGAGCCGGAGATCGCCGTGACCGCGTCCTGCTGCTTCTCCGGCACCCGGACCACGCGCCCGGTGGCGGAGAGCAGGCCCTCGGCCGTGGCGAGGTGCTCGTCGTCGCAGTGGGAGCCGGGTGAGATCGCCGCCATCCCCTCGTCGACGAGCGCCGGGGTGTTCGGCATGACCCGGACCACCGCGACACCCTCGGGGATGTGCTTCTCGATCGCCGCCGTGGTGATGCCGGCCGCGAGGGAGACCACCAGCTGACCCGGGCGCAGGTGCGGGGCGATCTCGGTGAGCACGTCGGCCATGTCCTGCGGCTTCACGACGAGCACCACGGTCTGGGCCTGCGCGGCCTCGGAGTTGCCGACCACCGTGACGCCGTACCGCTCGCGGAGCTCCTCGGCACGCTCCGGGCGCTTCTCCCCGACCATCAGGTCGGCGACGTCACGACCGCCGCGGATCAGGCCGGAGAGCAGGGTCTCCCCCATCACTCCGGCACCGATGATGGCGACCGTCATCCTGCCCTCCTGGGTGCTGCTGCCACGTCGTCGCCGCCCTACTTCTGGGACAGCAGCGAACGCAAGAAGAATGTCAGGTTCGACGGGCGCTCGGCGAGCCTTCTCATCAGGTAGCCGTACCACTCCTGGCCGTAGGGGACGTACACGCGCACCCGCTCGCCCGCCCCGGCCAGCCGGCGCTGCTCGTCGCTGCGGATGCCGTAGAGCATCTGGTACTCGTAGGTGCCCGGTGCGCGGTCGAACCGGGTGGCGAACGCGGCCGCGATCCGGATCATCCGCGGGTCGTGCGTGGCGACCATCGGGTACCCCTGCCCGGCCATCAGCACCTTCAGGCAGCGCACGTAGGACCTGGCCACCTCGTGCCGGTCCTGGAAGGCCACCGTCGCCGGCTCCTTGTAGGCGCCCTTGCACAGCCGCACGCGCGAGCCTTCGTAGGCGAGTGCGCGGCAGTCGTCCTCGGTGCGGTGCAGGTAGGCCTGCAGCACGGCACCCGTCTCGGGGAAGTCCTTGCGCAGCTCGCGCAGCGTCGCCAGCGTCTGGTCGGTGGTCGTGTGGTCCTCCATGTCGAGGGTGACCGTGGTGCCGACGTTGCGCGCGGCCTGGCAGATCCGGCGGGCGTTCTCCAGGCTGAGCTTCTCGCCCACCTCGGGCAGCGCCTGTCCGATGGCGCTCAGCTTCACGCTCACCTCGGCGGTGCGGGCCAGGCCCTCCTGGCTCAGCGCTTCGAGCAGCTCCAGGTACGCCGTCACGGTCGCCTCGGCCTGCTGCTCGTCGAGGGTGTCCTCGCCGAGGAAGTCGATGGTCACCAGCCGGCCGTCCGCGACCAGGTCGCGGGTGGCCTCGACGACGTCGGCGATGCGCTCCCCGGGCACGTAGCGGGCGACCAGTCCGCCGCTCACCGGCATCGAGGTGACGAGCTCCTTGACGCGCCCGCTCCGAGCGAGCAGCAACAGCGTGTGGCGCAGCACCTGGTCTCCCTGTGACACGTGCGGCACCTCGTCGTACCGCTTCTCGTCACCGTAACGCGTCGTCGGCCGGCGGCCCGGACGGGGGCCGCGCGCCACGCTGCGTCACTCGGAGCGGCGACGCAGGGTCAGGGCACCGAGCACGAGCCCTGCCGCCGCGAAGCCCACCACGACGGCGAGGTCGCCCCAGAGCGCCGGGTGGGCGTTGCCGGAGACCTTGCGCATCGCGTCGACCGCGTAGGACAGCGGCATCACGTCGGAGATCACGTGCAGCACCGAGGGCAGGTCGGTGCGCTCGATGAACAGGCCGCACAGCAGGATCTGGGGGATCACGAGGGCCGGCATGAACTGGACCGCCTGGAACTCCGTGCGGGCGAACGCGGAGACGAACAGGCCCAGCGCACTGCCGAGCACCGCGTCGAGCACGGCGACCACCAGCAGCAGCCACACCGGTCCGGCGATGTCCAGTCCGAGCGCCCACACGGAGAGGCCGACCGCGAGACCCGACTGCACGGCGGCGACGAGACCGAACGCGATCGCGTAGCCGAGCAGGAAGTCGCCCTTGCCCATCGGCATCGCCAGCAGCCGCTCGAGGGTGCCGGAGGTGCGCTCACGCAGCGTGGTGACCGAGGTGACCAGGAACATGATGATGAACGGGATCAGTGCGAGCAGGGCCGGCGCGAGCGCCTCGAACCCGAAGCTGGGCTTGTCCTGGAACATCCACCACAGCAGCGTCATGATCACGCAGGGCAGCACCATCAGCATCACCGACGTACGCCGGTCGCGACGCAGCTGGATCAGCACCCGGAGGGTGATCGCGAGCGTGATCCGCGGGCTCATGAGTCCGCCCGCGCGACCAGGTCGAGGAACGCGGCCTCGATGTCGTCGGTCCGGGTCTTCTCCAACAGCCCCTGCGGTGTGTCGTCGGCGATGATCCGGCCGGCACGCATGAGCAGCAGCCGGTCGCACCGGGTGGCTTCGTCCATCACGTGGCTCGAGACGAACACCGCGGCACCCTCCGCGGCGAGGGCGTGGAAGGTCTGCCACAGGTCGCGCCTGAGGACGGGGTCGAGCCCGACGGTCGGCTCGTCGAGCACGATCAGCGACGGCTCGCCGAGCAGCGCGACCGCGAGGGACACCCGCGAGCGTTCACCGCCGGAGAGCTCGGCGGCGACCTTGGACCGCTCGGCGGTCAGACCGACCACGTGCACGCACGCGTCGACGCGGTCGGAGCCGACCCCGAGCACCGCCGCGAAGAACCCGAGGTTCTCCTCCACGGTGAGGTCGTCGTAGATGCTCGGCGCCTGCGTCACGTAGCCGATCCGGGGTCGCAGGACCGCCGCACCGGCCGGCTCGCCGAACACGGTCACCGCACCTGCCGTGATCCGCTGGACCCCGACGATCGACCGCATCAACGTGGTCTTGCCGCAGCCGGAGGGGCCGAGCAGGCCGGTCACCTCGCCCGGGACGACGGAGAACGTCAGGTCCCGCAGCACCTCCCGGCCCCCGCGTACGACGCGCAGGCCGGTGACCTCGACGCCTGATTTCACCATCTGTTGAAAACTAGTCCTGTCCCGTCGGCGGCGGCAAGGCGCCGGTCAGGTAGCGCTGGATCGTCGGGGCATAGATCGCCACGAGGTCGTCGGACGACATCGACGCGAGCGGCTCGACCTGCAGGAGGTAGCGCATCAGGATCAGGCCCATGATCTGGCTGGCCACGAGCGGCACCCGCGCCTCAGGCTGCTCGACCCCCACCGCCGCCGCGATCGGGCCGACCACGACCCGCAGGAACCCGTCACGCAGCAGCTCCTTGCTCGACGGGTCGGTGAGGTTGCGCGCGAGCGCGATCAGCGGAAGCTGGAGGTCGGGGTCGTCCCAGACGGAGAAGAAGACCCGCAGCAGTCTCTCCGCCACCGTCTCGGGCTCGCCGGCGGCGACCACGCCGGCGAGCACCTCGCGCAGGTCCACCGGCAGCGCGAGTGCGGCGACGAACAGGTCGTCCTTGGTGCCGAAGTAGTGGTGCACCAGCGCCGGGTCGACGCCGGCCTTCGCGGCGATGGCGCGCACCGACGTACCGGACATGCCGCCGACGGCGAACAGCGCCCGCGCCGCATCGAGGATCGCCGCCCTGGTGTCCGGGGACCCGGGTCGGCGACCACGCGTCACGCTGGTCATGGCGTGCCTGTCTGGCGACCGTCGTGCGTGGCCTCCTGCGTGCGGGCGAAGTGCAGCTGGCTGAAGGCGAGAGCAGCGAGGAGATCGGCCTCGCGGGCCTCGCGAGTGCCCGCCTTGCGGGTGTTGATCTCGGCGACGATGTGGCCCTCGAAGCCGGTCTCGGCGAGGTGCTCGAGGAACTCCCCGCACGGCTGGCTGCCCCGGCCGGGCACGAGGTGCTCGTCCCTGGCCGAGCCGGTGCCGTCGGTCATGTGGATGTGGCGGAGCCGGTCCCCGAGCCGTCGGGCCATCTCCACGGGATCGCTCTGTGAGGTCGCAGCGTGCGAGAGGTCGATCGTGGTGTTGGCATAGTCCTCGCGGCTCGGGTCCCAGTGCGGCTGGTAGACGTCCATGGCGCGACGCGAGGTCGCGCGCCACGGGTACATGTTCTCCACGGCGAAGGCGAGTCCGGTCTGCTCCTCGAGCCGGGCGATGCCCTCGACGAACCCGGCGGCGTACTCCCGCTGCCAGCGGAAGGGCGGGTGCACCACCACGACGTCGGCGTCGAGGTCATGAGCCATCTCGGCACTCATCTCGAGCTTGACCCAGGGGTCGGTGCCCCACACCCGCTGCGTGATCAGCAGGCAGGGAGCATGCACCGCGCAGACCGGGACCTCGTGGTAGTCGCGCAGGCGGCGGACCTTGTCGACGTCCTGGCTGATCGCGTCGATGCTGACCATCACCTCCACGGCGTCATAGCCCAGCCGGGCGGCGTACTCGAAGCCGTGAGCCACCGACTCGGGATAGACCGAGGCGGTGGAGAGCGCAAAGGTCGGGGCCATCGGCGTCAACCCAGCACGCTGAGCTTGTCGAGGCGTTCGAGGATCACGCCCTCGCGCAGCGCCCAGGGGCAGATCTCGAGCTCGCCGAGGTCGAAGATGTCCATCACCGCGGTGGCGACGATCGCACCGGCGACCACCTGGTGGGCGCGGTCGGTGGAGACGCCCGGCAGCTGGGCGATCTCCTCGCGGCTCATCTCCAGGAGCTTGGGGATCCAGGACTCGAGCGTGCTCGCCGGCAGCATCCGGCGGACGAACAAGCCCTCGCTGGAGGGTGCGGCGCCGCAGATGCGGGCGAGCGACCGGAAGGTCTTGGAGGTCGCGACGGCGTGGTCCAGGGGCCCGTTGCGCAGGAGTCCGCCTGCCTCGCGGGCGATGTCGGCCCGCACGGACCGCCGGAGCGCGCGCAGCTGCGGCTCGTCGGCCCGCCCCGGCGCGAGCCGGTGGCTGCGCGCGAGCCGCGCGGCCCCGAGGGGCAGCGACCAGGCGACGTCCGGCGCCTCCTCCGCACCGGCCGCGATCTCGAGCGAGCCGCCGCCGATGTCGAAGACACCGAGGCGGCCCGACGACCAGCCGAACCACCGGCGTACGGCGAGGAACGTCAGCCGGGCCTCGTCCTCGCCGGCCAGCACCTTGACCCGCGCACCGGTGTGCTCGTGGACATGATCGAGAACCGCGTCGACGTTGCTGGACTCGCGCACCGCCGAGGTGGCGAACGCGTAGGTCTCCTCGCAGCCCTTGTCCTCGGCGAGCTCGAGCGCGTGACCGACGAACTCGGTGAGCGCCGCGACGCCCGCCGGGGTGACCGCACCATCGGCGTCGAGGTGCTCGGCGAGCCGCAACGGCTCCTTGTACGACGACGCGGGCATCGGCGCTGCTCCGCCATGGGCGTCGACCACGAGCAGGTGACCCGTGTTGGAGCCGATGTCCAGGACGCCCAGGCGCATGCTCCGAGGCTACGCGAGCGTTGAGGAGCGCAGCGACGATCACCCGAAGGAGCCCGGCCCCGAACGTCTGGTCCGCCGCTCGAACACCGTCCATGCCGCCGCGAGGACGACGGCGACGAGCCAGGGCCAGCGCGGTTGCGGAGACTCCCAGAAGGAGGCGCGGAAGACGTCGACTCCCCCGGAGAGGATGTCCGGGAGCGAGCCGGGGAGCCCGGCCGAGGGCCGCAGCTGACCGGCGAGATACACCGTCATCACACCGAACGGCGTGGCCACCCAGATCATCGCGACCGCGACCGGCCACAGCAGCACCCACCACGCGGACCGCCGTACCGAGAGGACGAACGCGGCCAGCATCAGCAACGCCATCAGCGCGTGGGCGACGGTGTCGGCCGTGTGCACGTGCGCTCCCGGTGAGCTTGCGCCGACGAGGAACCCGTGCACCCACGCCGGGAGCTGCCCGGCTGCGAGGGCCGCCGCAAGGGGTAGGAACCCCGCCTCGAGCGAGGCCAGCGTGCCGAACGCGGCGCCGACGAGCGTGGTCGCCCCGACGACCGCCACCAGGCCCGTGAGCACCCGGGGGTCGCCGGCGAATGCGTCGGCGGCGTGGTGCTCGATGGTGCCGCGGGCCACCAGGGTCACGACCGTCGTCGTGACTGCCAGGGTGAGGAGCACCAGGCCGATGGCCGGTCGGCGGTGGCCCGACGAGCGGGTGGTCAGCAGGAGCGGCAGCAGGGTGGCCGCGACCGCGCCGATCGCGGTGAACGCGATGAGCGACGGGAGGAAGGCCGCCACCAGCGGGATGGTCAGCCGTACGCCGGCCAGACCCTCGCTCGAGCTGCCGATCGGTGCGGCCTCCGTCGTCGGCCAGCTGAAGCCGGACACGACCCAGGGCAGGTTGCCGAACAGCCACGACGTGACCGCGGTGAGCGCTGCCAGACCCAGGGCGAGCAGGGGGAGGGGGACCCGGCGCGACCCCGAGTGCTCCGAGTCCGCCGAGACCTCCGAGTGCTCCATGGCCGTCATCATGCCCAAGGCCCGGGAGCCGGGCCGGGGTGCCTGCACCTGCGGGCCGCGACGCGTAGGGTTCCTGCGTGCCCGAGGTCGATCCCGTCTTTCCCCGTGCCTGGCTGGAGTTCGCCGACCCCGCGGACCAGGGCCAGGTGTTCCGCTGTGACCTCACCTGGCTGACGTCGAGCTGGACCTGCATCTTCGGCAACGGCTGCCAGGGCATCTACGACACCTCCCCCGACGCCGGCTGCTGCGCCCTCGGCGCACACTTCTCCGACCGCGACGACGAGGAGCGCGTGGCCGAGTGGGTGGCCAGGCTCGACGACGACCTCTGGGAGAACCGCGGACTCGCGCTCAACGCGAAGGGCCGGCTCTCGCGCAAGCGCTGGACGGAGATCGAGGACGGTGAGCGGAAGACCCGCACGGTGGAGGGTCCGGCCGGGCACGCCTGCATCTTCCACAACGGCCGCGGCTTCCCGGGCGGCTACGGCTGTGCGCTGCACGCCCTGGCATTGCGCGAAGGCGTGCACTACGTCGAGACGAAGCCGGACGTGTGCTGGCAGCTGCCGATCCGGCGTACGTTCCGCGAGGTCGAGCGACCCGACGGGACGTCGTACACGGAGGTCAGCATCGGGGAGTACGAGCGGATCGGCTGGGGCCCGGGCGGCCACGACCTCGACTGGTACTGCTCGGGCAACACCGAGGCCCACGTCGGCGTCGAGCCGGTGTACCTGTCCAACGCCACCGAGCTGATCGCCCTCATGGGCCAGCCGGCGTACGACGTGCTGGCGGCTGCCTGCGAACGGCACCTGCGCTCGCGCTCGGCGCTCGCCCTCCACCCGGCGACGCAGCAGGCGCATTCCTGAGCGGATGCACACCCCCGGTGTCGAAGGCTGCAGCGGCGCGAGTCAGAATCAACCATGCGTCTCGACCACATCGTCTTCGCCGCCGGACCCGGCGGCCTCGCCGGCACCGCAGCGCGCCTCTCCGAGCTCCTCGGTGAGGAGTTCCAGGACGGCGGGGTCCACCCCCGCTTCGGGACCCGCAACCGGATCCTTCCGCTCACGGACCGCACCTACCTCGAGCTGGTGGAGGTGCTCGACCACCCGGCTTCGGACAAGGCGCCGTTCGGTCAGGCGGTGCGCGCCCGGTCCGCACTCGGCGGCGGCTGGCTCGGCTGGGTGATCGCGGTCGACGACATCGCCCCGCTCGAGGAGCGGCTCGGCCGCAGCGCCGTCAACGGCAACCGACACCGCCCCGACGGTCACGAGCTGCTGTGGAAGCAGCTCGGCGTCAAGGGCCTGCAGTCCGACCCGCAGCTCCCGTTCTTCGTGCAGTGGGAGGGCAACCCGGCCGACCACCCGTCGACGGGCGCCTCCGGCCGGATCTCCCTGGAGTCCCTGGAGATCGCCGGCGACCCGGCTCGCGTGTCCGACTGGCTCGGGCAGCCCGTCGAGCGCCCGTTGGAGGACGTCAAGGTCGAGTGGGTGGCCCCGAACGGCACCCCCGGGCTGGTGGCGGTGACCTTCCAGACCCCGTCCGGCCTGGTGCGAATCTGAACGGACTCCGCGGGGTCAGACCGAGCCCCAACATCTGGAACAGCCCTGCGGTCTACGAGATCGAGAACCGCGGGGTCGACCGGGCTGGTCGGCTGTGGCGGGCGATGCGCGCTCGTGCCGACTGGGCCGGACGCGATGTGCTCGACGTCGGCTGCGGCACGGGGTTCCACCTGCCGCACTTCGCGCAGACCGCGAGGACAGTCGTCGGGGTGGAGCCGAACGATGCGCTGGCCGCGATCGCCCGCCGGAGGGTGCGGCGACTCCCGGCGGTGACGGTGCGGCAGGGGGTGGCCGGCCGGCTTCCACTGCCGGACGCGTCGGTCGACGTCGCGCACTCGCGGTGGGCCTACTTCTTCGGCCCGGGCTCGGAACCGGGCCTGGCCGAGCTCGACCGCGTCGTACGTCGCGGCGGCACGGCCTTCGTGATCGACAACGACCCGGAGCGCTCGACGTTCGGCGGGTGGTTCCGGCGCGGTTTCCCGGACGTGGACCCCGCTGCGGTGGAACGGTTCTGGTCGCTGCACGGATGGTCGCGGGAGCGGCTCGAGATCGAGTGGACCTTCGACTCCCGCGAGGACTTCGAGGCCGTCGTACGGATCGAGCTGCCGACGGCGGTCGCCGAGCAGGTCCTGGCCGAGCACCCGACGGCCACCGGCGTGGACTACGCCGTGAACCTCTGGTGGCGCAGCTACTAGGGCCGGTCTGCGGTCGGTGGTGGCGCGGTGCCCGGGCGTGGTGCGGTCGGCACGGTCGAGCGGCGTACGACGAGCGTGGGCTCGAGCATCCGGCCGCGCTGCTCGACCGGCTTGAGCGAGAGCACGGCATGCAGCAGCTCGACGAGCTCACGGGCGACCTGCTCCAGCGGCTGACGCACCGAGGTGAGACCAGGCCAGGTGACGTGGGCGCCGAGCGAGTCGTCGAACCCGACGACGCCGGCATCCACGCCGGGGCGCAGCCCGCGCTCGTGCAGCGCGTGCAGGACCCCGATCGCGATCGTGTCGCTGGCGCAGCAGAACCCGGTGACGGTGCGGTCCTCGAGCAGCTTGTGCGCCTCCATGCGGGCGGCGTCGACGTTGTCGGTGGTGCGTACGCCGAGTCCGACGGTGTCGAGCCCGGCAGCTGCCATCGCCCGCTCCCAGCCGGAGCGACGGTCCTCGCCGATCCGCGAGGTCTCCTCCCAGCCGACCCAGGCGATCCGCCGGTGGCCCAGCGAGAGCAGGTGCTCGGTGGCCAGCCGGGCGCCGCTGGCGCCGTCGACGTCGACCCACGGGTGGGTCGCCTCCGGGTCGTCCCACGGCCGGCCGAACGTCACGAACGGGGCCCCGACCTGGTCGAGCAGCGCGGTCTCCGCGGTGCCGGCGTAGGTGTCGGTGATCACGAACGCGTCGACGGAGGTGGCGCGGAGGAGCTCGTCGTACCCGTCGAAGGGGTCCTCGGCCTCCCCGGAGAACAACACGATGTGGTGCCCCGTCTCGGCCGTCGTCTCGACCAGCGTGTGCACGAACCGGTCCATGAGCGCGTTGCTGGTGCCCTCCTGGGCGGGCTCGAACCGCAACCCGATCATGTGCGAGGCGCGGGTGCGCAGCTGCCGCGCCGCCCGGTTGGGCGTGTAGCCCAGCTCGGCGATCGCGGCCTGCACCCGCTGGAGGGTGTCCTCGCGGAGCAGCTCGGGGTTGTTCAGCGCGTTGGAGACCGTCTGGCGCGAGACGCCGGCCAGCTCGGCCACCGTGGCCAGCGTCGGCTGCTGGTCGGTGAGCCGTCGGATCGGGCTCATCGCCACCTCCTCGCCGTGCCCGGACCGTGCGGCCGTGCTCTCGACCGCCGTCCGAAGTTGATCGATCAAACCACAGGGTAGGGCCCCGCGTGGGCGAGCCTCGACGAACGTGTCGGTGTGGGCACATATGTTCGAACCATGGCGAGGAGCAAGGCCGCGGCGGCGGCGTACCAGTGCAACGAGTGCGGCTGGGAGACCACGAAGTGGGTCGGCCGGTGCGGCGAGTGCCAGGCCTGGGGCACCGTGGTCGAGAGGGCCGCCCCGCGCAGCCGGGTCCAGGCGGGCCCGGTGAGCGCACCGGCACGGCCGATCGGCGAGATCCCGATCGAGGACTCCCGGTCCCGCTCCAGCGGCGTGCCGGAGCTCGACCGGGTGCTCGGCGGCGGCCTGGTGCCGGGGGCGGCGATCCTGCTTGCGGGCGAGCCGGGCGTGGGCAAGTCCACCCTGCTGCTCGAGGTGGCCGCCCAGACCGCACGCTACCGGCACCGGGTGCTCTACGTGACCGGCGAGGAGTCGGCGGCCCAGGTGCGGCTGCGCGCGGACCGCACCGGCGGCATTCAGGACGAGCTCTACCTCGCCGCCGAGACCGACCTCGGCGCCGTGCTCGGCCATGTCGAGCAGACCCGGCCCACGCTGCTCGTCGTCGACTCGATCCAGACGATCAGTGCCGGCGACGTCGACGGCGTGCCGGGCGGGGTCACCCAGGTCAAGGAGGTGGCCGCCGCCCTGATCCGGATGGCCAAGCTGCGCAACATCACCCTGGTGCTGGTCGGCCACGTCACCAAGGACGGCTCGATCGCCGGCCCGCGAGTGCTCGAGCACCTCGTCGACGTGGTGCTGCACTTCGAGGGTGAGCGGTCCTCCCGGCTGCGCATGGTGCGCGCGGTGAAGAACCGCTTCGGCCCGGTGGACGAGGTGGGCTGCTTCGACCTGTCCGCCGAGGGCATCGTGGCGATCACCGACCCGACCGGGCTGTTCCTCGACGCCCGGCACGGCCCGGTGGCCGGCACGTGCGTCGCGGTCGCGCTCGAGGGTCGCCGCCCGCTGCTGTCGGAGGTGCAGGCGCTGGTGACCCACTCCTCCTCGGAGCGGCCGCGGCGCACGACGTCCGGCGTCGACTCGTCACGGGTCGCGATGATCCTGGCCATCCTGCAGCAGCACGCCGGCATCCGCCTGCACCAGCACGACGTCTTCGTCTCCAGCGTGGGCGGCGCCCGGCTCACCGAGCCGAGCAACGACCTGGCGATCGCACTCGCGATCGTCTCGGCGCACCGCGGCCGCCCGCTCGGCCGTCAGGTGGTCGCCATCGGAGAGCTCGGGCTGTCCGGTGAGCTGCGCCGGGTCCGCGACCTCGGCGTACGCCTCGCCGAGGCCGGGCGGATGGGCTTCCGGTCCGCCGCCGTACCGGCCCAGTCGCCGCAGAGCGCCGGCCACAGCCGGGTCATGGACGGCCTTCGAGTGGTCGACGTCGACAACATCGGCCGTGCCCTCGACCTGCTCGGGCTGGGCGACGAGCTGGCCAGACGCGAGGACGCCTGACCCCCGGCCCCCTAGACTCAGGCGCGTGGTAGCCGCCGACGACGCGCACGAGGCTGAGGCCCTGCGCGCCACTCTCGCCAGCATCGCGCCCGGCACGCCGCTGCGCGACGGCCTCGAGCGCATCCTGCGCGGCCGCACCGGAGCACTCATCGTGCTCGGCCACGACCGGGTCGTCGACACGATCTCGACCGGCGGTTTCACCCTTGACGTGCCGTTCTCCGCGACCGGACTGCGCGAGCTGGCCAAGATGGACGGCGCGATCATCCTCGACCACGAGATCTCCCGCATCCACCGGGCGAACGTGCACCTGATGCCCGACCACACGATCCCGAGCGAGGAGACCGGCACCCGGCACCGGACTGCCGACCGGGTCGCCAAGCAGAGCGGCTTCCCGGTGATCTCGGTGTCGCAGTCCATGCAGATCATTGCGGTGTACGTCGGCGAGACCCGCTACGTGCTCGAGGACTCCGGCTCGATCCTCTCCCGCGCCAACCAGGCGCTGGCCACGCTCGAGCGCTACAAGCTCCGCCTCGACGAGGTCTCCAGCACGCTGTCCGCCCTCGAGATCGAGGACCTCGTGACGGTGCGCGACGTCGCCGTGGTCGCCCAGCGACTGGAGATGGTCACCCGGATCGCCCGAGAGATCGAGGACTACGTCCTCCAGCTGGGCACCGACGGCCGGCTGCTGTCGCTGCAGCTGGAGGAGCTGATCACCGGCGTCGACGTCGAGCGGCAGCTCGTCGTACGCGACTACCTGCCGACCGGTCGGCGCAAGCGCACCCCGGAGCAGGTGCTGGCCGACCTCGAGAGCCTCTCCCCGACCGACCTGGTGGACATCTCGATGGTGGCCAAGGCGCTCGGCCTGCGCCAGGGCGAGCACCTCGAGGGGGCGGTCACCCCGCGCGGCTACCGGCTCCTGGCCAAGGTGCCCCGCCTGCCCAGCACCGTCGTCGACGGCCTGATCGACCAGTTCGACACCCTGCAGAAGCTGCTCTCGGCCGGAGTCGAGGAGCTGCAGATCGTCGAAGGCGTCGGCGAGCTTCGCGCCCGCAGCGTGCGCGAAGGCCTCTCCAGGCTGGCGGAGTCCAGCATCCTGGAACGCTACGTCTGAGGCCAGCGCTCAGCAGCTGCCCGCCGCAATGTCACCGCCGCAGACGGTCCCGTTGCCCTTCTTCTTCGTGTGCGGCTTGGCGGTCTTCGTGATCACCGGGCGCGGTGGGCTGGTGAGGCGGAACTGAGCATCGTTCGGCTCCGACCCGATCACCGACGCGGTCAGGTGGTAGTAGCCGGGCAGCGCCCAGGGCGCCGACCGGCTGCACTGCTGGTCCGAGCGCCGTCCGCTCCAGGCGACCGTGACCGTGGTGGGCGCCGCGCTCCGGACGACGGTCGAGGAACGCTTGATCGACGCCGGGCAGTCCTGGCTCGACCAGATCCGGTCGTTGCCGGAGGTGACCTTGGCGACGATGGTGTCGCTGGAGACCGTGAAGGTGCAGGCCGGCTTGATGCCGCTCAGCTGGAGCACCAGGTCGACGGGCTTGCCCGCGACCGCGGTGGGCACGGTCGGGGTGACGGTGATCTCATCGAGTGCGCACGGGCCGCTGGGGGCGGCGAGCACGACGGGGGTGCCCGTGGCCGACGGTGGGGCAGGACGCGTCGCCGTCGCGGTGGTTGCGGGCTGGATCGGCACCGGTCCGGCCACCCCGTGCGAGGCGGTGGCCGACGGCGAGGAGGCGGTCACCCGGGCGGTGTCCGGTGGCGTGCCACCGCCGCCGGAGCCGGTCAGCAGGCGACCGACCGCGAACACCAGCGCGAAGGCGGTGAACAGCACCATCAACCGGCGGAACCAGTACACACGCGCGGGCAGTCGTCCCCGGGGATGGGTCACCGTGCGCATGTGTAGAACGTTAGGAAATCCGGGGCCCGCTCTCACGGAGGCTCACCGTGGGGAGCCCATCTAGGGTGTCCGCGTGAACCCGCTGCTCAACCCGGTGCTCGACTGGTACGCCGGCGCCGCCCGCGACCTGCCGTGGCGCCGTCCGGGCACGAGCCCGTGGGCGGTCCTGGTCTCCGAGCTGATGCTGCAGCAGACGCCGGTCTCGCGGGTGCTGCCGGTCTACGAGCAGTGGCTCGAGCGCTGGCCCACGCCCGCCGATCTCGCCGCCGAGCCGAGCGGCGAGGCGGTGCGCGCCTGGGGCCGTCTGGGCTATCCCAGGCGTGCCCTGCGGCTGCACGCGTGCGCGATCGCGATCACCGAGCAGCACGGCGGCATCGTCCCGGACCGGTACGACGACCTGCTCGCCCTCCCCGGGGTCGGCGACTACACCGCAGCAGCCGTGGCGTCGTTCGCCTACGGCAGGGCCCACGCCGTCCTCGACACCAACGTCCGCCGAGTGCTCGGACGGGCCCTGTCCGCGACCGAGTTCCCGCCGGCATCGGTGACGCGCGCCGAGCGCGACCTCGCCGCGACGCTGGTCCCGGACGTCCGGCCCGAGCTGTGGGCGGTGGCGGTGATGGAGCTGGGTGCGCTGGTCTGCACGGCGGCCGCACCCCGCTGCGAGGACTGCCCGATCCGCGGGCTGTGCGCGTGGCAGGCTGCCGGCCGGCCGGCGTACGACGGACCGCCACGGCGCGGGCAGACCTGGGCCGGCACCGACCGGCAGTGTCGCGGCCGGCTCCTGGCCGTGCTCCGCGAGACCGAGCATGCCGTGACCCGCGAGCGCCTCGACGGCGTCTGGCACGACGAGGTCCAGCGCGACCGGGCGCTGGCCGGCCTGGTCGCCGACGGGCTGGTGGCGCAGCGCGAGGACGGGCTCTACTCGCTGCCGGACTGAGCCGACGGCTGACGTTCGTCGTTGACGCTGCGGTCGCCCATCGCCCACCGGACCACCCCGGCACCGACGGCGCCGAGCCGCAGGCTCGGCCAGTCCCAGGCGATGAAGGGTGGCGGCAGCCGGAGCTCGCGGCGGGCCCACCCCGGCAGGCTCGCGACCGCACCCGCGGCGAGCAGGCCGTAGCCGGGGCGAGCCGCGATCGGCAGCGGAGGGTCCAGCAGGAGGAACCGGGCCGCGTCCCGGCAGGCCGGCGTGGCGTGCAGCTCGGGACGGAAGGCCTCCAGCCGGGCGTCGAGCTCCGCGACACTCTGGGGAGGTGCGGTCGCCCCCAGGCGTGCGGCCACCTCACCGGTCTGCGCGACGTAGGTGTCGGCCTCCGCGGCCGACAGCGGCTCGGGGCCGAACAGCTGGTGGGCACGCAGGAAGCTGTCCACCTCGGCGAGGTGCACCCAGTCGAGCAGGTGCGGGTCGCTGGCGGCGTACGGGCGGCCGTCCTCGGCCTTGCCTCGCACCCGCAGGTGGATGTCGCGCACGTGGCCGATCGCCCGCTCCGCGTGCTCGACGGTGCCGAAGGTGGTCGTGGCCAGGAAGTGGCTGGTGCGCTGCAGCCGGCCCCAGGGGTCACTGCGGTAGCCGGAGTGACCGGCGACGCCGGCCATCGCCAGCGGGTGCAGCGACTGCAGCAGCAGGGCGCGCAGGCCGCCGACGAACATCGACGCGTCCGCGTGCACCCGCCAGATCGGGTCGTCGGGACCGAACCACCGCGGTCCGGGCGTGCCCCAGATCTCCCGGGCCCGTGCGGGCGCGTCGTCGCCGGCCACCCTCGAGCGCAGCACCTGCGCGAGCTGGCGGCGGAGCGGTCCGGCCAGCGGCTGGACGGACGCGAGCGCGGCCCGGGTGGGCACCTGGGTGATCTGCACGCAGCCAGAATCCCACCACGGACAAGCCGACAGCCCCGGAGGCACGGGGCTTCCGGGGCTATCGGGTGCGTGTGGTCAGCGGCGCGTCAGAGCGGGTCTCCGCCGTCGGCGGCCACCTCGACGGGCGGCGCGTCGGGCAGCACCGCCCGGGCGTTGCCCTTGAAGGTGAAGGTCGCGGACGGGCCCTCCCCCTCGACGTCGACCAGCACGATCTGACCGGGGCCGACCTCGCCGTACAGCATCTTCTCGGCGAGCACGTCCTCGATCTCGCGCTGGACCGTCCGCCGCAGCGGACGCGCGCCGAGCACGGGGTCGAACCCGCGGGTGGCGAGCAGGTCCTTCGCGGCCTGGGTCAGCTCGATGGACATGTCGCGGTCCTTCAACCGCAGCTCCACCGACGCGATCATGTTGTCGACCATGGCGATGATCTGGTCCTTGGTCAGCGGCGGGAACACGATGATCTCGTCCACGCGGTTGAGGAACTCCGGCCGGAAGTGCTGCTTGAGCTCCTCCGACACCTTCGACTTCATCTTCTCGTAGGTGCCCAAGGTGTCCGACGCGTTGCCGAAGCCCAGGCTGACGCCCTTGGAGATGTCGCGGGTGCCGAGGTTCGTGGTCATGATGATCACGGTGTTCTTGAAGTCGATCACCCGGCCCTGGCTGTCGGTCAGGCGACCTTCCTCCAGGATCTGCAGCAGGCTGTTGAAGATGTCCGGGTGGGCC
>DATAKN010000305.1:0-4962 GCA_036261595.1 Marmoricola sp.
GCTGTTCACCAATTACGGTGCCCGTGGTGACGCGTTCGCCGCAGCGGTGCACCGGCTGAGGCAGACCACCGAGGAGGAAGCGTGAGTGCGACCACCGACGCCGGCCGGGCCGCGCCGGCGACCGGTGTGTCCGGCTGGCTCGCCTCCACCCGACGCACCCTCGAACGCCCGCTGACGCCGTACTACCTGCTCCTCGGTGCGACCGGGCTGCTCCTCGCGATCGGCATGATCATGGTGCTCAGCGCCTCCAGCGTCGACTCGTTCACCCACCACCACAACAGCTACTTCTGGGCGACGAAGCAGGCGATGTGGGTCTCCGTGGCGTTGCCGTGCGCGTTCATCGCCACGCGGCTGCCGATGCGGGTGCTGCGGATGGCGTCCTGGCCGATGGTCGGGGTGTCGCTGGTCCTGTTGGCGTTGACCCAGACCTCCCTCGGCGTCTCGGTGAACGGCAACCAGAACTGGCTGGGACTCGGACCCATCCAGATCCAGCCGTCGGAGGTCGCGAAGTTCGCGATGGTGCTCTGGTGCGCGGACGTCTACAGCCGCAAGGACGCCTTGCTGGACTCCTGGCGCCACGTGGCGATCCCGGTGCTGCCGGTCACCGGCCTGCTCACCGGTCTGGTCCTGCTCGGCGGCGACCTCGGCACCGCACTGGTGCTGTTCGCGATCACGCTCGGGATGCTGTGGGTGGTCGGCGTGCCGGCGCGCCTGTTCGTGGTCGCGGTGAGCGTGGTCTCGGTGGCCGCCCTGTACCTCGCAGCCAGCAGCCCGGAGCGGGTCAAGCGGATCACCTCGTTCGTGAACCCGTTCAACGACTTCCAGAACTCCGGCTGGCAGGCCGGCCACGGCATCCTCGGGATGGCCAGCGGCGGCATCCTGGGCAAGGGCATCGGCGCCAGCCAGCAGAAGTGGGGGAACCTCCCCGAGGCCCACACCGACTTCATCTTCGCGGTGCTCGGCGAGGAACTGGGGCTGGTCGGCACGCTGCTGGTGCTCGTCCTCTTCCTCACGATCGCGTACGCCGGCATCCGGGTCGCCGTGCAGACCGACAACCTGTTCATCCGCTACGCCACCGCCGGGGTGATGATCTGGCTGATGGCCCACGTGATGATCAACATCGGCATGGTCCTGGCCCTGCTCCCGGTGATCGGCATCCCGCTGCCGCTGGTCTCCTACGGCGGCTCGTCGCTGGTGCCCGAGCTGGTCGCCCTCGGCCTCGTGATCGGGTTCGCCCGGATGGAGCCCGCGGCCGCCGCGGAGCTGCGTCAGCGTCGTCAGTCCCGGCGGGGCGAGGCCGGTCGCCCGGTGGCGAGGTCGGCCGTCCGTGCCGGAGCCCGTCCGCGCGCACGCTCATGACGTGGTCGTCGTGAGGCGGGTGCTCCTGGCGGGAGGCGGCACGGCGGGGCACACCTCACCCCTGCTCGCCACCGCCGACGCGCTGCGTCGCCGCCACCCCGACCTCGAGATCACCTGCCTCGGCACCGCCCGCGGCCTGGAGACCACGCTGATCCCGGCCGCCGGCTACCCGCTCGAGCTGGTCCCGCCGGTGCCGCTGTCGCGCAGCATCAACGCCGACCTGTTCCGCACGCCGTGGCGGTTGGGGGCCTCGGTGCGGGAGACCGGTGCGGTCCTGGACCGGCTGGGCCCGGACGTGGTGGTGGGCTTCGGTGGCTACGTCTCCGTGCCGGCGTACCTGGCTGCGCGCCGACGCCGGCTGCCGCTGGTCGTCCACGAGGGCAACGCGCTGGCCGGCCTCGCCAACAAGCTCGGTGCACGCCTCACCCGACACGTGGCGACCAGCTTCCCGGACACGCCGCTGCCGCACGCCGTCTACACCGGACTCCCGATCCGGCGGATGATCGCGACTCTGGACCGCCCGGCGCTTCGCGCCGAGGCGCGCGCGTTCTTCGGACTCGACGCCGATCGCCCGACCCTGCTGGTCACCGGCGGATCCCAGGGCGCCCTGCGGCTGAACACCACCGTGGCCGCGTGCGCGAGCGACCTCGCCGGTGCGGGCGTCCAGGTCCTCCACGTGGCCGGGCCCAAGGGGGAGGTCAACGTGCAGGGTGCGACAGGTGCGCCGCCGTACGTCGTGGAGCGGTACGTCGACCGGATGGATCTCGCCTACGCCGCGGCGGACGCGATCGTGTGCCGGGCCGGGTCGAACACCGTGACCGAGGTCGCCGGCGTGGGCCTGCCCGCCGTCTTCGTGCCGCTGCCGATCGGCAACGGCGAGCAGGCACTCAACGCCCGGCCGGTCGTGGACGCGGGGGGCGCGCTGCTCGTCGCCGACGCGGCCTTCACGCCCGAGTGGTTCCGCGCGCACGTGCCGTCGCTGCTCGGCGACCCGGGGCGGCTGGCGACGATGTCGCGCGCAGCGGCGGGTGTCATGCGCCTGGACGCCGACGAGCGGCTCGCCGACCTGATCGAGGCGGCTGCCGAGCCACGGGGCGGTGGGCGCCGATGAGGGTTCCCGTCCCGGATGTCCTGCTGCCCGCCGACCGGCTCGGCCGGGTCCACTTCGTCGGCATCGGCGGTGCCGGCCTGTCCGGCATCGCCCGGATCATGCTGGCCCGCGGCGTCGAGGTGTCCGGCAGCGACGCCAAGCCCTCGGCCACGCTGGAGGCGCTGCGAGCGCTCGGCGCACGCTGCTACGTCGGCCACCAGGCCGAGCAGGTGCACGACGCCGACACGGTCGTCGTCTCCACCGCGGTCCGCGAGGACAACCCCGAAGTGATGGAGGCCCAGCGGCTCGGACTTCGGCTGCTTCCGAGGTCGGCTGCCCTGGAGTCGGTGATGCAGGGGCGCCGGGTGATCGCGGTCGCAGGCACGCACGGCAAGACCACGACCACCTCGATGCTCACCGTGGCCCTCCAGCACTGCGGTGCCGACCCGTCGTTCGCGATCGGCGGCGAGCTCAACGAGTCCGGCTCCAACGCCCACGACGGCACCGGGGATCTCTTCGTCGCCGAGGCGGACGAGAGCGACGGTGCCTTCCTCGTCTACTCGCCCCGCGTCGCGCTGGTCACCAACGTCGAGGCCGACCACCTGGACAACTACGGCACGCCCGAGGCCTACCGCGCGGCCTTCGTGGAGTTCCTGGACCGGATCGACCCGGCCGGGTTCCTGGTCGCCTGCGTCGACGATCCCGGTGCAGCTGACCTCGCTGCGATCGCGCGCGAGCGCGGACTCACGGTGGTCGGCGTGGGGGAGTCGGCCGAGGCGGAGGTGCGGGCCGAGGACGTCGAGCTGGTGGGATCCTCCTCGACGTTCACGGTGATCGACGGCGGCCGCCGGATCGGTGAGGTGCGGCTGCGGGTCCCGGGACGCCACTACGTGCTGGACGCGCTCGCCGCCCTGGCCAGCGGCTTGCGGCTGGGTCATCCCTTCGCCGACCTCGCGCGCGGCCTGGGCGCCTACAGCGGCACCCGCCGCCGGATGGAGCTCAAGGGCGAGGCCGACGGCGTGCGCGTCTTCGACAGCTACGCCCACCACCCCAAGGAGATCGCCGGTGACCTCGTCGCGGCCCGGTCGCTGGCCGGTCCCGGCCGGGTCGTGGTCGCCTTCCAGCCGCACATGGTCTCCCGCACGAGGATCTTCGGTGCCGAGATGGGGGCGGCGCTGGGTGCGGCCGACGAGGTCGTCGTCATGGACGTGTACGTCGCGCGCGAGGACCCCGAGCCGGGGGTGACCGGCGCCCTGGTCGCGGAAGCGGTGCCGCTGCCGCCCGAGCACGTCGTGTTCGAGCCGTCCTGGTCGGCCACCGCGGACCACCTCGTCGCCCGCGCCCGGCCGGGCGACATCGTCCTCACGCTCGGCGCCGGCGACGTGACCCTCCTCGGTCCGGAGGTCTTGGCACAGCTGGCGGCCCGGGCCGAGGCGCGCGACGCCCAAGGCAACCAGTCCGCGGAGGGCGGCGATGACCGCGACTGACGAGGAGCAGACCGTCACGGTGGTCGGTCGGGAGTTCGCCCGGCGGCGCTGGGGCCGTCGGCTGCGCCGCGCCCGCCCCTTCCTGTACGCCGCCCTGGCCCTGGCCGTGGTCCTCGGGGGCGTGTGGCTGGTGTTCTTCTCCTCCGTCGTCACGGTGCGCGACGTGTCGGTGCAGGGCACCCGCACGATCAGCAGCGTCCGGGTGCGGGCCGTGGCGAAGACGCCGATCGGCCTGCAGCTGGCTCGCGTCGACCTCGGCGCGATCCGCGCCCGGGTCGAGACCATCCCCGCGGTCAAGTCGGTGTCGGTCTCACGGTCCTGGCCGCACACCGTGGCGATCTCGATCACCGAGCGCACGCCGGTGGCCGTGGTCGACCGGGGAGCCGGTCTGCAGGCCGTCGACGAGGACGGCGTGCTCTTCGGCAGCTATCCGCGCCAGCCCGCCGACCTGCCCCTGCTGCAGACGGCCCCGGACGTCAACGCGGAGGCGCTCTCCGAGGCCGCCCACGTGGTGACGTCGCTGCGGCCCGACATCCGGGCGATCGTCGACCGGGTGGAGGTCGAGAGCGTCGACCGGATCCGGCTGCACCTCTCCGGCGGCCGGACCGTCATGTGGGGGCGCGCGGAGCAGTCTGCCGAGAAGGCCTCTGTGCTCGCGGTTCTGCTACACCAGAAAGCCCAGGAGATCGACGTCAGCGTGCCCGAACGGCCCACGACCCGCTGACCGCGGTCGGCCCACTTTTCGACGATTCTGCGACGCGGCGGGCGTGTTGCCGCGGATCCGGCGAGTGGGCTGCCTACCTTTGTTCCACGACCTCAGGTTGACATAAGATTAACCTTCTACTGGAGGGTTAGGGTTCAACCGGAGGTGCTTCCCCGAAAGACCCGGAGTCGCCGTGCAGTCGGGCACAGCGACAACCAAGCGAGAGGCACCCGCCGTGGCAGCACCACAGAACTACCTGGCCGTGATCAAGGTCGTGGGTATCGGTGGAGGTGGAGTCAACGCCGTCAACCGGATGATCGAGG
>DATAKN010000313.1:0-1840 GCA_036261595.1 Marmoricola sp.
GCCGCAGCAGCCGCCTCCACGCCCAAGCCGTCACGGATCCCGGCCCAGAACCGGCGATCGAACTCCACAGGGTTCTTCGGACGACCCATCAGACGACAACTCCTCTAATCGAGGCGTTGCGTCACTAGCTAGAACCCGCCCCCGTCTTGATCGAACGTTCCAACAAAGCAGACGCGGGCCCTCGTGCCCCGCGGGGCCGGGCCGGCATCACCGCTGGGCGAGGATCTCCTGCGCCTCGTGCTCGAACGACCCGGTCTCGATCGGGCAGTGGATGCCGCACTCCTTCGGCGCACCCTTCTCCCACCACCAGCGGCCGGCCCGGTCGTCCTCGCCCGGCTGGATCGGCCGGGTGCAGGGTGCGCAGCCGAAGCTGGTGTAGCCCTGGTCGTAGAGCGGGTGCACCGGTACGTCGTACGTGTGCAGGTAGCCCCAGACCTCGTCGGACTCCCAGTCGGCCAGCGCGTTGACCTTCACGATGCCGCCGTGGTCGTGGTCGAGCTCGACCTTCTTGATCGCCGCGCGTGAGGCCCACTGGTCGCGACGCAGGCCGGTGAACCAGCCGTCGAGCCCGCGCAGCGCCTCGGTGAGCGGCCGGACCTTGCGCACCTGGCAGCACCGCATCCGGTCGGCGACGCTGGTCCGGAACAGGTCCTCGCCGCGCTCGAGCACCATCGCCGCCACCTCGGCGGCGCGCGGCTGCAGGACCTCCCAGCGGGCCTGGGGATAGCGCTCCTGCACCTGCCCGATGAAGTCGAGGGTCTCCGGCGGCAGTCGTCCGGTGTCGACGGTGACGACGCGCACGTCGGGGCGGATCTGCGCGGCCATGTCGAGCACGACCATGCCGTCGGCCTGCAGGGCGGTGACGATCGCGATCCGGTCGCCGAGCGCGTCGAGCGCCCACTCGATCACGTCCTCGGGCTCGTGGTCGTCGAGCTCCACGGCGATCTCACCGATCTCGAGGTCGTCGAAGACGACGGGCTGGGCCTCGTCGGTCAGTCGTTGGGTCATCGGTGTGAGTCCTTCTGTGCGGGGTCGGTCGGGGTTCGTCGATCCGGGGACGCTCAGCCGCCGGCCATCGCCATCACGATCGTGATGACGTCGCCGGGAGCGACCGTGGTGGCCAGGCCGTCGCGGTTGCGGATGTCGTCGTCGGCGACGGTGACCAGGAACGCCCCGGCCACCGCGCCGTCGGGCAGCACGGTGGTGCCGAACTCCGGGTGCTCGGCCGCCACGGCACCGAGCACCTCGCCGACCGTGGCGCCGGGCACGGCGAGCTCGTCGGCGCCTCCGACGAGCCGTTGCAGCGGGCCCGGCACCAGCACGGAGACCAGGGCGGCGTCCGCTCCGCCGGGGTCCGCGACCGGGCTGTCGATCGCGATCGCGAGCAGCTCCTCGTCGGAGTGGGCGTCGCAGAAGTCGCCGAACCGAGCCGTGCCGTCGGTGCTCTCGGCCAGCCACGCGGCGACCAGGCGGTCGACCACCTCACCGACCTCGTGGCCGGGGACGCGACGCAGCAGCCGCCGACCGATCGCCGTACGCCGGCCGAGCCCCCCGCCCACGGTCAGGTCGTAGGCCTCGACCCGCTCCGCGGAGCCTTCGATGTTCGTGGTGGTCCCCTGCAGCCCGATCTCGCCGATCCAGTGCTGCGCGCAGGCGTGCGGGCAGCCGTCGAGGTGGATCGCGAGGTCACCGATCCGCTCGCGTCCATGGCGCCGGGTGAGCAGGCCGAGCACCTCGTCGAGCTTGTCCTTGGTCTCGGCCACCGAGTAGTTGCAGAACCGGTTGCTCGTGCAGGCGATCGAGCGCCCGACCGCGCGGCCACGGTCGACGGAGAGGTCCA
>DATAKN010000314.1:0-13732 GCA_036261595.1 Marmoricola sp.
TCTGTCTGCATCGGTCACTCCCGGGATACTAGGCTTGCCCGAGTCCGCCCCGGACTCGTACCCCAGGAGGATCCAGGTGACCTACGTCATCGCCCAGCCCTGCGTCGACCTGAAGGACCGCGCCTGCGTCGACGAGTGCCCCGTCGACTGCATCTACGAAGGCAAGCGGATGCTCTACATCCACCCGGATGAGTGCGTCGACTGCGGTGCGTGCGAGCCGGTGTGCCCGGTCGAGGCCATCTACTACGAGGACGACGTGCCGGGTGAGTGGAAGGAGTACTACGACGCGAACGTGCACTTCTTCGACGACCTGGGCTCCCCGGGCGGTGCCGCCAAGATGGGCGTGATCGACAAGGACCACCCGCTCGTCGCGGCGCTTCCGCCGCAAGAACACGACGAGTGACTGGCCCGGAGATCGAGTCCCTCCGCGGCCCCGTCTCCTCCCGGCTCCCGGACTTCCCCTGGGACCAGATCACCTCGTACGCCGACACGGCGCGCGCCCACCCGGACGGCATCGTCGACCTCTCGGTCGGCACGCCGGTCGACCCGACGCCGGAGGTCGTGCAGCGGGCGCTGTGCGATGCGGCTGACTCGCCGGGCTACCCGCTGACCGTCGGTCTGCCCCAGACCAGGCAGGCGTGCGTGGACTGGCTGGGCCGCCGGTTCGACGTCACCGGCCTCGGTCTCGACGGGGTGCTGCCCGTCATCGGCTCCAAGGAGCTGATCGCGTCGTTGCCGACGCACCTGGGCGTTCGACCGGGTGAGCTGATCGTGCAACCGCGGCTGGCCTACCCGACGTACGAGGTCGGCGCGGCGCTGGTCGGTGCCCGCGTGCTGGCCGCGGACTCCGTGACGGCCGTCGGGCCGGAGCGGCCACGCATCCTCTGGATCAACTCACCGTCCAACCCGACCGGCAAGGTGCTGCCGCTGGACCACCTGCGCAAGGTGGTCGACTGGTGCCGCGAGCGCGGGGTGCTGCTGATCTCCGACGAGTGCTACCTCGAGCTCACCTGGGATCCCGACGCTCCGGCCCTCTCGGTGCTGCACCCCGACGTCTGCGGCGGCAGCCACGAGGGCATCCTCGCGGTGCACTCGCTGTCGAAGCGCTCGAACCTCGCCGGGTACCGGTGTGCGTTCGTCGCCGGCGACCCCGCCGTCGTCGGGGAGCTCCTGGCCGTGCGCAAGAACCTCGGCCTGCAGATGCCCGGCCCGCAGCAGCGCGCCATGATCGCCGCGCTGGGCGACGACACCCACGTCGACGAGCAGAGGGAGCGCTACGCGCGGCGGCGTCGCTGGCTCATGGACGCGCTCGAGGGCGCCGGCTTCCGGATCGACGAGTCCCAGGGTGCGCTCTACCTCTGGGCGACGCGTGGCGAACCGTGCCTGGACTCGCTGGCCTGGTTCGCCGAGCGCGGCATCCTCGTCGCCCCCGGCTCGTTCTACGGCCGCGCCGGCGCCGAACACGTCCGGGTCGCCTTCACCGCCACCGACGAGCGGGTCGGCGCTGCGGTCGAGCGGCTCGCGGTGGGATAGTCCCTCACGGTTGGCACCCTGCTGGACCGTCGCGAGGGTGCCGACCGTGAGGGACTACCGGGTCTGGGCGCCCCTAGCCCAGGGAGACAACGACTCGCGCGGCGGAGGCACCGGAGCGGACCCAGCCCTTCTCGGAGTCGCCGCCCGTGCGCCAGGTCTTGCCGTCGAACGACACGGCGGTCACCTTCAGCCGGTCCGCGTGCGCGAGCAGGTACGACGCCACGGACCAGCCCATGCGGTTGCCGCCCTCGGCGGCCGGCACGGCGATCGCCAGGTCCTGGCGCGAGCCCGTGCGGGTGATGTCGAGGCTGCCGTAGGCCTTCGTCAGGTCCGACGTCACCGCGGCGGCGGTGCCGTGGCCCGTCGGCGTGCGGACCACGCAGGAGAAGGTGCCGCCCGGGCTGAACCCGGTGAGGGCCGATGCGAGCGCACGGGCGTCGTCGGCGTGTGCCTGGTAGGCCTCCGGATAGCCGGAGCGCTGCACCTTCTGGGCGGCCTCGGTGATCCGCATGGTCTCGTAGCCGTCGATCTGCACCAACGCCTCGTAGAACCGGTTGATCGCGTAGTACTCGTCGCTGATCTGCGCGACGGTGCCCCACCCCTGGGACGGCCGCTGCTGGAAGATGCCGATCGAGTCGCGGTCACCGGAGTCGAGATTGCGGATCTTGCTCTCCTGGTACGCCGTCGCGAGGGCGATCGAGACCGCCCGCGCCGGCAGCCCACGGCGTACGCCGATCGCCGCGATCAGCGCGGCATTCTCGGCCTGGTCGGGGGCGAGGTCCACGGTCTGCCCGGCGACCCGGGCCGTGCACCCGGGCGGGTCCGGCAGCGGACCGGTGCCACGCCAGACGGCGACCGTCACGCCGGCGACGACCGCGACGACGGCGAGGAACAGCACGACTCCCGAGCGTCGGTGCGATCGCCTAGTTCGCATGCAGGTCGGCGTTGAGCGCGATGCCGTCCGACTGCCACGGCACCGCCTCGATCGCGCCGCTGACGGAGTTGCGGCGGAACAGCACGTTGCTGGCACCCGAGAGCTCGGCGGCCTTGATCACCTTCGGCTTGTTGTCGATGTCGCGCACCGTGACCTTGGTGCCGGCGGTGACGTAGCAGCCCGCCTCCACGACGCAGTCGTCGCCGAGCGAGATGCCGATGCCGGAGTTCGCCCCGAGCAGGCAGCGGCGACCCACGGAGATGACCTCCTTGCCGCCGCCGGACAGCGTGCCCATGATCGAGGCGCCGCCGCCCACGTCGGAACCGTCGCCGACCACCACGCCGGCGGAGATCCGCCCCTCCACCATGGAGGCGCCGAGCGTGCCGGCGTTGTAGTTCACGAAACCCTCGTGCATGACCGTCGTGCCCTCGGCCAGGTGGGCCCCCAGGCGCACCCGGTCGGCGTCGGCGATCCGTACGCCGGTCGGCACGACGTAGTCGACCATCCGGGGGAACTTGTCGATGCCGTGGACCGCAACGGGACCGTCCGCGCGCAGCGCCACGCGAACCTCTTCGAAGCCGGCGACGGCACAAGGCCCGCGGCTGGTCCAGACGACGTTGGTGAGCACCCCGAAGATGCCGTCGAGGTTCAGCCCGTGTGGCGCGACCAGCCGGTGGCTGAGCAGGTGCAGCCGAAGGTAGGCGTCGCAGGCGTCGGCCGGCGGCGCGGTCAGGTCGATCGCCGTGCGGACGACCTCGGTGCGGACCCGGCGGGCCGGGTCCTTGCCCTCCAGCGCGGTCAGCGAGCCCGGCGCTTCGGCCGCGGCGGGAACCTCGCCGAGCGCGGGCGTGGGGTACCAGGTGTCCAGGACGGAGCCGTCGTCGGCGATCGTCGCGAGACCGAATCCCCACGCCTGGTGCTGGGCGTGGGCCGGGGTGTCAGACATGGGCTTCAGGCTACCGACCATCCCTGTGCGACCCCCCAGGGGCTCAGTCCTCGGGCCGGCCTCTCCGGGCGAAAAGGACGTCGCCGCCAGTCTGCCCGTCCGGCACGATGGCCACATGGGAAACGCGGTGGGTCGGTTCAAGGAGCTCTGCCTGGACACGACGGGTGACGGCGAGGAGGTCGGCCGATTCTGGGCCGCGGCGACCGGCTGCCAGTACGTCGGCAACGACCGCCTCGACTACCCGGGCGACGTCGTGGGCGCCGAGGAGGGCATGGGGATCGCGATCTGCCGCGTGCCGGAGGCCAAGACCGTGAAGAACCGCGTGCACCTCGACCTGCACGCGCTCGCCGTCGACGACCTGCTCGCGCTGGGCGCGACCGTCGACCCGGTCCAGCATGAAGAGGACTCCTGGACCGTGATGCACGACCCCGAGGGCAACGAGTTCTGCGCGTTCGTGCGCCCTCCGGACCGCGTGCCGGCGTACAAGGTCTACGAGCTCGGGGTCGACTGCGCCGATGCGGTCGCCATCGGCTCGTGGTGGGCCGAGATCTTCGGGGTGGAGATCCACCGCCGGGACGACCAGCCGTGGTGCTGGCTCGAGGGCGTGCCGGGGTTCCCGATGGAGGCGTGGGTGTTCGCGCCGGTGCCGGAGCCGAAGACGGTCAAGAACCGCCTCCACTGGGACCTGTACGGCGACGTCGCGGACTTCGAGGCGCGCGGCGCCACGCGGCTGTGGGACGGCCCGGCCGAAGAGCTGCCGGACGGCACGGTGGGGACGCCGCGCTGGATCGTGATGGCCGACCCGGAGGGCAACGAGTTCTGCGTGTTCCCTGACGACTGAGCCCCGAGGACTGAGCCGGACCCGCCACCCGACCTGACAGGATGACGGCCATGGTCCTGGATCTCTCTGGCGACGTCGTCGCCCTGACCGAGGCGCTGGTGGACGTCGAGTCGGTCAGCCGCAACGAGCAGCAGCTGGCCGACGCGATCGAAGCAGCGCTGCGCCCGCTCGCCCACCTCGAGGTCACCCGCACCGGCAACGCGCTGGTGGCGCGCACGAACCTCGGCCGCGGCGAGCGGGTGGTGATCGCCGGACACATCGACACCGTCCCGTTGAACGACAACCTCCCGTGCCGCAACGACGGCACCTTCCTCCACGGCCTGGGCACGTGCGACATGAAGAGCGGTGTCGCGGTCGCGCTCAGGCTCGCGGCCGGCGTACCCGAGCCGAACCGCGACGTGACCTACGTCTTCTACGACTGCGAGGAGATCGAGGCGGAGGCCAACGGGCTGCGCCGGATCGCCGAGGAGCGCCCCGACCTGCTCGAGGCCGACTTCGCGATCCTGATGGAGCCTTCGGACGCCGGGATCGAGGCAGGCTGCCAGGGCACGCTCCGCGTCGAGGTACGCACCCGTGGTGAGCGTGCGCACTCCGCGCGGTCGTGGAAGGGCGTCAACGCGATCCACCGGGCCGGCGAGATCCTGCGCCGTCTCGACGAGTACGACGCCCGCCGGCCGGTCGTCGACGGGCTGGAGTACCACGAGGGCCTCAACGCCGTGCTGATCCGCGGCGGCGTCGCGACCAACGTCATCCCCGACGAGGCCGTCGTCACGGTCAATCACCGGTTCGGTCCGGACCGCACCGAGGAGGAGGCGCTGGCGTTCGTGCGCGAGTTCTTCGACGGCTTCGAGCTCACCGTCACCGACTCCGCTCCCGGGGCGCGACCGGGTCTCGACGTACCGGCGGCCAAGGCGTTCGTCGCGTCGGTCGGGGGAGAGGTGCGGCCCAAGTTCGGCTGGACCGACGTCGCCCGGTTCACCGTGCTCGGCGTACCGGCGGTGAACTACGGGCCGGGTGACCCCTCCTTCGCCCACAAGCAGGACGAGCACGTGCCGATCGAGCAGATGCGGCAGTGCGAGCAGGCCCTGCGGGCATGGCTGGGGGCGGCGTGACCGATCAGCCCCGCGAGTCGGTCGAGGACCGCGGCCGAGCCATGAAGCGGAAGGGGCCGACGTTCCTGCGCGACCAGCAGGTCGACCTGTCCACCACCGACCAGCGACTGCTGGACTCCCGCGGCCCGAGCGACTGGGTGCACACCGACCCGTGGCGAGTGCTGCGGATCCAGGCGGAGTTCGTCGAGGGCTTCGGTGCGCTCGCCGAGCTCGGACCTGCGATCGCGGTCTTCGGCAGTGCCCGCACGCGCCGCGACGACCCGTACTACGAGCAGGCAGTCGCGCTCGGCGCCTCGCTCGCCCGGGAGGGGTTCGCGGTGATCACCGGCGGGGGACCCGGTGCGATGGAGGCCGCCAACCGCGGCGCCGCCGAGGCCGGTGGGGTCAGCGTCGGCCTGGGCATCGAGCTGCCCTTCGAGGAGGGCGTCAACGACTACGTCAACCTCGGCGTGAACTTCCGGTACTTCTTCGCCCGCAAGACCATGTTCGTGAAGTACTCCCAGGGCTTCGTCGTGATGCCCGGCGGCATGGGGACCTTCGACGAGCTCTTCGAGGCGGTCACGCTCGTGCAGACGCGCAAGGTCACGTCGTTCCCGGTGGTGCTGGTCGGGGTGGACTACTGGAGCGGGCTGCTGGACTGGCTGCGGGGCACCGTGCTCGCTCAGAACAAGATCGCGCGGGCCGACCTCGACATGCTGCAGCTCACCGACGACGTCGAGGAGGCGGTCTCGATCATGGCGGCGGCGAGGTGATCCGGCGATGATGTGGTTCTTCGCGGTGCTGATCGTGCTGGCGATCGGCGGGGTCGCGGTGGTGGCGTCGGGTCACGGCGCGCCGCTCGCGCGTGCGTACGACGACCGCCCGGACGCCGTCGTACCGGCGGACCGGCCGCTGACCGGGGCTGACCTGAAATCGCTCCGGTTCTCCACCGCGGTGCGCGGTTACCGGGCCAGCGAGGTGGACGCGTTGCTGGAGCGGCTCGCCGCGCAGATCGACGCTTCCACCCCTCCGGAGTCAGGTTCGGGCACACTGAGCCCGTGACTCCCGAACGCATCGCCTTCGTGCTCACGGCCCTGGCGGCCGTCGTCGTGGTGCTGACCCGGGTGCGGTTGACCACGGGGGACGAGGAAGCGGCTGGCCACCTCGACATCCCACGCGGCGTCGTCAACGTCCACACCATCTTCGGCGTGCTCGCACTCCTGCTGTGGAGCACGTTCCTCTTCAGCGGCGTCGGCAAGGCCGTCGGGTACGTCGGCCTGCTCTGCTGGTGGGTGACCACGGCCGCCGGGCTCCTGATCCTGCTGCGCTGGATGCCAGCGCGTGGTCGCCACGCCTCCGGTCCGGCCGCAGACTCCTGGGGTGAGGGGCCGGGCCTGTCCGTGCTCGCCCACCTCGGCATGCTGGTCGGATCGATCGTGTGGACCTACCTGCTGGTCGCGGGCAAGCTGTCCTGATGCGCCGGTTCTCGGGTCTTCTCGTCCTCCTCGCGGTCGCAGCGTCGCTGGTGGGGCCGCCGGCCGCCCAGGCCGCGCCGCGGACCTCGGCAGGGCACACGCAGGCCATCGCCGCGAGCGCGGTGCTCGAGGTACGGGTGATCGGGCACAGCGTCCGGGGCAGACCGATCAAGGCCTGGCACCTCGGTGACCCCAGCTCACCGCGCAAGGCGGTGTTCATCGCGTCGATGCACGGCAACGAGGCGCAGCCGGCCCGCATCCTGCAGAACCTGCGCGACGGGCGACGGATCGCCGGTGCCGACATCTGGGTGGTGCCGTTCCTGAACCCGGACGGCGTCGCCCGGCACAGCCGCACGAACGCCCATGGGGTGGACCTGAACCGCAACTTCCCGGTGCACTGGATCCGCCAGGGCGGCAGCTACTACTCCGGGCCGCGTCCGGCCTCGGAGCCGGAGACGCAGGCGATCATGGCGTTCCTGAGCGAGATCCGACCCGACTACGTCGTGAGCTTCCACCAGCCGCTCTTCGGCGTGGACAACTCCTACGGCAAGACCCGCACGATGGCGCACCGGCTGAGCCGGTTCCTGCACCTCCCGCGCAAGCGCTTCACCTGCAACAACGGCTGCCACGGCACGATGACGCAGTGGTTCAACCAGGTGCTGCCCGGTCGTGCGCTCACCGTGGAGTACGGCCACCACCTGACCCACCGGCAGAAGTACCGCACCGGCCCCCGCGGCCTCCTCCGCACCATCCACGCCACCCGTTGAGTCGGGGGTTCGTGAACGTCGAGTAGCCAGTACGTCGTACTCGAGTGGGCAGTTCGTCAGACGCGCGTCTGTTCGATCGACCACTCGACGTTGACGGACTGGCTACTCAACGGTGACGAACTGGCTACTCAACGAGCCGGACTCACCGACCGTGGAAGGTCGGCTTCTGCTTGGCGACGAAGGCGGAGACGGCGTTGCGGTGGTCCTCGGAGGCGCCGGTGAGGTTCATCTTCTCCATCTCGAAGGAGAGGGACTCGGGGAGGTCGTGGCTGCTGGAGAAGTTCACGGACTGACGCATGGAGGCGTAGGAGAGGGTCGGGCCGGAGGCCAGCCGGGCGGCCAGGGTGGTCACCTCGGTCGCCAGCTCCTCGTCCGGTACGACGGACGTCGCCAGGCCGAGCTCCAGGGCCTTCGCCGCGTCGATCGTGCTGGGGAAGTAGAGCAGCTCGATCGCCTTCGCCCGCCCGACCAGCCGCGGGAGCGTCCAGGACGCGCCGGTGTCGCACGACAGCGCGACCCCCGGGAAGGCCAGGTTGAACCCGGCCGACTGGGCGACGATCCGCAGGTCGCAGGCGAAGGCCAGGCTCGCGCCGGCGCCGGCCGCCACCCCGTTGACCGCCGCGATCACCGGCTTGGGCATCGTCGCCAGCGCGGTCACCGTCGGGTTGTAGTGCTTCTCGACGGTGGTGAACAGCTGGTCGGAACCACCGCTCTCGAGCAGCTGCACGTGCTCCTTGAGGTCCTGCCCGACGCAGAAGGCCCGGCCGGTTCCGGTGAGCACCACGCAGCGCACCGCATCGTCCCCGGCCGCCTCGACCACGGTGTCGCGGAGCAGCTCCTTGGTGGCGATGTCCAGGCTGTTCATCGCGTCGGGGCGGTTGAGGGTGATGGTTGCGACGCCCTCGACGATCTCGTAGGTGACGGGCTGCTGGTCGGTCATGTGGGGGCTCCTGCTTCGGTGGGGGTCAGGCACTGGTCGATGAACCGGGTGGCTGCGGGGAGGAGACGGGCGGCGTGCTCGTCGAAGAATGCCGCAGCCCGCAGGCCCGGCCAGTCGGGGGGCAGCAACGACGCCGGCAGCCCGGGGTCGCTGAACAGGAACTTCCGCCAGCTGTGCAGCAGCTCGGACCGTACGACGTACGCAGCGACCCCGTCCGTCGCGGGCCCTGAGGCCTCGACGAGGCGGACCGCGCCGGCCAGCCAGGCGTCGTACTCGCGGGCCAGCGCCGCGACGTCGAAGGCGCCGAGCACCAGCTCCACCGGGCCGATGTCGGAGGTGGTCAGCGAGACCGCCGTCAGGTCTTCGTCGAGCAGCAGCTGGTCGACCTCGACGGAGGGGTGCGGGCTGACCCAGGTGCTGTCGGTGAGCGGGGCCAGGCCCAGGAACCGCAGCTGGCTCCGGACGCGTTCACGGCGACCGCGGTCGGCGATCGGCGCGAGCACCCGCACGTGCCAACGGCCGTCCCAGCCGGCGGCGCCGGTCCGGTAGATGCGCGCGCCGGCGCGGTCCAGCCGCAGGCGCGCGCGCTCGGTGACGGCGTACCCGGGCACCGCCGCGGCACTCCCGTCGACCTCCACCTCGACCGGCGTCAACCAGCCCTGGCTGACCATGCGTGAGATCGCGGTCCGGACTGCCGGGGCCCTGATTCCCAGCGGCTCGAGCAGCCGGATCAGCGCCGCGACGGGTGCGCTGCCGCCTCGGCCGAGCAGGTGGTCGCCGTACAGGTCGAACAGCGCGGAACGGGCGTGCACGGGCCGAGTCTGCCGCACCACCGTTCATTCGGCCGACCCGCGGACCGTTGTGGCGGCGGCTCCGAGCGCCGCACGAGGCTGCGCGCGGATTCTCCCCTGTCGGCGGTCATGGGGAATAATGGCCTCCGGCAGCGTCAAACGTCTGGGAACCGGCGCTCTGATCCACGCAAAGGAAGAGGTGTGCGCATGGCGGCGATGAAGCCGCGGACCGGCGACGGGCCGCTCGAGGTCACCAAGGAGGGTCGCGGCATCGTGATGCGCGTCCCGCTCGAAGGCGGTGGTCGACTGGTGGTCGAGCTGAACGCAGAAGAAGCCGGCGCACTCGGCGACGCACTCAAGGACGTGGTCGGCTGACGCCGCCGCAACGAACGCACGCAGGTCCCGCCGACGAGCACGGTCGGCGGGACCTTCGCGTATTGTCGGCCCGTGCCGATGCCGCCCGTGCTGCCTCCGACGTTCGTGCCCCCGACCTTCGCGCACAGCGAGCAGGCGCCGTCGCGCACGGGCCTGGACGTGCTCGCACTGCCGCTCTTCGACCACGATGGCGACCTCGAGCTCGGGCCCGGTGCCTCCTGCCTCGAGGACGACCTCGGCGTCGACCTGCTCTCCCTCCTCGAGCCGGTCTGCGCCGGCGCGCGGCCCGGTGACCTCACCTCGCTGTCGCTTCCCGGGTTCCTCGTGCACGTCGTCGGCGTCGGCGACGGCAGTCCGACGGCGCTGCGCCGGGCGGGAGCAGCCCTGGCGCGAGCGACCCGCGGCCGCGACGCGGTGGCGTCGTCGGTGCACGCCGTCGGTGACGGCGACGGCCTGACCGCCTTCGTGGCGGGAGCGGTGCTCGGCTCGTTCCGCTACTCGTTGCGCACCGGTGAGAAGGACCCGGCCGTCGGCCGGGTCCTTCTCGCCGCCGCCCCGGTCGACCCGGCCGTGCTCGCTCGGGCCGAGGCGATCGCCCGGGCGAGCTGGGAGGCTCGCCGGCTCGCGACGGTGCCCTCGAACATCAAGTCGCCGGCCTGGCTGGCCGACGAGGTGGTCCGCATGGGCGAGGCAAAGGGCCTGAAGACGCGGGTGTGGGAGGTCGACCAGCTCGAGAAGGAGGGCTTCGGTGGCATCGTCGCCGTGGGCCGCGCCTCCGCGACGCCGCCACGACTGGTGCAGCTGGAGTACACCCCGGCGCATGCCCGTCGGGCCCCGCACGTCGTCCTGGTCGGCAAGGGCATCACCTTCGACACCGGCGGGCTCTCGATCAAGCCGGGCGAGAGCATGGTCAACATGAAGCGCGACATGACCGGCGCCGGCGTGGTCGCCGCGACCATGTCCGCCCTGGGCGAGGTCGGCTCGCCCGTCCGGGTCACCGGTCTCCTGGCGATCGCTGAGAACGCGATCGGCGGTGCCGCCCTGCGACCTGGCGACGTCATCCGGCACTGGGGCGGCCGCACCACCGAGGTCACCAACACCGATGCCGAGGGCCGCCTGGTCATGGCCGACGCCCTCCAGTACGCCGCGACGAAGCTGCGTCCGGACCTGCTCGTCGACGTGGCCACGCTGACCGGGGCCATGAAGGTGGCGCTGGGCCTCAGCACGGGCGGCTACTTCGCCACCGACGACGCGATCGCACGACTGATCGACCGGGCCGCGGTCGCGTCGGGGGAGCGGATGTGGCGGATGCCGCTGGCAGAGGAGTACGAGTCGCTGCTGGAGTCGAAGATCGCCGACGCCGACAACGCGCCGCGTCAGGCGCAGGCGATCACGGCCGCCCTCTTCCTCCAGCACTTCACCGGGGGCCTGCCCTGGGCGCACCTCGACATCGCCTCGGTGGGCGACTCGCTGCGCGACAGCTTCGAGTGGACCAAGGGCCCGACCGGCTTCGGCGCCCGGTTGCTGCTGCACTGGCTGGGGTCCGACCAGCCGCTGGAAGGAGTCAGAGCATGACCACCACCTCCATGTCAGGACTGACCGTGCGCTGGTCGCTCGCCGAGGCGCCGGAGGGTGCGGAGACGACGCTGGCCGAGTACGTCGAGCGGACCTCCCATGCCCGGTTCTCCGGCATGGACGGGCTGCGGTTCAAGACCTGGCGGATGCGGCCGCGCGAGTGGTTCGAGGGCTGCTACGTGTTCGTCGACGACGTGGCGCGCGACGCGTTCCAGACCAGCTTCACGGCCATCGCCGCGGAGTCGCCGGGCTCCCAGCTGATCGGATCACCGCCGATCCTGATCGAGCCGTGCACGATCGTCGCGGTCGCCGAGGGCGGCTCCGGGTTCGCGGCGCCGCCGCGCTACTGATCGGCTCCGTCGGCCGACGGGGGTGACTCAGGCGTCGTCGTTGCCGATGTCGAGGGCCGTGTCGCCGGCCCGCTCCTTCTCGGCGGCCTCGCGCTGCAGCCTGAGGCTGTGGGCGTCCGGGAACGCCCAGGTGGCGACCAGGCTGAGCGCGGCCCAGCACAGGACGAGCGCGACCAGGTAGCGGGTCAGCGCGACGTCGAGGGGCAGGGTCCGGTCGACCAGCGCCAGCCAGAGAGCAGGTGAGGAGACCAGGGTCGCGGCGCCGATGACCTTGCCGGAGAGCGGGCTCATCGCCGTGCCTGCAGGAGGGGCGTCATGCCGTCACCGCCATCCGGTCGGGGGAGATCACGCCGACCGACCGCACCGTCGCGGCACCGACGAGCTCCTGGTAGGAGAGAACGGGGAGCTGGTGCAGGGACGGCCGCAGCAGTCGTCGCAGGGCTGCCCGGATCTGTGGCGAGCAGACCAGCACGGGCCGGTGGCCGGCGTTCTCCGCATCGGTGAGCAGACCGGAGATCTGGTGCAGGATCGACTGGCCGAGCTCCGGGTCCATCGCGATCACCGTCCCCTGCTCGGTCGGCCGCAGGTCCTCGAGCATCCGCTGCTCCAGCTGCGGCTCCAGGCTCATCACGTGGATCGTGCCGTCGACGACGTACGGCGCGACGATGGCCGGACCCAGCGACTGGCGGGCGGCGTCGACCAGCGAGTCCAGGTCCTTGGTGACCGCAGCGCGCAGCGACAGCGCCTCGAAGATCCGGACCAGGTCCCGCACGGAGACGCCCTCGTCGAGCAGGGTCTGCAGGACGCGCTGCACCTCGCCGAGGCTCATCGTCGTGGGCGTGAGCTCCTCGACCACGACCGGGTGGGTGCGCTTCACGACGTCGGTCAGCATCCGCACGTCCTCGCGACCCAGCAGCCGCGCCGCGTGCGTGGTGACGACCTCGGCCAGGTGGGTGGTGATCACCGAGGCACGGTCGACGACGGTGGCTCCGCTGATCTCGGCCTGGTTGCGCAGCTCGGCGGGAATCCACTTCGCCTCCAGCCCGAAGACCGGCTCGCGTGTCGGTTGGCCCGGCAGCGAGCCGAGGAAGTCGCCGATCGCCAGCACGGTGCCCGGGGGCGCCTCGCCACGGGCGACCTCGATGCCGAACAGCTTGATCGCGTAGGTCCGCAGCGGCAGATCCAGGTTGTCGCGGGTGCGCACCGGCGGAACGACGATGCCGATGTCGGAGGCCACCTTGCGCCGCAGCGCCTTGACCCGGTCCAGCAGGTCGCCACCCGCGCTCGGGTCGACCAGGTCGATGATGTCCGCGGAGAGCTCCAGCCCGAGCGGATCGACCTGGATCTCGGCGGCCAGGATCTCGGGGGAGTCGGGGGACGGCAGCGCCAGCGTGTCGCTCTCGGACTCCAGGGGCTCCGGGTCGACCGCGACACGGGTGGAGGCGATCAGCACGATGCCGCCGGCGAGGATGAACGGGATCTTCGGCAGCCCGGGGATCAGGCACAGCGCGAGCGCGGCGAACCCGGCGACGCGCATCGGCGTCCGGTTGGCGGTGAGCTGACGCAGGATGTCCGAGCCCATGTCGTCCTCGCCCGTGGACCGGGTCACGATCAGGCCCGTGGCGACGGAGAGCAGCAGCGCCGGGATCTGGGAGACCAGACCGTCGCCGACCGAGAGCAGGCTGTACGTCGAGACCGCGTCACCGAAGCCCATGTGCTTCTGGCCGACACCGACGCCGAAGCCGCCGAGCAGGTTGACCAGCGTGATCACGATCGCCGCGATCGCGTCGCCCTTCACGAACTTCGACGCACCGTCCATGGCCCCGTAGAAGTCGGCCTCCGCGTGCACCTCGCGACGGCGCCTGCGGGCCTCCTCCTCGTCGATCAGGCCGGAGTTGAGGTCGGCGTCGATCGCCATCTGCTTGCCGGGCATCGCGTCCAGGGTGAAGCGGGCGCCCACCTCGGCGACGCGACCGGCACCGTTGGTGATGACCACGAACTGGATGACCAGCAGGATCGCGAACACGATCAGCCCGACCAGCAGCGAGCCGCCGACGACGAAGTGGCCGAAGGTGTCGATCACCTTGCCGGCGTACCCGTCGAGGAGCACGAGC
>DATAKN010000321.1:0-2155 GCA_036261595.1 Marmoricola sp.
GCTGTCCTGGACCGACGCCGAGCAGACCCAGGCGATCGACCGCGTCCACCGGATCGGGCAGGACATGCCGGTCACCGCGTGGCGGATCATCGCCGCGCAGACGCTGGACACGAAGATCGCCGAGCTGATCGACAGCAAGGCAGGGCTCGCGGCCCGGGCGCTCGAGGGATCGGACCAGGAGCTCCCGGTCTCTGCCGACATCCAGCTCGAGGCGCTGGTCAGCCTCCTCACCGGTGCGCTCGAGGCACGCCTGCAGCCCGTCGGGACCTTCGGGTTCGAGCAGGGGACGTAAGGCCGTTCCCGGCCCTGCAGGCCGCGCGCACGCTGGTCACATCCGTGGATCGAGGATGTGGTGGCGAATGATGTGGGACGACGGCAACGGTCGCTGGTCGATGCACGGCGACGGCTACGGCGCCGGATGGCTGATGGTCCTGCTGATGCTGGTGGTCGTGATCGCCGTCGTGGTGGCGGTCGTCGCGATCCTGCGCGGCACGACGAGCCTCTCGACGATGACGCACGCAGCGCCCGGCGTACGCGGTCCCGATCCGCGCGCGATCCTCAAGGAGCGGTTCGCCCGGGGCGAGATCGACGAGCAGGACTACCGCACCCGGATGCGCACGCTCGACGAGAGCGGCGGCTGATCCACGACGGACGCGCGTCAAGACGTGCGGGCTGGGTAAGGCCTCTCCGGGAGGGATCCCACAGAGAGGACTCCACCATGCACAGCAGTGTGACGGCATTCTCGGGTCGCCGCGGACGACTGGTTCGTCGTGCGACCGCCGCACTTCTCGCGACCGGGCTGGCAGCGACTCCGCTGACCCTCGCCGCAGCCACGTCCGGGGCAGCCGCGTCGCCGGGCGCCGCGTCGCACGACGGCTCGTACGGCGTCACGATCAAGCTGACGCCCGAGACGGCCCAGCAGCTCACCGACGGCCGCAACTACGTCGTCGCGACCGGCGCGGCCGCCGAGCGCGAGTGGGGTGACGACGTGGTGCTGTCGTTCCCGCTCCGCTCCGCCGGCCGCGACAGCCACGCCGGCACGATCCGCCTGGCCGGCGGCGTGGCCTACACGGGTGCCGGACCGGACGTGCGGTGGACCAGGTTGCGTGTCGACACCGGCACGCGCGTGATCAGCGCCAGGGTCAACGGTGGCGGCCGGGCCGCGATCCTGCGGGTGCACGACCGCACCGGCTATCGGGACTCCTGGGGCGACAGCAGCCCCTCACTCGTGCTGACCCGTGCTGGGGCTCGCTCGCTGAACCGGGCCGCGGCCGGCTCGCCGTTCCGGGCGGGCGACGTGTTCGCCGGGGACAGCACAGGCTGCGGCGGCTGAGCCGCGGTTCCAGTGTGCCTGCGCGTCCTTGATCAGTCGATGACGCGCAGGCGCACGGTGTCGGCGAGGCCGCCGAGCGCGGCGAGCACCTCGGGGGAGACCACCGAGTCGGTGTCGGTGACGACGTAGCCGAGGGAGCCGCGGGTGGCCAGCACCTGGGCGTCGATGTTGATGTCGTGCTCGGCGAGGACCTGGTTGAGGTGCGCCAGCACACCCGGCGTGTTGTGGTGCAGGTGCGCGACCCGCTGCGCGTGGGCGACGTCGCCCGGTGCGAGCATCGGCAGGTTGACCGACAGCGTCGTGGTGCCGTGCAGCGCGTAGTCGCGGAGCTTGCCCGCGACGAACCGGCCGATGTCCTCCTGAGCCTCCTCCGTCGATCCGCCCACGTGCGGGGTGAGGATGGTGTTCGGCAGTCCGATGAGCGGGGAGCTGAACGCGTCGCCGCGCTTCTTCGGCTCGTTGGGGAACACGTCGACCGCGGCCCCGGCGATGTGTCCGGACGCCAGCGCGTCGTGCAGCGCCTGGTAGTCCACGACGAATCCGCGGGAGAGGTTCAGGAACAACGACCGCGGACGCATCCGGGCGAACTGCTCGGCACCGAAGATGCCGGCGTTCCCGGGCCGCCCGTCGACGTGCAGCGTGACCGCCTCGACCTCGTCGAGCAGCTCCTCCAGCGTGGAACAGCGCTTGGCGTTGCCCAGCGCGAGCTTCTCCTCGGTGTCGTAGTAGTAGACCTGCATGCCGAGCATCTCGGCGATCACCGACAGCTGCGAGCCGATGTTGCCGTAGCCGACGATGCCCAGCTTGCGGCCGCGGATCTCG
>DATAKN010000011.1:0-5018 GCA_036261595.1 Marmoricola sp.
CCGTTCGCACGTGCTCGACATCGTCCAGCTGTTCAAGGCGCGGGTGGTCGACGTCGCCACCGACGCGATCACGCTCGAGGTCACCGGCAACTCCGACAAGCTCACCGACTTCCTCAAGGTGGTCGAGCCGTTCGGCATCCGCGAGCTGGTGCAGTCCGGCCTGGTCGCGATCGGCCGTGGCGGTCGGTCGATCACCGAGCGCACGCTCCGCCCCGCCCCCGTGCCCGTGCCGCAGGCCGGCTGATCAACAGTCCCGAAGAACCCCATGTAAAGCGGGGTTATGGTCACTGAACACGCGCCGTACGGCGTATCAGGGACCACAGCACCGCACCAGATGAGAAAGCAGAAGGAGAGCCCCCGTGGCTGAAATGTTCTACGACGACGACGCCGACCTGTCCCTGATCCAGGGCAAGAGCGTCGCCGTGATCGGCTACGGCAGCCAGGGCCACGCCCACGCGCTGTCACTGCGCGACTCGGGCGTCGACGTCCGGATCGGCCTGCAGCCGGGCTCGAAGAGCCGCGAGAAGGCTGAGGCCGAGGGCCTGCGCGTGCTCACCCCGGCCGAGGCGGTCGAGGAGGCGGACGTGATCGTGATCCTTGCCCCCGACCAGCACCAGCGCAAGCTGTACGCCGAGGAGATCGCGCCCGGCCTGACCCCGGGCGACACGCTCGTGTTCGGCCACGGCTTCAACATCCGGTTCGGCTACATCACTCCGCCCGAGGGCGTCGACGTCTTCATGGTCGCGCCGAAGGGCCCCGGTCACCTCGTCCGTCGCGAGTACGTCGACGGCCGCGGCGTACCGGTGCTCGTCGCGGTGGAGAAGGACGCCTCCGGCAAGGCCTGGGACCTCGCGCTGTCCTACGCGAAGGCGATCGGCGGCCTGCGCGCCGGGGGCATCAAGACCACCTTCGCCGAGGAGACCGAGACCGACCTGTTCGGCGAGCAGGCGGTGCTCTGCGGTGGCGCCTCGCAGCTGGTGATGTACGGCTTCGAGGTGCTGACCGAAGCCGGCTACCAGCCGGAGGTCGCCTACTTCGAGTGCCTGCACGAGCTGAAGCTGATCGTCGACCTGATGTACGAAGGCGGCATCGCCAAGCAGCGCTGGTCGGTCTCCGACACCGCCGAGTACGGCGACTACGTTTCCGGCCCGCGGGTGATCACGCCCGAGGTGAAGGAGAACATGAAGGCGGTCCTGGAGGACGTCAGGAACGGCTCCTTCGCGCAGCGGTTCATCGACGACCAGGACGCCGGCGCACCGGAGTTCAAGGCGCTGCGGGCCAAGGGCGAGCAGCACCCGATCGAGGCCACCGGCCGCGAGCTGCGCAAGCTGATGGCCTGGGTCAAGAGCCACGACTCCGACTACGTCGAGGGCACCGCGACCCGCTGACCCCGAGGCGTTCCGAACGGACGCCGACAACGCGCGCCGAGGCGTCGCAAACGTTTTCGTTTGCGACGCCTCGGCGCGTTCCTGAGCGGTGAGCGCTACTTCACCTCGGACCGGAGCACCAGGCGGAGGCCGATGGCCAGGGGGATCACCAGCCAGATGAGGCCCGAGACGCCGATCTGGGCCCAGTCGTGCGCGCTGACGTCGCCGTTGAAGAGGGCGGACTGGGCGAAGTTGAAGTCCACCCAGCCTCGGAGGTCGGCGAACCACTGCTGGTGAGCGGCCAGCACCTCGAACAGCGTCGGGGCGACGAAGCCGTAGACGAAGTAGGACACGATCGCGCCCGGGGAGTTGCGGATCAGGACGCCCAACATGAAGCCGACCAGCATCCCCAGGATGTTGCCGACGATGATCAGACCGAGGTCCAGCAGGCTGATGTTCCAGGTCGTGTGGACGCCGGTGATCGCGGTGCCGACGACGTTGCCGAAGGCCCCGACGACGAACGCCACCAGCATCGAGGCGATCCCGACGGCCACGACGCCGATCAGCTTCGCGCTGATCACCCGACCGCGGTGCGGCACCAGCGCGAACGTCGTGAGACCGCTGCGTTGCGTCCACTCACTGGTCACCGAGAGGACGGCGACCATCGGCAGGATCACGGCCATCGGGAATCCGATCGCGGTCGCGAACGTCGAGAAGGTGAGCTCCGAGTCGGGCGCCCACAGGATCACCGCCCCGGTGGCCACCAGGGAGGCGATGCCGATGCTGGCCATGAGCCAGAACCCCGAGCGGGTGTCGAACATCTTGCGCAGCTCGATGCCGACGATCCGCGACATCGGGATCGGCGCCGGCGCGGGGCGGTGCGACCGAGGAGCGATCCGCTCCACGCTGGTGGTGGTGGCGCTCATGCTGCTGCTCCTTCTCGCTGTGACTCTGCGGTGAGCTCGAGGAACATCTCCTCCAGGCCGGCTCCGTCGGCCGACCTCAGCTCGGTGAGGGCGACGCCCGCCCCCAGGGCCACCTGCCCCACGTGCGCGGGGTCGGCGTCGGTGCGCACGGTGCCGTCGGGGGAGAGCGAGGCGCCCACCCCGGACCGCTCGAGCGCGGTGACCAGCCGCAGCGGTTCGACGGCCCGTACGACGGTCCCGGCCGCCTCGAGCAGCTCCGCCTTCGTGCCCTGGGCGACGATCTGCCCGTTGCCGATCACGACCAGGTCGTCGGCGATCACCTCGATCTCGTGGAGCAGGTGCGAGGACAGCAGCACGGTGCCGCCCTGGTCGGCGTAGTCCCGGAGGAGATCGCGCATCCACCGGATGCCCGCCGGGTCCAGGCCGTTGGCCGGCTCGTCGAGGACGAGCACCTCGGGGTCACCGATCAGCGCCGTGGCGATGCCGAGCCGCTGGCGCATGCCCAGCGAGTAGTTGCGGACCCGGCGGCCGGCCTCCGCGTCGGTCAGGCTCACCCGGTGCAGCATCTGCTCGACCCGCGCCCGCGGCAGGCCCATCGTCCGCTGGGCGAGGGTGAGGATCTCCCGGCCGGTCCGACCCGCGTGCTGGGCCGAGGCGTCGAGCAGCACCCCGACCTCGAGCCCCGGGTTGGGCAGGTCGGCGTACGGACGGCCGGAGATCGTGGCGCCGCCGCTGGTCGGCCGGGTGAGGCCGACCATGACGCGCATGGTGGTCGACTTGCCGGCGCCGTTGGGCCCCAGGAAGCCGGTCACGCGCCCGGGTCGGGCGGTGAACGTGATGTCGTCGACCGCGGTGAAGCGGCCGTACCTCACGGTGAGGGATTCGATGGAGATCATGCAGCCAGCCTCCGGCCCGGGGCTGCTCCGCCGCATCGGGGACAGCGCTGGACCCGACCCTGAGCCGACCCCTGAGAAGCCCTGAGGCCGGGAACAAACCGGACCGGGGCCCGGTTGTGCGGACCATGCGGATCGAGATCTGGAGCGACGTCGTCTGCCCGTGGTGCTACATCGGCAAGCGCCGGCTGGAGAAGGCGCTGGCCACGTTCGACCACGGCGCCGACGTGGAGATCGTGTGGCGCTCCTTCGAGCTGGACCCGTCGGCGCCGAAGATCCCCGTGGAGACGGTCGCCGAGGCGCTCGGTCGCAAGTACGGCGGTGGCCCGGAGGCCGGTCGCCAGATGGTCGACCGGGTCGAGGCGGTGGCCGCCGAGGAGGGTCTGCTGTTCCGCCACCACCAGTCGCTGCGGGTCTCGACGGTCGACGCGCACCGGTTGCTCCACCACGCCCTGGAGACCGGGGGGCCGGAGCTCCAGGGCCGGCTCAAGGAGGCGCTGCTCTCGGCGTACTTCATCGAGACCCAGAACGTCGCCGACCACGACACCCTGCTGCGGATCGCGGCCGGCGTGGGCCTCGACGAGGTGCAGGCCAAGGACGTCCTCACCACGGACGCGTACGCCGCCGACGTCGAGGCCGACATCCGTGAGGCCGCCGCCCTCGGGGCGACGGGCGTGCCGTTCTACGTCGTGGACCGCAAGTACGGCGTCTCCGGTGCCCAGCCGAGCGAGGTGTTCCTCCAGGTGCTGGACAAGGCGTGGGCCGACGCCCACCCGAGCCTCGACGTGGTCGGCGGTGCGGACGCCTGCGGCCCGGACGGCTGCGCGATCTGAGCCGTCGTCGGTTTTGCATGACCATGCAGCGTCATGCATACTTCTCGGGTGTCCAAGGTCCTCACCTCACTTCCCGTCGGCGAGCGCGTCGGCATTGCGTTCTCCGGTGGTCTCGACACCTCGGTGGCGGTCGCGTGGATGCGCGAGAAGGGCGCGATTCCGTGCACCTACACCGCTGACATCGGCCAGTACGACGAGCCCGACATCGCCTCCGTGCCCGGCCGGGCCACCCAGTACGGCGCCGATATCTCCCGTCTCGTGGACTGCAAGGGCCCGCTCGTGGAGGAGGGTCTCGCGGCGATGGCCTGCGGTGCCTTCCACATCCGCAGCGGCGGCCGCGCCTACTTCAACACCACGCCGCTGGGTCGTGCCGTCACCGGCACGATGCTGGTGCGCGCCATGCACGAGGACGGCGTGGACATCTGGGGTGACGGGTCGACGTTCAAGGGCAACGACATCGAGCGGTTCTACCGCTACGGCCTGATGGCGAACCCGGCCCTGCGGATCTACAAGCCGTGGCTGGACGCCGATTTCGTCGAGGAGCTCGGCGGTCGCCACGAGATGAGTGCCTGGCTCACCGCGCGCGACCTGCCCTACCGCGACTCGCAGGAGAAGGCCTACTCCACCGACGCCAACATCTGGGGTGCCACCCACGAGGCCAAGACCCTCGAGCACCTCGACGTGTCCCTGGAGACCGTCGAGCCGATCATGGGCGTGAAGTTCTGGGATCCCTCGGTGTCGATCGAGACCGAGGACGTCTCGATCCGCTTCGAGGCGGGGCGGCCGGTCGCGATCAACGGCCGCACCTTCGCCACCGCGGTCGACCTCGTCCACGAGGCGAACACGATCGGCGGCCGCCACGGCCTGGGCATGTCCGACCAGATCGAGAACCGGATCATCGAGGCCAAGTCGCGCGGCATCTACGAGGCGCCCGGCATGGCGCTGCTGTGGACGGCGTACGAGCGGCTGCTCAACGCGATCCACAACGAGGACACCATC
>DATAKN010000328.1:0-40154 GCA_036261595.1 Marmoricola sp.
GCCGCGTCTTCGTGCGGGTGCGGCCGGACGACGACGACCCGGCCCGTACCCTGGTGGAGGTCGGCGCGATCGCCCGTGGCGAGGACTCCGGCCTGGACGACGAGATCGACCGCGCGCTGAGCGGCCTGCCCTCCGGTGGGCTGCCGGCGGCGGTCGTCCGATGAGGAGGGGCGCGTGAGCGTCAACGAGACCCTGGCCACGCAGGCGAACATCCTGCTCTACGGCTCCATGGCCAGCTACGCCGTGGCGTTCGTGGCTTACACGACCGACCTCGCGGGCGGCGCTGCTCGGGCCGAGCGCCGGCGCGAGCGGGCCGGCGTGGTCGAGCGCGAGCTCGTGGGCGCCGGGGGGCCGGTCGAGGCGGCGCCTGCACCGGCGGCTGTCGAGGCCGAGCCCGAGAAGCGGCGCGCGGCCGCCATCGGCACGTCGCTGACGATCCTGTCGCTGCTCCTGCACGCGGGCTCGGTGGCCATGCGCGGCGCCGCCGTCCAGCGCCCGCCGTGGAGCAACATGTTCGAGTTCTCTACCGCCGGCGCTGCGGTCGTGACCCTCGTGTACCTGCTCGCGCTGAAGTGGGGCGACCTGCGCTACCTCGGTGCGTTCGTGGTCGGGCCGGTGCTGCTGACGCTCGGGCTCGCGGTCACGGTGCTCTACACCCGCGCGGCTCAGGTGGTGCCGTCGCTGAAGAGCTACTGGCTGGCGATCCACGTGAGCGTGGCGTTCATCGCCTCCGCGCTGCTCACCCTCGCCTTCTCGCTCACCGTGCTCTACCTGGCCCAGGACCGTCGCGAGCGCCGCCGGCTGGCGGGCAAGCCGGTGTCGCGGTCGTTCATGGACTCGCTGCCGGGGGCGCGCGAGCTCGACCTTGCGTCGTACCGCCTGCACGCCGTGGCGTTCCCGCTGTGGACCTTCACGCTGGTCGCGGGCGCGATCTGGGCCGAGAGCGCGTGGGGCCGCTACTGGGGCTGGGACCCCAAGGAGGTCTGGACCTTCGTCATCTGGGTCGTCTACGCCGGGTACCTGCACGCGCGCGCGACCCGCGGCTGGGCCGGGCGCAAGTCCGCCGTGATCGCAATCATCGGCTTCGGGTGCCTGCTGTTCAACTTCCTCGTCGTGAACGTCTTCATCGTCGGCTGGCACAGCTACGCCGGCGTCGGCTGACCCCGCCCCGCCCTCGACTACCGGCCTGCACGTGTGGTGCCATTCGGATGGGCCGCCGGACGACAATCGTGACCCGACATGGGCAGCGGGCGTACGACAAGCAAGCGTTCACGGGTCGTACGGCTGGCGGCGTTCACCGCCTGGCTCATGCACAGATCGAGTCTGGTGACATGGTCCACGCCGGGTGTCCGCTGGCGGTGCCGACGGCCCTCCGCACCAAACGATCCCGCGGTTTGGACTTTTCGACGCGCGAACGACAGCTGGTCGACATAGCCTCCTGGGGTATGCGACGTCCCCAGTGCCCCGGATGGCCCGTTTGGGCGCCTTCTGTGCTGGCGTTGGTGGCCGTCGCGGGGCTGTTCTTCATGCACGGCGTCACGTCGATGCACGAGGTGCTGACACCCCGAGCGAGCGCCGCTCGCGCCGTCTCATCGGTTCACGGAACTTCGGCTCCCGAGGAGCCCGACGGGCGGTGGCTCAGGGCGACGGCGGCTAACGCTCACGAAGGCGCCGTGGGTCACCGCGCCGGCAGCTATCCGCTCCACGGCGCACCTCATCACACCGCCACCTGTCTGGGTGTGCTGGCCGCGCTCCTCTTGCTCGGTCTGACGAGCCTGTCGAAGTGGCCTGGAGATCGGCCCGGGGGCGACCCTCAGACCTCGTTCGTGATCTTGCGGCGGCGGCGCCCACCGCCGCTGCTGAGCTCATCTCCCGTGGTGCTCGGCATCGCGCGAACCTAGGCCGGTCATTGCGCGCTACGTTTCGTAGCGCCTTGCCATGACCTGTCCTCGGCCGCTGCCTGCGGCCCCGCTGCGCGTGGAGGGACCCCGTGAACTCTGGCTTCTCGGCCCTATTCTGGGCCGCGATCTGGGCGTCAGCGTTCGTCGCTGTTGCCTACGGTGTGCATCGCATGACCACTCTCGCCGCGCAGGTGCAGGAGGCCCTGCCGTTCCAGTCCGGTTGGCCGCCGGCGCAACACGCGCTGTCGCGGTTCCACGCCCGCTGGTACCCGCTGACCCTCGTCTTCCTGGCCTTCGACGTCGAGATGCTGTTCATGTACCCGTGGTCGCTCGTCGTGGCGTCGGTCGGAGCATCAGCGGTCATCGAGATGTTCGTCTTCCTCGGGGCGCTGCTGCTGGCGGTGCTGTGGGCGTGGCGCGAAGGAGCGCTGCGATGGGTGTGAGTGACCGGCTCGCGGCTTGGTCCCTGCAGCGGGTGCACGTGCTGGCGGTCGAGGTGCCGGGGTGGTGGACCACACGTGCGGCGCTGGAGGCGCGGGTCGTGGCGTGCGGCTGGGCGGTGGCCACGTCACCGGCCGATGCCGACGTGCTGGTGGTGTGCGGGGACGCCGGAGCGCAGCTCGGCGAGCGGGTCGAGCTGGTGTGGGACCAGCTCCCTTCCCCGCGGGCGCGGGCCGCGGTGAACGCACCGATGGACGTCGGCGCCGCATTGGACCGTGTCGCCGCCGAGCTCGCTGACGTCCGTGCGCAGCGATCGTCCGCCGCGAGCCGCATGGCGACGTCTTCCTCCGACGCCATGGACCAGGGGGACATGGAGGGCATGGACGACGGGGACATGGAGGGCATGGACCACGGCGACATGGAGGGCATGGACCACGGCGACATGGACATGGCGCCGTCCGGTATCCCGCTGGCCTCGGGAGCGCCGGACCGTGACGGCCTGGAGATGGACGTGCTGCAGGTGCCACTGGGCCCAGTGCTCGCGCACTGGCCGGCGGGCCTGGTGCTGCGCTGCACCCTGGCGGGGGACATCGTGACCGGCGCCGACGTGGAGGTGCTGCGCGGCGCCGGCCTGCCACCCGAGGCCGGACCCGCCCCCGCCACCCTGCGAGCAGCCCGCTGCCTCGACGCCGCCAGCTCAGTACTTGCCCTCGCCGGCTGGACCGACGCCTCGGCGCAGGCGCAGCAGCTACGTGACCGGCTCCTCGCGGACCCCGCGCCCGACATGCCGACGGTCGTCCCCGCCATCGAGGCTCTACGCAACCGCGTAGCGAGGTCTCTCGCGCTGCGGTGGATGCTGCGAGGCGTGCGGCCGTCGTCCGGTGCGTTGGCCGCGGGCCCGGACGTGCACGGCCGGCTGCTCGGGCTGCTGGACGACGCGCGCGGCCACCTGAACGGCACGGCAGACGCGACGACGCAGCACCCCACCGACGTGCTCGAGGCGCTACCGGACGCCGTCACCGGCCTGGACATCGCCGCCGTCCGGCTCGTCGTGGCCGCTCTCGACGTACGCACAGACCGTCTGCCGGCCGAGGCGGTGCTCCATGGGTGAGGCGTCGGGGCCGGCAGGGGCGTCGTTCTGGTGGGGGCCGGGTGTGGTCGCGACGGGGCTCTTCGTGCTCGCGCTGGGAGCGGCGTGCCTCGACGCCGTGCTGGCGTCTCGAGGGCGCGGACTGCCGCTGGGACGTCGGGCCGCTGCGCCCCTGCACGAGGCCGCGCACCTCCTACGACAGCAGCGCCGTTCGACGGTGCAGGCTGACGCGCTGCTGTGGCGGGTCACTGGTCCTGGCCTGCTGGTCGTCGCGGTGCTGATGGTGGCCGTCGTCCCATGGGGGCACCGCGTCGTCGCCGACCTGGACGTGGGTGTCGTGTGGTTCAACGCCATGGACGTGACTGTCTGGGCGCTGGTCTGGCTGGCCGGCTGGGGCCCCAACTCGGCGTACGCGCTGGTCGGTGGGTACCGCTTTCTGGCCCTCGGCCTGGGCTACGAGCTGCCGTTGATGTTCGCGCTCACGGCACCGGCCGTGGGAGCGGGGAGCCTGCGGCTGCTTGACATCGCGCAGGCACAGCAGGGTCTGTGGTTCGTGGTCTGGATGCCGGTGGCGTTCCTCGTGTTCTGCGTCGGGGTGCTGGGGTTCTCGGTGTCTGGCCCGTTCTCGGCGCCGGTGGGCGCTGACCTGTCGGGCGGCGTGCTGGCCGAGACGTCCGGCGTCGACAGGCTGCTCCTGCAGGTCGGGCGCTACGCCCTGCTGGCAGCCGGTGCCGCGTTCGCCGTGCCGACGTTCCTGGGCGGGGGAGCCGGACCCCTCCTGCCGCAGTGGTTGTGGTGCGTGGTCAAGACGTGCGTGTTGCTGGCAGGGCTCGTCGCCGTACGCCGGCGCCTTCCCGCCCTGCGACCCGAGCGGTTCGCCGAGGCGGGGTGGATCGTGCTGCTGCCCGCGACCCTGCTCCAGGTGCTCGTGGTGGCGGTCGTCGTGGTCGTGAGGAGCTGAAGGTGCTGACAGGGATCGCGTTCTGGACGCTGGCGGTGCTCTCCGTCGCCGCCGGTGTCGCGGTGTTCCGCGTCGACTCGATGGCCCGGGCGACGTACGCGCTCGCCGTGTCGTTCGTCGCGGTCGGGCTCGCGCTGGTCCTGGTCGACCTGCACTACGTCGGCGTCGTGACGGTCCTGATGATGGTCATGGAGATGGCCGTCATGGCGGTGTACATGGTCATGTTCATGGGGATGAACCCCGCCCTCATGCCGATGAGCATGGTGCACGACAACCGCAAGGCCTTGGTGGCCGCGATCGGCTGCTTCGTCGTCCTGGGAGCGGGGGCGCTGCTGGTGCCTTGGCCGACCCGGCCGCCCGGGAACCCCGCCGGCGACCCGACTGTGGCTCTGGGACATGCGCTCATGGGCTCGAAGATGCTGGTGATGATGGCGGTCAGCCCCGTCATGGTTGCGGCCATCGTCGCCGGCGTGTCGCTGGCCAACCCCGGCGGCCGCTACGACCGACTCGGCGACGACCTGCGCCGCCGACCGCCCGCCGACCCGATGCCGGGAGGGGTGGGTCGATGACGTTGCAGGCTGTGCTCCTGGTGGCCGCCGCGCTGTTCAGCGTGGGCCTGTACGGCGCGATTTCGCAGCAGGTCGTGGTCATGGTCATGATGGGGCTGGAGCTGATGATCAACGCGGTCGTGCTCGCGGCGGCTGGCTGCTGGTGGTACCTCGCGCCCGTGCCCACCGGCCAGGTGCTCCTGCTCGTGGTGATCGCGGCCATGACGCTCGAGATGGCGATGGGGTTCGCGGTGGCCACACTGCTGCACCGTTCCCGCGGCGCCGACATGACCGACATGGCCTCGGAGCTGTCGCGATGACCGCTGCGCTGTGGGCCGTTGCGCTGCTCCCGCTGGCCGTCGGTGGGTTGTTGTGCCTCGTCGGGCCGCGGGCCGACCGCCTCGCGCCGGCTGCCTCAGTCGTATGCGCGGCAACGACTCTGACTCTCGCGGTGATCACCGCCGTGACTCGCCCGACGGTGCGCAGGCCGTTCCTCGCCGGTGCGGGCTTCGGCCTGTCGGTCGATGGGCTGGCAGCGGTCGTGCTGGTGACCGTCGCGGCCGTCGCCCTGCTCGTCCTGGTCTTCGCGACCGCGGACGTCGGCTCGTCACGATGGCGGTTCCACGGGCTGATGCTGCTGTTCGAGGGCGCCGTCCTGGTCACGGTGACTGCTACGACTCTGCCCACACTGCTCGCCGCCTGGGAGGTCATGGGCGCAACCTCTTACGCGCTCATCGGCTTCTGGTGGCAGGACTCGCACAGGGTGTCGTCCGGCGCGGTCGCCTTCCTGACCACCCGTACTGCCGACCTCGGCCTCTACGCGGCAGCGGGCGCGGCGCTCGGTGGCGGGCACGGGCTCGGTCTCGCCGATCTCGCTGCGGCACCGCCCGGTTGGCGCGACGTCATCGCCGCCGGAGTGGTCGTGGCGGCGCTCGGCAAGGCGGCGCAGCTGCCGTTCTCGTTCTGGCTCTCCCGCGCCATGGATGGCCCGAGCCCGGTCAGCGCCCTGCTGCATTCGGCCGCGATGGTGGCGATGGGTGGCTACCTTCTGCTCCGCGTGGAGCCGCTGCTTGCGGCCACACCGTGGGTCGCGGACATCGCCGCGTGGGTAGGCGCGGCGACGGCGCTGCTCCTCGGGATCGTCGCCGTCACCCAGCAAGACCTCAAGCAGCTGCTCGCGGCCTCGACCGCCTCACAGCTCGGCTTCGTCGTCGCCGGTGCGGGGGTCGGGGCGGTCGCCGGTGGGACGGCTCAGCTGGTGGCCCACGCGGCGACGAAGGCGGCGCTGTTCCTGACCGCCGGCGCATGGCTCAGCGCCCTGGGGACGCGACAGTTCGTCGGCCTACGCGGCGTGGCCCGACGGTGGCCCGGCCTCGGCATGGCAGCGAGCGTCGCGCTGCTCTCACTCGCCGGGCTACCGCCGTTGGCGCTGTGGGCCACGAAGGACGACGTGCTGGCCGTCGCTCGCCAGCGGTCCCTGCCGCTGTTCGCGGTGCTGCTCGCGGCCGCCGTCGTCTCCGCGGCGTACGCCGGCAAGGCCGTCGTCCAGGTGTGGCGCCCACCCCTGGTGAGCACCGCCGACGCCTGGGACGACGAGCGCGCCGGCACTCGGGACGTCGGCCCTCTCGAACAGCTGCCGGTAATGGTGCTCGCGGCCGCTGCCGCGGTACTCGAGCTGCTCGTGCTGCCGCCGCTGGGTGACCACCTGCGCGCCCTGCTCGGCCGCCCGATCGAACCCACCGCGTCACCCACGGAGATGACCCTGACCGGGGGTCTCGCAGCGCTGGTGCTGCTCGTCGCCGTCCTGCTGGCCCGGCGTCCCACGCTGCTGGCCGGACTACCGCAGCCGTCGTGGGCCCTCGCCTGGCTCCACCTGGAGCGCCTCACCGACGTCGCGGTGACGCGGCCGACCCTGGCTGTCGCAGAACGACTGTCGTGGTTCGACGACACGGTTATCGACGGTGCGGTCATGCGCACCGGCCGGGTGGTCGCCGCCGGTGCCCGAGCTGCCGCCCGGTGCGACGACGACGTCGTGGACGCAGCGGTGCAGCGGCTGGCTTCCGGCGTGAGAAGCGCTGGGCGGCTGGCGCGCCGCCCGCAGACCGGCCAGCTGCACCAGTACTACCTGCAAGCCGTCGCGGTGCTCACCGTGGCGGTCGTTCTCCTGATCGTGGTGAGGTGACCGTGCTCAGCCTGCTCGTCGTCCTGCCCCTCGTCGCTGCGCTCGTGGCTGCCGTCGTGACCCGCGTACCGACCGCGGTGGTGCGCTGGTGGTGGCTTGCGGTCACGGCGGTCGAGGCCGCGCTCGTCGGGTTCCTGTGGGCGAGGTACCACACCCCTGCGCCCGGGACGCTGGCGTACGAGCAGCAGGTGCCGTGGATCCCAGGCGTCCGCAGCAGCTACCACGTCGGCGTGGACGGGCTCTCGCTGCCGCTCGTCGCCCTGACCTGCGTGGTGTTCCTGGCCTGCGCCATCCATGCGCTCCGCGACGACGAGCGGCCCCGCTCACGCGCCGCGCTCTTCCTGTTCCTGCAGGCCACGTGCGTCGGGCTCTTCATCGCCGCGGACCTGCTCGTCTTCTTCGTGTGGTTCGACCTGTCGATCGTCGGCATGTACCTGGTCATCGCGGGGTGGGGCCACGGGGACGCGGCGCGCTCCGCGCTGAAGTTCTTCCTCTACACCTTCCTCGGCTCGCTCGCGCTGCTCCTGGGCTTCATCGGCCTGTACGTCGCCTCCTCGCCGCACACCTTCGACATGCTCGAGCTCAGCGCGCACCCGCCGCTGTCCGGAGCGGCCGGCGGCCTGGTGCTGGCGGCCGTGCTGCTCGGCCTGGCCGTCAAGACCCCGACCTTCCCCTTCCACACCTGGCTGCCACCGGCGCACACCGACGCCCCGGCCATCGGATCCGCGGTGCTCGCTGGCGTGCTCCTGAAGATGGGCACCTACGGCTTCGTGCGGATCGCCATGCCCATGCTGCCTGCTTCGTGGCGGGCGTGGTCCGGCGTCATCCTCGCGGTGGGCATCGTCTCCGTGCTGTACGGCGCGCTGGTCGCTCTGGCGCAGAGGGACTTCAAGCGGATGGTCGCCTACACGTCGGTGAACCACATGGGGTACGTCGTGGTCGGCGTGGGCGCGGCCGGCTTCGTCTCCGGCAGCGACGCGCACGCGCGCTCGGTGGCGGTGTCGGGTGCGGTCACGCAGATGGTCAGCCACGGCCTGATCACGGCGGCGCTGTTCCTGCTCGCCGGGGTCCTGCACCGGCGGGCGACCACGTACGACATGGCAGCGTTCGGTGGACTCGCCGGCCCGGCGCCGCGGTTCGCCGCCCTGCTCGCCGTCGCGTCGTTCGCGTCCCTCGGGCTCCCCGGCTTCAGCGGCTTCATCGCCGAGTTCCAGGTGTTCACCGGCAGCATCGCCGCCGTGCCGGTCGCCCTGCTGGCCCTCCCCGGCATCGTCATCACAGCGGCACTGTTCCTCATTGCGCTGCAACGGTTGCTGACCGGACCCGTGCGGGGCAGATCGGAGGGCTTTCTGGACCTCAGGAGTACCGAGACGTGGTCGGTGGTGCCGCTGCTCGCACTGTCGCTGGTCATCGGCGTGCTGCCGCGAGTCCTGCTGGACGTCGTCGAGCCGGCTGCGGATGCCGTCGTCCGGCTGGTGGGGCGGTAGTGCCCACCGCGACCGAGACCCAGATGGCCATGCACCCGCTGGCCCTGCTGCCCGAGCTGCTCCTGCTGGCGGGCGCACTCACGACCCTGGTGGTCGGCTCCTTCCTGCCGCGCCGTCGCCAGTGGGTGTCCCGCGTCATCGCCGTCGCTGCCCTGATGGGCTGTGCGGCTGCGGCTGCGGCGGGACTGGCCGGTCCGGTGCGGCTGGTCTACTCGGGCACCTTCACCGTCGACACCGCCACGGGCGTCGTACGGCTGGTCGTCGCAGCAGCGACGCTCCTGGTCATCGGGCTCGGTCTGGACGAGCTCTCGGACAGCGCGCGTGAGAGCGAGACCTACTCGCTCCTGCTGCTCTCGGCCACGGGGGCAACAGTGCTCGCAGGCGCGAGCGACCTGCTGGTGCTCGCCGTCGCCTTCCTGCTCACGAGCGTGCCCCTCTACGGCCTCATCGGCCTGCCGCGGACGCCGGCCGCGGCGGAGGCCGCGCTGAAGACCTACCTGCTCGGTGCGCTCTTCGGCATCATCATGCTCCTCGGCGTCACGCTGCTCTACGGCCTCGCCGGCGGCACGACGTACGCCGAGCTGACCCACGGCCTCGGCCGGGCCCCGTCCGCCGCACTGGCCGTGGCCGTGGTGGCCGTGCTGGGCGGGCTGCTGTTCGAGTCCGGCGCCGTGCCGGCCCACTTCTGGGTGCCGGACGCCGCCCAGGGCAGCGGCGTCACCGCCGCGGCGTTCCTGACTACCGTGCCCAAGATCGGAGCGTTGCTGGCGACGTACCGGTTCGTCGACGCGCTGCCCGGCACCCTGCGCTGGGGGCTGCTCGTGGGCGTCGTCGCGGCCGCCAGCATGACCTTGGGCAACCTGGCGGCGTACGCCCAGCGAGACCCCCGCCGGCTGCTCGGCTGGTCGACCGTCAGCCAGGTCGGCTACCTGCTGCTGCCGGTGGCAGTCGCCGGCCACAGCGATCTCGCGCGCCCAGCGCTGCTCGTGTACCTCGCGGCCTACGCCGTCACCAACCTCGGCGCGTTCGCCATCACAGCAGCGTTGCCCGAGCGGCGAGAGCTGTCGGCATACCGCGGGCTCGGTCGGTCGCGACCCGTGTTGGCCGCGGCCCTGCTGGTGTGCCTGCTCGGGCTCGTCGGCACCCCACCCACCGCGGTGTTCGCCGGCAAGCTCCTGGTGTCGGTGGCGGCTTGGGACGGCGGTGCCGTCTGGCTCGTCGTCGTGCTCGTCGCCAACTCCGTAGCCAGCCTCTTCTACTACCTGCGGTGGGTCGCACCGCTGTATGAGGCCGGCCTCGGGCCGGAGCGAACGGCGCGTGGGGCCTTCGTGCCGAGGCCGTGGGCGTCGCGGGCCGCGGTGGCCGCCGCGACTGCCTCCGTTGCCGTCGGTCTGCTCAGCGGCCTGGCCTGGCGACTTGCCGCGTCCTGACCCAGAGCCTCGCGGTGGCCTGCTACCGGACGAGGAGCTCTGCGTACATGCCGGCGCGGTAGTGGCCGGGGAGGTTGCACAACAGCTCGTAGCGGCCCGGCTCCAGGTTCACGGTCACCCAGCTGGTGGCCCCCGGGCTGATCCCGTCACCGGAGCCGGCTGCGCAGGTACCCGAGGCTTCCCCGAGGCTGTTGGTCTCCGACACGGTGCCGTCCGGGCCGATGCTGCGAGTGCCGGCTGCCGCGCTGCCTGTGAGTGGTAGCACGACGAGCTCGTGAACGCGCGAGCCGTGGTTGACGGCGACGAGGCTGACGACGCCCGCAGGCACCGATCCGGCGCTGGTGCTCAGCCTCATCGGACCGCCGCCCATCAGCGGGCCAGCGCCCATCATCGAGCGGCCCCCCATGTCCCCGAGTACGACCCGCACCTGTGACCCGGGTAGGGAGGGGGGTGCTGCGCACGTGGCGGCACCGACGCGGCTCATGCCCGGCGAGGTGGTGAACGCTGGCGTCCGGCTGGCGGCGAGGGCGGCGACTGAGGCCGCGGTGAGCAACACCGTCGCGACCGCGCCGACGAGGTGGGCCCGGCTGCGCACGTCAGCTCCGCTCCCGGAGAACGCCGCGGCGCATGGCGTACTCGTCCTCGTCGATCTCCCCGCGCGCGAAGCGCTCGTCGAGCAGCTGCTCGGCGGTGCGCCCCTCGGCGGCGGGGGATCGGCCGTCACGCCCGAGGTTGCGCCACACGGCGATCCCGCCGAAGACGAGCAGACCCCAGAAGGCCAACGCGCTCAGGGTCATCACCACCCAGCCCAGCCAGCCCATACCGTCTCCGTACCAACCCATCATGGAACGCTCCTTTCGGGTACGAGCCTCGCCGTGTACCCGTTCATCAGCCAGTGACGAACGTCCTGGTCGCCGGTCACTGGCCCGCCAGCCGGTAGAGGTTCGACCGCGGGGGATGGCGGAGGAACTTCTTCGGGTCGAGCGCGAAGGCGTCGGCGCAGTGCTGCGAGCAGAAGTGGTAGCGCGTCTGCCTGTACTCGACCCGGGCTGGAGCGGTCGTGGGATCCACCGTCATGCCGCAGCTCGGATCTCGGCTGAGCGTCGCATCCTCCATGTCGGGCCTCCCTCGGTGGAAGGTGGCTGTTGCGGCCACACCACCAGGCTGCGCCAGCCTGATGGAGGGAGCCCCCCACATCGTGTGAAGGCTCACTGAAGATGTCCGGCGGCACCGCCCTGGCTCGAGCGGCCAGGGCCGCGTTGGCCTACTTGAGCAGGCTCTCCATGGTCGAAATCTCTGTGGTCTGGGCCGCCTTGACCTTCGCGGCGAGCGCCTTCGCGTCGGCATTGCTCCCCGACGCCAGCTCTGTCTCCGCCATCTGGATCGCACCGCGGTGGTGCTTGATCATCATCTTTAGAAACGTCGTATCGAACTCCGTACCTGAGCTGGACTTCAGCGTGTTCATGTCGTCGGTGCTCATCATCCCGGGCATCGAGCCCGACATGTCCATACCGCTCATGTCCTGGGGAACCGGGCGGCCCCACGCACGGAGCCAGCCGGTCATGGTCTGGATCTCCGGGTCCTGCGCCTTCATGATCTGTTGGGCGAGCTGCGTGACGCGCGGGTCCGTCGTGCGCCCTTGGGCCAGCTTGGCCATCTCGAGGGCCTGCTGGTGGTGAGGGATCATGTCGGTGGCGAAGGTGATGTCCGCGGCGTTGAACTCAGGTGTCTGCTGCGCGGTCGTCGTGGCGGACGGCGACGTGCTTATGCGAGACGCACCGCCCGTGGAACCGGTCTGGTCGTCGCCGTTGCCACACGCCGCGAGCGTGGCTCCTAGAGCGACAGTGGCTACTGCGATGGCGAGGGACTTGGTACGCAAGGGCTGTCTCCGGGGTCAGGGATGATGCCGGCGCTACCACCGGCCGATGTGTGAGCCTTACCCGACTGCCTCAGGATTTGTCCGAGAACTCATGAAGATTCGATGAAGGTGGCCGGTGACCCTACCCCCGGCCGTTTCCCCCCGCGCTTCCGTCAGCCCAGCCGTTGGGTGACCTGCCGGAGGAGGTCTGATGTCGACACGTACATGGAGGGATACTCGCCGAACCACAATTGGGTGCCGGTCTTGTCGATGAGTACGAAGCTGTGGCCGGGCAGTCCGGCGTGCATGCCGCGGCCGATGGTCTTGTAGGCAGTCGAGACCTTGCCGTCGTCGAGGAGGAACGGTGTGGTGACCCCGTACGTAGCCATGTCTTCTGTGATCTGGTCGCGCGTGTTCATCACGATGGGCAGCACGGTGACGCCGGCCCGGTCGAACGCGGCCTTGTCCTTCTCGATGGCCGCCATCTGCTGCAGGCAGGAGCCGCAGCCGGCGCCTTCGGAGAAGTACAGGACGACGTTGCTCTTACCGCGGAAGTCGGCCAGGCGGACCTCTTGACCGGCGGTGTTGGTCAGCGTGAAGTCCGTCGCTGCGCGGGTCGTGGTCGCCGACGTCGAACGGGAGGTCGCCATCATGACGGCTACGACCCCAGCGACGGCGACGACGAGGATGATCCCGAAGATCAGGCGGCGCTTGCGGTCCTGGCGGGCCTGGTCCTGCCGGATGCGTGCGAGAACCTGTTGGCGGTGGTCGTCGTTGCGGCGCGATGCCGTTGTGCTGGTCATGTCGGTGTCCTCACACACTCGTCGGCTTGTGGTGGTCGTGGCAGCTGTCCACGGAGGTGTCGTCGTCGCGGGACGGTTCGGTCCTGCCACGGTCACGCAGCGTCGCTGTGACGAACACGGCTGCGAGCCCCAGCACGACGAGGCCCAGCACCAGGTCAGGCACGCCGGACGTCCACGCCTCGACCCGTCCGAACACTCGCGTGAGGCCGCGACCGATCGCCACCTGGAATCCCGGACCACCCGTCATCTGCTGGGTGTTCGCCAGGTAGATGACGAAGCCACCCATGACCGCGAACGCGACGGCGACGGCGACGTTGATGGTGTTCGTCGTCAGGACGAGCCGCCCGGCGCCAAGCGTGACGGGCTGGGCCTTTATCCAGCGCCGTTCGCCCAGGCGGAAGCGGTCCCACGTGAGCGCCATGACGAACAGCGGGAACGTCATCCCGAACACGAAGGCGAGTCCCAGCAGCACTCCGCCGACCGGTGAGCCGGACAGTGCTGACAAGGTCATGACGCCGGCAAGTACCGGCGCGCAACAGGAGGAGGCGATGCCCGAGAACACGCCGAGGGCGAAGAAGCTGCTCGCATCGCCCCGACGGGTGTCGGGAGCGCGAAGGAAGGACGGCAGGCTCCACATCCGGCCGGTCAGTGAGTAGGCAGCGAGCGCCAGCATGAGTGCGCCGCCGGTGTAGTAGAGGGCTTGGTGGTAGTTGGCGATCGTCGCCGAGACCAGGCTGAGTCCCAGGGTGACGGGGACGAGCACGAGGCTCAGCCCGGCGGCGAACACGAACGTGAGCGGCAGGAGGCGCCAGCGTCGGTTCTTGACCGCGACGGCCAGGTAGCTGGGCGCGAGGAACACGATGCAGCACGGGGCGAACAGTGCGACGCCTCCGGCGAAGAAGGCCGCCAGGAGGCTCCCTGTCGTCAGGAGGCTGGCCCCCATCACCGCACCGCTGCGGCGTAGCGCTCGCCCAGCAGCTTGCGCAGCTTGTTGCGGGGGAGCCGACCGAAGGAGAAGAAACCCCCGTCGACCAGAACCAGCGGGTACATCGGTGACCTGTGCTGCGCGACCAGCGACGCACCTCGCGGCTCGCCCGCATCGAGCCACTCCACCACGAGCGGAAAGGCCTTAGTCAGCTCAGTGACCGTGGTGTGCGCGTCAGCGCAGAAGTGGCATCCGGAGGACTGCACGATCGTGATCACCGTGGGGGAAGGGCTGGGCGGGGCCATCACGCGCGCTCCTGTCGCTGGCCGGCGGACGCCGGCCTTCACCTTGACCATCGGGGCGCGCCATGGTGGTTCCCCTTTCCTTTCCATGAAGGTTGCGTGAAGCCACACACTCGACGTTCGGGCGAGGCAATCTGCGGATTCCGGTGCGAGCCGCCCGACAACGGTGCACGCTGGACTGACATCGGGTCTGTCAGCTGGGTCTCCGGGAGCCGGCCATGGCGACACATCGAGGCACATCAACAGGGCAATCGCGAACGAGCACGCCTGCCCCCCGGTAGAGCCCGCCGGTGGGCGGTCCGTTCGGCGGCTGCCCTCGGGTTGGCCGTCGGGGTGCTGGCCGTCCCCAGTGCTGCGTTCGCCCACGGGGACGAAGGGGCCGTGCCCGCCCGCCAGAGCGTTCTGCAGGCCATCGCCTACGTCGTCGACACCCCGGGCGACATGGACATGATCACCGACAAGCTCAGGGACGCCGAGGAGTCGTCGGACAAGCAGGGTGTCGACATCGCGCAGGTCGACCGAGCCATGCAGGCGTTGGAGAAGAACGACATGCCCTGGGTGCGTCTGCTGCTCGAAGAGTCCATCGGGGCGCGGGCCGATCTCAGCGGCACTGACGTGCGGCACATCCTGCAGCCGCCAGCGTGTAGTTCGACAGTGGCGCTCGCGACCGGTCAGCAGGCCGGCACCCAGATCGTGACGGATGAGCTGCCTGGCCGAGCAGGCTGGACGGCCACCGGGTCCATCCTCATCGCGGTCGCTGCTGCCGCTGCCGCTGCGGGTGTCTTCCTCATCTGGCGGTACCGGCCGGCCCATTCCGTGCACAGCCTTCGCAGGCAGGCAGCCCGGGCGGGCGGCCGTGCCGGCCCTGAGTCGAGAGGTTGACACCCATGGCCCACGACACCAGGACCGGACCTGCCACGAATCCGACCGCTGCGCGCCGCTTCGTCGGCGCAGTTGACGAACAGCTGGGCCTCGACGCACTGCGCTACCCGGTCCCGGAGCACGCCAACAACCTCGCCTGGAGCCTCGGGGGGCTGACCGCCGTCTGCTTGATGATCCTGATCGCGACCAGCATCGTGCTGGCGCAGTTCTATCAACCCGACCCCGGAGGTGGCGAACGCCAGCGTGCGGACCATCGTCGAGGACGTGGCCCTGGGCCGGTTCGTCCGGTCGTTGCACTTCTGGACGGCCCAGGCCGATGTACGTGTTGGCCGCCCTTCACGTGATCCGCGTGTTCTTCGACGGGTCGTACAAGCGCCCGCGGGAGGCGAACTGGCTGATCGGTGTGAGCATGTTCGGCCTGACGCTGTTGGCGATCTTCACCGGCACGGTGCTCAAGTGGGACCAGGAGGGATACGAGGCCCTCGCGCACAACCTGGAGCTGGGCCAGGTTCTGGGCGCCGCTGGGTTCTGGTTCTCCCCCACGTTCGCTGCGCACACACCGATCCTGGTCAGGCTCTTCTCCGCGCACATCATGCTCATTCCGGGCCTGATCGTGATCCTGGTGACCCTCCATGCCCTGCTCATCAAGCGGCACAAGACCTCTAACCACCCGGGACTGCCCGCTGCGGCGCTGGACAGCCCTGCCGCACTCGAGTCGCAAGCTGCGCCGTCTACGGCGACGGGCTCGCTCGTGGAGGTCACCACGGCACCTGGGGACACCTACCTGGAGGCGCAGGAGCCCTTCACCCACCATCTGGTCCGGGTCGGCGCCTTCGGACTGTTGCTGCTGGCACTGCTGACCGTCGTTGCGGTGTTGTTCCCACCTCCCATCGGGCCCACTCCCGTGGCGGGGGTCGAGGTCACCAAGCCCATGTGGGCGTTCTGGTGGATCTTCACCCTGGAGAACTGGTTCGGCCTCCCGGCGATCTTGTGGGGCCGGGCTCGCATTGTTCGCCCTGCTGTTCGCGGTGCCGTTCGTCGACCGCAACCCGAAGCGGTCCTGGCGCGCGCGGCCGGTAGCGATGACCCTCGGGGCGTTCGTGCTGCTCGCTCTGATCGTCCTGACCGTTCTCATGGCGTTCACGACCCCTGCCGCGCACCTGGGATCGATGTAGGACCAGGAGGATCGGCCCGTGAACCGGATCAGCAGGAACTTCTGGGCACTGGTGGCCGCCACGGTGCTCGCCGCTGGGCTGCTGTCCACCGGGGCGAGCATGCCGCCAAGCCCCTTCGCCGGGGTGCTGACTGCCGTCGCGGCCACAGCGGCGGTGACCTCGCTGGCCCTAGCGGGGCGAATCCTCGTGGTGGTGAGCCGGTCCAGGACCGGTGCTGGCACCGGTCGTCGTCGGCAACGTCGAGCCCGTCTTCCGGTCAGTCCCGGGCTGAGGCCCACCGTTTGGCGTCGGCGTACGTAGCCGCCTCAGAGGCCGGGAGCGCCGTACACAGGGAACCATCGCGACAGATCGGTCTCCAGCTGCAGCTCTCCCTCCAGAGCCGAACGCACCTGCATCTCCAGGCTGGTGTCTCGCTGCTCCGACCCCTGTGGCGCGAAGGGGTACCAGCTGCCGCGTTTGTACAGGTAGACCAGGCCCACGGGATGCGTGCCGTCGGTGAAGCCGACAACGGTGCAGAGAAGGGCGGAGCCGAAGCCGGCGTCGGCCAGGGTGCTGTTCACGGTGTGTAGGTCAGCCACCAGGCCGCTCAGATCGTCCGGGCTGGTGCTCCGCACGAGCCAGGTGAACCCGTACCCATCGGTCTCAGCCTGGAACCGGCCGCCGTCCAGGGCCAGCAGTTCCCCGGCCTGCTCCCTCAGCGCGGCGAAGGTGGCGCCCTCCGCCGACTTGAAGGCCACCGACCCAACGCCGGTCGGCCGCAACCCCGTCGCCACCTGCAGTGTGACAGCGGCCGACGGCAGCCCGAACAACGCGTCTAGAGTTGGTGGAATGGGTCGTGATCGGCCCAGCAGCACATCAAGGAAGCCCACGACCGTCACGCCGCTCGGCCGAGCTCACGCGACAGCACCGCAAGCTGCTCGAGACGTTGCTGCAGGGTCGGGTGTGTGGCGAACAGCGAGGTCAGGCTGAAGCCCGAGGCCACCGCGGGAGCGAAGAAGAAGGCGTTGAACGCCTCTGCTTTGCGTAGGTCCTTCGTCGGTATCCGGGCCATGTCCCCGGACACCTTCGTGAGGGCGGCTGCCAGCGCAGCTGGCCGCGCAGTCAGCAGCACGGCCGCCCTGTCGGCGGCCAGCTCGCGGTAGCGCGACAGGGCCCGGGTGAGGAGGAAGGACAGCGCATAGACCACGGCCGACACGGCGACCACCGCCATGATTGCGACGGCCGTGTTGTCACCCTCCCGGTTACGGCCACGTCCGCCGCCGTAGAGCCCGGCGTACAAACCGAAGCGAGTGAGGAGGCCGGCGAGGACGCCGAGGAACGACGCCACCGTCATGACCGCGACGTCGCGGTGCGCCACGTGGGACAGCTCGTGCGCTAGCACGCCTTCCAGCTCCTCGGCGTCGAGGCGTCGCAGCAGGCCCGTCGTCGCGCACACCACGGCACGGCTTGGGCTGCGTCCGGTGGCGAACGCGTTGGGTGCGTCGACGTCTGCGACGGCGACGGCGGGCTTCGGCATGTCGGCCAGCGCGCACAGCCGGTCGATGACCCCATGCAGCTCCGGCGCCTCTTCGGGGGTGACGAGCCGGCCGTGCATCGCGAACAGCGCCATGCGGTCGGAGAACCAGTACTGGGCGAACAGCAGGGCGCCGGCGATAACGACGGCAAGTAGGGCGCTTCTCAGCAGGGCGACCAGCACGGCCGCGAACAGCACGTAGAGCAAGCCGAGGAGGAACGTCGTCAGGAGCATGCGGCGGGTCAGGCCTCGGTCTGATGCGAAGCGGGTTGTCACGGCGTCATCCCGGGATGAGGCCCTCGTCCACCAGCAGCCCGGCGACCTCCATGAGGGTGCTGTCGGGGGCCGGCAGGATGAGGTCGGAGGGCCTGAGGTCGTGGTCGGCGACCGGCGTTGCGAGTTCACGCACGCGGTCGAGCAGGCCGGTGAGGTGGCGCCTGAAGGCATCCTCGTCGCCGACTGCGACCGCATCGGACAGCGCGGCGTCGTAGGTGTTCAGCTCGTCGAGATGCTGTTCGGGGAGGGCTAGCTGGCCCTCGCCGAGGATGCGCACGATCATGACTGCTCCTGCGATGACGTCGTCGGGCTGGCGGTGAGGGCTCCGGGTCTGGTGCTGGCGTTGCGCAGCCGCTCCAGGTCGGCGTCGACCTGCGAAGAAGAGGACATCCGCTCCAGCTCCAGCTGGATGTCGTCCTTGGTGGTCCCGCTGGCGTCCTCCAGGGCGCCCGAGGACAGCAGCTCGTCCAGAGCGCCGGCGCGGGCCTGCAGCTGTGCGGTCTTGTCCTCAGCTCGCTGCATCGCCAGCCCGACGTCTCCCATCTCCTCGCTGATGCCGGAGACCGCCTCGCCGATTCGCGACTGTGCTTCGGCCGCGGTGTAGTTGGCCTTGATCGTCTCTTTGCGCGTCCGGAAGGCCTCGACCTTGGCTTGGAGCCGCTGCAGAGCCGCCGCGAGCTTGTCCTGCTGGGCGCGTAGGTCGTCGAGCTGCCCGTCGAGGTCAGTGAGCTGCTGTTGCACGGCCGATCGGCGCACGAGTGCTTCGCGAGCGAGGTCCTCGCGGCCCGCATTCATCGCGGTGGCCGCCTGCTGCTCCAGCTTCTGCTCGACGGCCCGCAGCTGGCCCTGCTGCAGCTCGACCCGCTTGCGGCTGGTCGCGACGTCGGCTAGGCCGCGGCGGACCTGCTGCAGCATCTCCAGCTGCTTCTGGTACGAGTAGTCCAAGGTCTCACGAGGGTCCTCTGCGCGGTCGAGCGCGCGGGACGCCTTGGCCTTGAAGATGGCGGCGAGGCGTTTGCTGAGGCTCATGGTGATGCTCCGTTCTCTGCCGACGGTGGGACGGACCTGGAGACGACCCGACGGCCGTCCTCGTGCTTGCTCTTCCACTGTCGATCTGCCAGGTGAAGGCCCTCCAGCACAACGGCTGAAGGAACGATGAAGGTGCGTTCCGGCTGCCCGACGCGCGGCAGGACGCTCGCATCCGTACCGCTATGCCCTGCCTGTTCCCGGCTCTCGCGCGGTGCACCGCTCTGGCGCGCTGAGGAACTCGCGGCGGCAGGCGTCGGAGCAGAACCACCACTGACGACCACCCCTGCTCACCTGGACGTCGGTGCGTTCGACCTGCATGCCGCACACCGGGTCTTCGGCGAGGGCCGCGAGCTGGCGGAAGGCGCCGTCCTCCAGCCACAACACCCGGTCGGCGACCTCTCGCAGGCGGTCGTCGTGGCTGACGATGACGACGCACCGTCCGTCCTCGTCGGCGAGTCGACGGAGCAGGCGGGCGAGCTCGCGGCCTCGGGAGGCGTCCAGGTTCGCGGTGGGTTCGTCTGCCAGCAGGACTGGAGGGTCGTTGGCCAGCGCACGGGCGACGGCCACACGTTGCTGCTCGCCGCCGGACAGCTGTGACGGCCGTGCTGCTGCGCGTGGTGCGAGCCCGACGCGGTCGAGGAGCTCCAGCGCACGGCGCCGGGCGGCCGTGCCGGTGGTACCGGCGAGGTTGGCGGCGACGGCGACGTTCTCCGCCGCCGTGAGCGCCTCCAGGAGCGCGTAGTCCTGGAAGATGAAGCCGAAGGTGGAGGCGCGCAGCGCGGGTAGCCGCTTCTCCGACGAGGTGGCGATGTCGGTGACGAGCCCCGTACGGTCGCTGACCGTGATGGTGCCGGTGTTCGGACGCAGGAGACCGCCGAGCATGAGCAGCAAAGTGGTCTTCCCCGAGCCGGAAGGTCCCATGACCAGCAGTACCTCGCCAGGGGCGACGTCGAGGTCGACCGCCCGTACTGCTGCGACGGCGGTCGGACCTGTGCCGTAGGTCTTCGTGAGCCCGCGCGCCAGCAGGGCGGGGACCCCCGGAGCAACAGCTTGGGAGCGCCAGTCGGACTGCGGCCCTGCGGCCGCAGTGGTGGGTTCGGGTTGTTGGGCAGAGCCGGTGTGGAGGGTCATCGTGTCTCCCGGAAGGCGGTGGCGGCGTCCACCCGGGCGATGCGTCGCAGGGGCCAGACGGCAGCGATGAGACCGCCCACGAGGGCCAGCAGGGTGGTCTGCGCGATGGCCCCGGGCGTGACGACGATCTGCACCTGGGGGACGGCTAACGGGACGAGGACCGCGAGGCCTGTCGCCGCGGTGGCTGCGACGATCGCCGCGAGCCCGACGGTGAGCACCACCTGCATCGCAACGGCACTGGCCAGGCGGCGGGTGCGTGCCCCGAGTGCCTTGAGCACCGCGAAGTCACGCAGCCGGCTGAGGGTGGCGGTCATCAGACCGAGGGCGATGATGGCGAGCGCGATCAGCAGGCCGATGGTCGACATCAGGCGGAGCAAGTCTGCGCTCATGTCGGTGACGATGCGGGCCTCCGAGGTAGCGAACTCGGCCTTCGTCTGCACGGTGACGCCTGGGATCCGCTGGCGGAGGCGCTCGGCCACCGCGCCCGTGCTCGTCGCACGATCCGTTGCGACGAGCACGTACGACCGTGCGGCTTGGTGCATTGACGTGAACTGCGCCAAGTCGACGAAGACGGTGGTGTTGGTGATGCTGCTGCCGCCGGTGGAGAGCCCGACCGCACGCACCGGTGTTCCCATGGCCGTGAAGAGGTCACCCAGCCGCACGCCGAGCTGGTCAGCGGCCTGTCGGTCGAGCACAGCCTCACCGGCCCTAGGGGCTCGTCCGGCGGTGAGCTTGGTGGGGCCGCCTCGACCGCTTCGGGTGTCGTACCCGATCAGGTACGACAGCATCCGCCCGTCCGGCCCGGCGATGGAGCCGGACGCGAACCCGATCGCAGCCGCCCACCGCACTCCCGGCACCGCCGCCACGCGCGCCGCCGTGTCTGGCGGGATGGTGGAGGCCGACATGTGCATGGTTCGGACTCCCGCCTGGGACACGAACACGTCGGCCGGCGATGTGCGGATGTAGTATGTGACCTGGTTGACCGCCCCGGCGAAGATGCCATCGAGTACGAGAATCAGCAACAGCGACGCCGCCACCCCCAGGACGGTGAGTGTTGCCCGGCGAGGATCGCTGAAGAGCATCCGTCGCCCCACCGGCACCCGATCTGCGATCGCCGTCCGGTGTCTGACCGGCCCGGGTGCCGCCGTGGAGGCTGGCTGTGTGCGGCTCATTGTCCGCTCCGGAACGCCGAGGCGGCATCCAGCCGGTTCACCCGGTGGACCGGAAGCCATGCCCCGAGCACGGCCATCACGGCGGCTGCCGCTGTCGTCTGGGCGAGGCTGGCCGAAGTGACCAGCACGGGGAACGCCGGTCGCCACCACGCGAGCAGCTCGCGTGCGACGAGCAGGAGCCCGAGCGCGGTGGCGGCGCCGAGAACGGTGAGAGCGGCGGTCTCACCCAGGGCGATGTTCCGGAGCCTGGCCGGCGTAGCGCCTAGCGCCTTCAGCACCCCGAGGTCACGCTGCTGCTCGGCGAGTCGGCTGTAGGCCACGAGGGCCACGATGAGGGTGCCGGCGGCGAACGCGACGCCGACCATGAGCCGCACTGGCGGACCGTAGATGGCGGTGGCGAGCTGCAGCGACGCCTGGTGGAGCTGGCGTGGAGTGCGGACGGTCAAGCCTTCGGCGCGTAGCCGCTCGGCCACACTGTTCGGGTCCGGGGCCGTGACCAGGACCGCGCCGGTCGTTCCGCTGGCGCTGAGCATCTGGTCCATCCCGGTCACGGTGGTGAAGACCAGGGGGGTCATGAACAGCGCGGTGTCGTCGGTGAGTCCGACGACGCGCATGGCGTGCCCGAGCATCGGGAGCCGACCACCGAGCCGCACACCGTGCTGGTCGGCCCACAACGCGTCGACGGCGACCTCGTCGGACGCGCCCGGCGCACGGCCGTCCCTGACGGCCCACGGCCCGCCCAGCCCGCTGGCCGGGTCGAAGGCCACCACCGCAACCGCCGCCTTGTCGTGAGACAGCTCGACGATCTGGTACATGGTTCGTAGCGCGGCAGCAGCCCTGACGCCGGGCGTGTTCGCGACCATCCTGACCGTGGGGGCCGGCAGGATCCCGGGATCGGCGAACAGGGTGCGTGTCCCCGCGGGCACGACGACCAAGTCTGCGCCGAGATGGTCGTCGAACGTGGTGACCCGGTCGCGTACTCCTGCCCACAGGGCGGTCAGCAGCAGCATGAGCATCAACGCCAAGCCTGTGCCGGCCGCGCTCGCGGCGATACGCAACGGGCGCACGCCCATGAGTCGTCGGACCAGCGGTACGGAGCCGGTACGCCGACCCGCGCTGTGTGACCCGACTTGAGTGGTGGCGCTCATGACGCCTCCTTCCCCGCGCCTTACCGACAGGCAAGACTCGTGGCGGGAAGTGCTACTTGTGGCCGTGACCGCCCGGCATCGACCACATCATCATCGCCATCATGGCCGTGCAGCCGAGGGCCACGAGCAGGATGCCGGAGCCGGCGACTCCGGTGGCCACGAGCAGGACCGCGATCGCGAGCATCGGGATGCAGCAGACCAGCATCATCAGCCCGTGGCCGCCGTGTGCCGGCTGCTCCGACGGGCTCTCATGGTCGTGCCCGGCAGTCAGCCGCGGCGGTGGGTCGTCGTGGGGTGGCCGCGGGGTTGGGTCCTGGCCGGAGATCGTCATCGCGCCTTCTCCTTCAATGAGCTCGGCACGTGGCCGAGCCTGGCGTACAGCGGGCAGTGCCCGAGTGCGCCTGTGACGACCAGGTCCAGTCCGGCCGCCACCAGCAGCAGCTCCAGCAGCACCGCCGTCACAGAGGACGCCGACGTCAGCAGCAGCATTCCGGTTACAGCCGCCAGGCCACCCAGTAGTACCCGAGCGGTACGTTCGGTGGGGGTGATGTTCACGCTCCAACGACGCTTCATCGTCAGCTCCTTCCTCGATGGCGCCGGACGAGTCCGTCCGGCGATACCACTGTGTGCCGTACCTCTGAAGGTCTGCGCTCGACGGTGCTGAAGGTTCGGTCAAGAACCAAGGTCCACACCGGACCTCGGCCGTCGGCCGAGCGTCGTCCCCTGTCAGCTGTGGTGCCCGGCGTGCCCGTCTGGCGTGACGACCGGGGCCGGGGCGGGCCGGGACGGAGAGCTCCCGCCGGTGATCGCGGGACCGATGACGAACGCCGACAGCGAGAACATCGCCAGGAACACGCCGACCGCGATGGCCGGCGCCCTCCAGGTACCGAACCGGCGGTAAAGCCGGCGCAGCAGCGGTATGGACAGAACGAGTCCGAGGACCCCGAACAGCGCGTTGCCGGCCGCTCCGGTGATGAAGAACGCACCGGCGAACAGACCGATGTGGTGCAGGACGTGTGGCGCGATACCCGCGGCGGTGGCGACCGCCCCGGTCGCGGCGTTCCACAGTGTCGCCCAGGGAGTCGTTCGGTGGCTCTGCGCCGGGGATCCTGCAGCCGCGTTCGGTCTACCCGAGGACAGGTCGTTCATCACCGTTCCGTCGCCTTCTGCAGGCTGGACGGCGGCCTGCGCCGCCCGTTGCCCGGGCATGGTCACGTCGCGGGGGTGCGGAGCATGCGGGCCCGCGCTTGGTACTCCGGCTCCTCGATCTCCCCGCGGGCGAACCGCTCGTCGAGGATCTCCTGCGGACGGCGCACGTTCCCGGACGCGTCTGTCTCACGTCGCGTGGACCGGAAGACCGCGACGACCGCGAAGGTGACCAGACCCCAGAAGGCGATCATGCTGGCCGCCATGAGCAGCCATCCGCCCCATCCCAAACCGCCGTGGTACCAACCCATCATCGTCCTCAGCTCCTTCGCTGGCGTTGTGCGTCCACGGTGGCCGCCACGGTGATGGGATGCGGTCGACATCTCATGAAGGTTCGCTGAAGGAGGCCGCTGCCTGGTCGGCAGGCTGCAGTGCGCGACGCGGGACTGCCACGATGTCGCCCATGGGTCCTTTTGATGGAGCTGTCAGCGGCACGCCACGTCGTCTCTCGGGACTGCGGGCCCTCGTGGTCGAGGACGAGGTCCAGCTAGCCAAGCTGGTGGGTGCGTACTTGGAGCGGGACGGGTTCGAGGTGACGCTGGTTTACGACGGGCTCCAGGCCGTGACGGCGGCTCGCGACGTCGACCCGGACGTGGTCGTCCTCGACCTGGGTCTGCCGAGCCTGGACGGTGTGGAGGTCTGCCGTCGCATCCGGACCTTCTCCGACTGCTACGTCGTGATGCTCACGGCTCGGACGGAGGAGATCGACACCCTGATCGGTCTCTCCGTTGGCGCCGACGACTACATGACCAAGCCCTTCAGCCCCCGCGAGCTCATCGCGAGGCTGACCGCGATGCTGCGCCGGCCACGGGCGTCGAAAACGCCCACCGAGAGTGCGGGATCGCAGTCGTTCGGGTCCCTCACCATCGACACCCAAGGTCGCGACGTCTGGCTCGACGGAGAGCCGGTGCAGCTCACCCGCACCGAGTTCGACGTCCTTGCCGCGTTGGCTGAACGGCCGCGCCTGGCATTCTCACGACGCCAGCTCATCGACCGGGTCTGGGGTGACGCCTGGGTCGGCGACGAGCACCTCGTCGACGTTCACATCGGCCACCTTCGACGCAAGCTCGGCGACGACGCCACGCAGGGCAGATATGTGCGCACCGTGCGAGGCATCGGCTACCGGATGGGACCGGGGGAGTGAGGACCAGCCAGCAGCCGCAGCAACCGTCGGCTACGCGAACCGGAGCGCGGTTCGCCACTCGGTTGCTGCTGGCTCAGAGCCTGGTGCTCGTCGCCGGCGCCTTCACCACCTGGCTGGTTGCGTCCGCGGTGGGGCCGGGGATCTTCCACGGTCACCTGTCACAGGCGGGGGTCCGGCATGACGCGAGCGAGACCCGCCACATCGAGGAGGCCTTCGCCTCGGCGCTCCTGCTCTCGGTCGGGGTGGCGCTGCTCGCCGCCGTGGCAGCCGCCCTCGTGGTTTCGTGGTACTTCAGTCGTTGGGTGGAGCGTTCCCTCGGTCGGGTCGCCGACGCCGCAGCGGATATCGCCGGCGGCCGGTACACGGCCCGGGTCGCTGCCCCGGGATTGGGCCGGGAGTTCGTCACGCTGGCCGACACGTACAACGCCCTGGCCGCGCGTTTGGAGTCCACCGAGGCGACCCGGCGAAGACTGCTCGCCGATCTGGCTCACGAGATGCGCACCCCCTTGGCGACAGTGGACGCCCACCTGGAAGCGGTGGAGGACGGAGTTCGCGACCTCGACGCCGAGACGCTGTCGATCCTGCGCGACTCCACGCGGCGGCTGCGCCGGCTCGCGGAGGACGTCGGAGCCGTCTCCCGAGCCGAGGAGGGCAACCTGGACCTCGATCCTCGTGCGGTCGACGCTGCGGATCTGGCCGCTCGCACCTTGGCCATCGCCTCGGACCGGTTCACGGCGAAGGGTGTCACGCTCCACAGCGACCTCGCGCCCGCGGGCTCGCTGACCGTTGACGCCGAACGGATCGGCCAGGTGCTGGGCAACCTGCTCGACAACGCTCTTCGCCATACACCGCCCGGCGGCGCAGTCACGCTGAGCTGTCGGCGCGTGGGCCACTGGGTGGAGTACATGGTCACTGACACCGGTGAGGGAATCGAGCCCGAGCACCTGCCTCACCTGTTCGACCGGTTCTACCGGGTCGACGCCGCCCGTGACCGCCGCCACGGCGGATCGGGCATCGGCCTGGCGATCGCCAAGGCCATCGTCGAGGCGCACGGAGGCGGGATCTCAGTGGCAAGCGTGGGCAGCGGGCACGGCTCCACCTTCACCGTTCGCCTGCCCGCCCGAGGAGCCGCCGCACCGTGACCCTTGAGCTCGATGAAGGTCTCCTGAAGATGCGGCGGACCCCCTTGTGGCCATACCCAGGCAGGGTACGGTCGTGCTTGAGCAGGTGGCAGCACAGGCGCGGGCGAAGGGGCCGGCGATGACCGTGGAACCGGGGTATATCAGCGACAAGCGAGCTCTCCTGATCAGACTGCGGCGCATCGAGGGTCAGATCCGTGGACTGCAGCGCCTCGTCGACGAGGACCGCTACTGCGTCGACATCCTCACCCAGGTCTCTGCCGCCACCAAGGCTCTCGAAGGCGTCGCGCTGCTGATGCTCGACCAGCACCTTCGGCACTGCCTCCTGCACGTCAGCGATCCGGCGGAGGCCCAGGAGAAGATCGCCGAGGCATCCGAGGCGATCCACCGACTTGTCCGTTCGTAGCGCACACCACTGAAGGAGACCCCATGCCAGGCACAGGAACCAGTCGCAACCTCCAGCTGACCGCGAGCCCGGTCGCCGAGGAGAGTGGCTGTGGTTGCGGCGGCTGCGGCTGCGGTGGAGACGACGGGACCACCGGGTCGCGTCCTACCGATGAGCGGACGACGGGCACCATGCCCGACGAGCGGCAGGTCACCACGCAGACGTACGCCGTGACCGGGATGACCTGCGGACACTGCGCGAGCGCGGTCAGCACGGAGCTCACCTCGCTGAAGGGCGTCACCGACGTCCGCGTCGACCTGGTCGCCGGTGGTATCTCGACCGTGATGGTGACCAGCCGGAACCCGCTCGAGGAGACGCAGGTGGCCACCGCACTGGAGGAGGCAGGCGAGTACAGCCTCGCCTGAACGCCATGACAGCCAAGGGCACCCCTCACGCCGCGAACGTCGCATCCGAGCGGTACCAGACCGTCGTCCTCCAGGTGGCAGGCCTGGAGTGGGCAAGCAGCAAGAACACCGCTGAGGCCGTCATCTTGCGGCGTCCGGGCGTACAGCTCGTCGACGCTAATCCCGTGGCGCAGACCGCCACAGTGACCTACGACCCGGCCGTGACCGGCGTCGCAGAGCTGCGGGCCTGGGTGACCGACTGCGGGTACCACTGCGCAGGGCAGTCCGTCCCGCACCACATGTGCGACCCGGCCGCCGAACCCGGTCCCGGCCGCTCCGCGCCCGCCGCGGGCCTGCCGCCTTCGTCGCCGCACGACGCCATGGGGCACGGTGGGCCTGGCGAGATGTCCATGGCCGACATGGTCCGCGACATGCGGAACCGGTTCCTTGTAGCGCTCGTGCTCTCCGTACCGATCCTGCTGTGGTCGCCCATCGGCCGTGACGTGCTGGACTTTCAGACGCCTGCGCCGTTCGGCCTGCGCGACGACGTGTTCAGCCTCGCCCTTTCGCTGCCCGTCATCTTCTACTCGGCGTGGATCTTCTTCGACGGCGCCTGGCGCGCCCTCAGAGCCCGCACCCTGGACATGATGGTGCTGGTCGCGGTCGCCGTCGGCGCCGGCTGGCTGTACTCCGTCGGCGTCACCCTCGCCGGTGGCGGAGACGTCTTCTACGAGGCGGCCACGGTCCTCACCGCCTTCGTGCTGCTGGGTCACTGGTTCGAGATGCGAGCGCGCGGCGGCGCGAACGACGCCATCCGCACGTTGCTCGACCTCGCGCCGCCCATGGCCACGATCCTGAGAGACGGCGAGCCGGCGGAGGTGCCGACGTCGCAGGTGCAGGTCGGTGACCTGCTCCTGGTGCGCCCTGGATCCAAGGTCGCGACCGACGGCGTCGTGGAGGAGGGTGAGTCGGAGGTCGACGAGTCGATGGTGACCGGTGAAAGCCTGCCGGTGCACAAGGCCCCTCAGGACCCGGTTATCGGGGCCACCGTCAACGTCAGCGGCACGCTCCGGGTGCGCGCCGCCAAGGTGGGCGCCGACACCGCCCTCGCCCAGATCGTCGCTCTGGTCCAGCAGGCCCAGAACTCCAAGGCTCCAGGGCAGCGACTGGCCGACAGGGCCGCCTTCTGGCTCGTCCTCGTGGCTCTGGTCGGCGGGATGGCTACGTTCCTGGCCTGGCTGCTGTCCGGGGCAGGCGTGGAGACGGCCCTGCTCTTCGCCATCACGGTGGTCGTCATCACGTGCCCCGACGCGCTCGGGCTGGCGACCCCCACGGCGATCATGGTGGGGTCAGGACTGGGTGCCCGCCGTGGCGTGCTGTTCAAGAACGCGACGGCCATCGAGACCGCCGCGCGGGTCGACACCGTGGTCTTCGACAAGACCGGCACGCTGACGAAGGGGGAGCCGGAGGTCACGGACGTCATCGCCGGGGACATCGACGTCGATGAGCTGCTGGCCGTCGCGGCAGCAGTGGAACGCGAGTCCGAGCACCCGTTGGCGCAGGCGATCGTCCGTCACGCGGAGGCAAGCGATGCGCCGCGTCTCCGGGCCACGGGCTTCCGCAACATAACAGGCATCGGAGCCGTTGCTGACGTCGACGGACGCCGGGTGGCCATCGGGAACCGGCATCTGATGGACGGCGAGGGCATCACGGTCGGCGCCCTAGGCGAGCGACGCGACGACATCGCTTCAGGTGGTCGCACCGCGGTCTTCGTCGCCGTGGGCGGCCGAGCCGTCGGAGTCCTGGGCATCGCCGACGCCGTCCGCGAGACGTCCGCCGCGACGGTAGCGGCACTCCATGATGCGGGCGTCCAAGTCGCCATGCTCACGGGCGACAACCAAGCCACCGCGGCACGCATCGCCAAAGAGCTCGGCATCGACACCGTCATCGCCGAGGTACTTCCCGGGGACAAGGCCAGCGAGGTCCAGAGGCTGCAGGCGAGCGGCCGAGTCGTCGCCATGGTCGGTGACGGGGTCAACGACTCGCCTTCGCTCGTGCAAGCCGACGTGGGCATCGCCGTCGGCGCCGGGACCGACGTTGCCATCGAGGCCGCCGACGTGGTGCTCATGCGCTCCGACCCCTTGGACGTCCCCGTCGCCCTGGCCATCGGCCGCGGAACGTTGCGCAAGATGCGTCAGAACCTCGGGTGGGCCGTCGGCTACAACGCCATCGCGCTACCCATCGCCGCCGGCGTGTTCGAGCCGGCCTTCGGCCTGGTGCTCAGGCCAGAGATCGCCGCCCTGTCGATGTCAGGGTCCAGCTTCCTCGTCGCGGTGAACGCGCTGCTGCTCAAGCGGCTGCGGCTGCCGGTGCCCGCTCCGGTAGCGGAGCCAGCCGACCGCAGGAGCGCCCAGGCAGTGCCCTGACGGCGCAGCCACGCACCCGAGGCCTGCGCGGCGAGGATCAGTGCGTCGAGTTGCTTCCGCCATCGAGGACGCGACGCGCCTCCAGGTACTGCCCCTCGTCCAGCTCACCACTGGCAAAGCGACGGTCGAGGACCTGTCGCGGCGTCTCCTGAGCGTTGGGTGGGGTCGGCTCCGGACGCGACGTCAACCGGCCGACGGCCCAGACGATGGCGCCCAGCACCACGACCCAGAACAGACCCATGCCGAGCATGCCGAAGCGCCACCAGCCGCCGTTCCAGCCCATCATGTCGACCTCCGTGGATCGTCGTCGTGCGGCCACAGTGCCTGGCCGGTACGACGCCTGCATGTCGCGTTCGGTGAAGACTCGATGAAGCGCCGCGCTCCGAGGAGAGGCACACGGCATCCGTGCGGTGCAGGGGGCTGCTGCCGGCCCGCCCGTGACCTACATGGGGCAGGTGGACGTGGGCATCCAGCCGGTCTTGCCGTGGTGAACGCCCGGGTTGTGCGCGCTGTTGAATCCCATGGTGCGCGCACAGGTGCTGACGTGCTGAGCGAAGTCTGCGTTCGAGTCCGCTGCCTGGGCGGGCGTTGCGGCCAGGACTCCAGCTGCGGCGACGGCAAACACGACGACACTAGCGACGATCTTGCGCATGACGAATCCCTTCTGGGAACGAACCAGGCACGGCCACGTGCACCGACTCCATCGTCTACCCGATGCGGCGGCTGGGAGGCCCGAGACGGCAACCTTCATCCTTCCTTGAGCTAGTGCCGGGCCCGCGCTTCATGACCTTGCGCGAGGGTGCGTGAACCAGGCAAGGGCACTCGGCCTGATGCGACGGGTTCGGCCGGACGGCAGAGAGGACTCTCCGATGGATCAACTTCCTGCAGCAGAACCGGTTTCTCATCGTCCTGTCGATGGCCATGGTGACTCGGATCCGGCCATACAGCGGAGTGACCATGGGCAGGGAGGGTTCGCATGAGGCCAGTGCTGTTCTCCGTCTTCGGTTTCGACCTCCAGACGTACGGCCTCAGCAAGGCCCTGGCCGTCTGGATCTCGGCCCTCCTCCTCGCTCGAGGCTTCCTCCGGCTTGGGCTGAGCAGGGACCGGGCGTACTCCTTGGTGATATGGGCCGCGATGTGGGGCTTCTTCGGGTCGAAGGCCTACTACCTGCTCGAGCACCTCGACACACTGACCATGCACGACTTCGGAGGTACGGGGTTCACGTGGTACGGCGGGCTGCTGGCGGGCACCACCGCAGCGGTCGTGCTGATCCGCCGCTGGGCCCCGCCGTGGAGGCAGGTTGCCGGCGCCGCGGCAGTACCTCTTTCCGTGGGGTACGCCGTCGGGCGGGTGGGGTGCCTGCTGTCCGGTGACGGGACGTACGGCAGGCCCACCTCGCTGCCGTGGGGCATGAGGTTCCCGTACGGCGTGGTCAGCACGCAGGTTCCGGTGCACCCCGGGCCTCTGTACGAAGCCGTCGCCGCGCTGCTGATCGCCGGCCTGCTGTGGTGGTGGGGTCGTCACGCCGATGGCGAGGCGGTGTTCGGTGGCTACCTGGTTCTCAGCGGGGTCGCGCGGTTGCTCGTCGAGCTCGTGCGGACGAACCAGCCGGTGCTGGTCGGTCTCACGCAACCGCAGCTGTGGGCCATCCTCAGCATGCTGGTGGGCGTCGTCCTCCTGACGCGCAGCGCGCTGCGCTCGAGGCCCGGCGGCTCCGGACGGATACCCCATGCGAGGTCGTTCGGGGTGCCGGTTCACGCCTCACCTTCATCGGACCTTGATCGTTCGGACGTCTGATGGACACCCCGGGGGGTGTCCTTGAATCATGCCGGCGCCCCGGACGGGTTTCGGCTCGGCCGCTCGAGCAGCTCGGGCGGGATAGACGGAGGTGGTCTCATGACCGTCGCTGGCGGGGTCCTGGTGGCGTCGGCCACCGCGTTCACCGCGTTGATCGTGTGGTACTTCTTCGGCCCCAAGAAGTCTCGAAGGGCGGCCCTGCACGAGGGTGTCCAGGTAGTGACCGTGACTGTGAAGGGCGGTTACCACCCCGACCTGATCGACGTCGAGCCGGACGTGCCGGTACGGCTCGTGTTCGACCGGCAGGAGGCCGGTGACTGCTCGTCGCGAGTGGTGATGCCGGACTTCCGGGTCAACGAGCAGCTCCCCGCCCACGCGTCGACGTCCGTTGAGTTCGTCGCGCACGAGGACGGGGACTTCCGCTTCGGGTGCGGGATGAACATGATCAGCGGCACCGTGCGTGCACGCAGGCGCAGCGCCGAGTCGCGCACCCAGGCGCCGCTCGATGGAGCCGACGCTTCCGACGCGGGGGGCGGCACGGCCACGGCGGCGAGGGGTGATGCATCCGCGGTGACCGCGGCAGCGTCAGCGGCGACGTTGACCAGTCCCGTCACGGAGGACGCCGAGGCCGAGGAGCGCCAGGCCGAGGTCCGTGACCTCACACGTCGAGTCATGTTCGGTGCCGTGCTGACCGCACCGGTCCTGTTCGCCGTCATGATGACCCAGTTCTTCGGCGTGACGTGGATGCCTGGCGTACTGTTGAACCGATGGGTGCAGCTGGTCCTCATCGCGCCGGTGATGGCCTACACGGGCTGGCCGATACACCGTACCGGCTGGCTGGCGCTCTCCCACCGCGCGGCGGACATGAACTCCCTGATCGCCCTGGGAACCGTCGCCGCCTTCGGCTACAGCGTCGTCGTGACCTTCGTTCCGGGGATCCTCCCCGAGGACGTCAGGGAGGTGTACTACGAAGCGGTCGGCGTGATCCTCACCCTGATCCTGCTCGGGCGGCTGCTCGAGACCAAGGCCAAGGCTGGGACGGGAGAGGCCATCCGTGCGCTGGTCGGGCTGCAGGCGCGGACGGCGCACGTGGTGCGGGACGGACGGGAGTCGGTGGTGCCGATCGAGGATGTGGTGCTGGGCGACGTCGTCGTGGTGCGGCCGGGGGAGAAGCTGCCGGTCGACGGGCAGGTGATCGAGGGCACCTCCTCGATCGACGAGTCGATGGTCACCGGTGAGCCGATTCCGGTGACGAAGTCCGACGGCGACGAGGTCATCGGCGCGACCATCAACCAGACGGGTTCCTTCCGGTACGTCGCCACGAAGGTCGGGGGCGAGACGATGCTGGCCCAGATCATCAAGCTGGTCCGGCAGGCTCAGGGGTCGAAGGCACCGATCCAGCGGCTGGCGGACAAGGTGTCCGGCTACTTCGTGCCGGCAGTCATCATTATCGCGATCTGGGCCTTTGTCGTCTGGGCGGTTGTCGGGCCGGATCCAGCCTTCGTGTTCGCGCTCGTCGCCGCCGTCTCGGTGCTGATCATCGCGTGCCCGTGCGCTTTGGGCCTGGCGACCCCTATGTCCATCACGGTCGGCACCGGCAAGGGGGCCACGCACCGCATCCTCATCCGGTCTGCCGAGGCGCTGGAGACGGCGCACAGGCTTCGCACCATCGTGCTCGACAAGACGGGGACCATCACGAACGGCAAGCCTGTCCTCACCGACGTGGTCCCGGTGGCCGGGTTCACGCCGGAGGAGCTCCTGTCGATGGTCGCTGCAGTCGAGCGCTCGTCCGAACACCCTCTGGGGCGCGCCGTCGTCGCCGGCGCGGAGGAGCGCAACCTGCATCTGCCCGACGTGACGGCCTTCGACTCGGTCACCGGCCACGGTGTCCGGGCCGTCGTGGAAGAGCAAGAGGTCCTCGTCGGCAACCGGCGCCTGCTTCTCTCCGCGGGGGTCGATCCGACGCCGATCATCGGCGATCTGGACCGGCTGGCGGGGGACGGCAAGACTCCGATCCTGGTGGCGATCGGCGGACGACCTGCGGGAGTGCTTGGCGTGGCCGACACCGTGAAGGACGGCTCGGCCGCCGCGGTGGCCGCGCTCACGGCCCGAGGCATCGAGGTCGTCATGATGACCGGGGACAACCGGCAGACCGCCGCGGCCATCGCCCGCGAAGTCGGCTCGGTCGAGTGGTGGCTGAGGTGTTGCCGCAACACAAGGCCGCGGAAGTCAAGCGGCTGCAGTCCGAGGGCAAGGTCGTGGGAATGGTCGGTGACGGCATCAACGACGCTCCGGCGCTCGCCCAGGCCGATGTCGGCTCGGCGATCGGGACTGGTACCGACGTGGCCATCGAGTCGTCCGACATCACGCTGATCTCCGGCGCGCTATCCGGTGTGGTCACTGCTGTGGACCTCTCGCGCGCGACGATGCGCAACATCAAGCAGAACCTCGTCTTCGCGTTCATCTACAACGGGCTGGGCATCCCCATCGCTGCGGGCGTGCTCTACCCTGCGCTCGGTCTCACGCTGAGCCCGATGATCGCGGCGGCGGCCATGGCCCTGTCTTCGCTGTCTGTGGTGGCCAACGCCAACCGGCTCAAGGCCTTCCGCCTACGTGCTGTCGACGACAGCGCGCAGGTCTCGAGGGTGGATCCGGTGGTCGAGGTCCGCCGCGGCATCGAGGCGGCACCGCTGCTGTCCGCGCAGCCCCAGGCCGTGCGGACGGTGAGGCATCCATGATGCTGTGGCAGCGGTCGGGGCTCGGCGCTGCGCTCAGTGCTGCGCCAGAAGCGAGTCGTCAGGCGCTGCGGCGTGCGCATACTCGGGACCTTGGGCTCGTCGGCAGGGGACCAATGCTGCTGTTGCCCAGCCCCGCGCAGCGGGAACGTACGGTTATGCGTACGAGCGCCAGCACCTTCGCGGTCGGCCTACCGGGCAGCGGACCGCTGCTGACTGCAGCGGGAAGGACAACCGGAGTCGGGGCCGCCAGGGGTGCTATTGACATCCGGCTTGACCGTCGGGGCGGCATCCCACGTCGCACAGTTCGGCGCCTGCGTGCACGGAGCTCGGTGCCCACAGTGGTCGTGGGGCCGCACGCGACTCTGCGCCCGATCGAGCGCCTGGTCGTCAGTAGTCGCTTGGACCCTGCCGGTTTGACGCGTGAGTTCGTGTGCCAGTGGCTCGACGAGGCCGGCCCCAGTACGGTCCTCGTCCTGGGGTCGTACTACGCGGTATCGACGAGACCGGACTGGCTCACTGAAGGGGTCGAGGCGGAGCTCTTGCAGGAGGTGCTCGACGCCAACGTCGACTGGAGGGACCGGCTGCGCGATGCGGGGGTCGGGCCTGCGGGAATGACCAGCGACTTCCGGCGTGGGCGGGCCGAGGATGTGCTCATCGACGCTTGTCGAGCAGGGGACCTGCTGGTGCTGCCGGCGGCTGGGGTGCGGAAGCTCAGCATCGAGGCGCTCGCCTGCCCTGCCGTGTTGGTGGCAGCCGACGGGCCGGCTCGCCGAGACCGCTCCATGCCGGTGTCGTAATGCTGGCGCCCCCCTGGGTGCTGGTCCGGACGGTCGCGGCTGCCTTCAACTCTCTCGAAGCGGGCTGTGTTCGCCCGCACACGCACATTTTGGAGTGGCCGAAGGCACGCTGATCCAACCCCGACAGCTGGCCCGTCGCTTCCGACGCGCCGGGTTCGTCGGTCTTGACCGAACGTTCATGGAACCGAGATCGAATGTCCCCTTCCCACCGTTGAGGTTGTTCACATGACTCCACAGCCGTTCTCGCGACGGACCGCGCTGACGGGACTGGTGCTACTCGGCGCCGGTGGCGCCGGCGTGCTGTCGTCGTGCTCCTCAAGCTCACAGCGCGTAGGTGCGAACGCTGTCGCAGCGGCAGAGGCGGCCCGTTCGAGGTCGGGCCGCACCCGGTCGTACGATCTCGTCGCCCGAGCTGGCCAGGTCGACCTCGGGGGGCGGGTGGTCGACACGTGGGTCTACGGCGACGGCCTGCCCGGCACGGCGCTGCGGGCGGCGGCCGGCGACCGGGTGCGCGTCGCCTTCCGCAACGAGCTGCCGGTGGAGACGAGCGTGCACTGGCATGGCCTGGCCATCCGCAACGACATGGACGGCGTCCCGCACCTGACGACGCCGCCCGTCGCAGCCGGCGGCTCGTTCGACTTCGACTTCGTGGTGCCCGACGCCGGGACGCACTGGTTCCACCCGCACAGCGGGCTGCAGCTGGACCGCGGCCTCTACGCGCCGTTCGTCGTCGACGACCCGCGCGAGCCCGGCGACTACGACGCCGAGTGGGTCGTCGTGCTCGACGACTGGACCGACGGGGTGGGCCCGAGCCCAGAGGAGATCTACGCCCGGCTGCGCAACGGCGGCTCCGGGGCAGGCATGGCAGGCATGCCGGGGATGGGCGGCATGGGTGGCATGGCCGGCAACGGCTCCGGCATGGGCATGGGTGGCGACGGAGGCGACGTGACCTACCCGCTGTCCCTCGTCAACGGCCGGGCGCCCGAAGATCCCGACGTGCTCCGGGTCGCGCCCGGTGCCCGGGTGCGGATCCGCCTGCTGAACGCCGCCGCCGACACGATCTTCGACGTGGCGCTCGCGGGCCACCGGCTGCGCATCACGCACACCGACGGCTACCCGGTGCAGCCGGAGGAGACGGCGTCCCTGCGGATCGGCATGGGGGAGCGGTACGACGTCGTAGTCACCGCGGGCTCCGGCGTCTTCCCGCTGGTCGCTCGCCCGCTCGGCAAGGACGGGCAGGCGAGGGCGCTGTTGCGCACGGCGTCCGGTGCCGTGCCGCCGACCAGCCTGCAGCCCGACGAACTCGACAGCCAGCCGCTCACCGTGGCCGGCCTCAGCGCCGGCGCCGGTTCCGCTCTGCCCTCTCGGACGCCGGACTCCCACCAGGACGTCGCGCTCAGCGGCTCCATGAGCAGCTATGTCTGGACCATCAACGGCCGCACCTACGACCGCACCCGGCCTCTCACGGTGCGCCAGGGGGACACCACGCGGCTGCGCATCACCAACCACTCGATGATGAGCCACCCCCTGCACGTCCACGGCCACACGTTCCAGCTCGGAGCGGCCGGAGGAACCGGGCCGCGCAAGGACACCGTCCTCGTCCCACCGATGGCCGGTCTCGAGGTCGACCTGGCCGCCGACAACCCCGGGCGCTGGATGGTCCACTGCCACAACGCCTACCACGCCGAGGCCGGCATGATGACGCGCCTGGACTACGTGGCCGGCTGAGTGGCGAAGTCCGTACGGGCCGGCGGGCGCGCCCAGGGCGTGCGAGAGCCCCTCAACGCTGTCGTCGGTGAGATGTTGAAGTACTGAATGACGACCCATGCTGTCCTGCGCAAACGTGGGCGAATGATGTTCGGTGGTACCACGCGTGTAGACCCAGCGCATGCTGGCTGCGCCTTTGTAGCCCGGTTTTCGTGGGGGATGTTGCGGGGATCCGGGCGGAGGGTACTGCGATAAGCGTGGCAGCTGAGACAGATAGGGTCCTGTGATGACTTGGGCAATGACAGCGGCCGGCGTTGTCGTGATCCTGTACGCGTTGCGCGACCTGTTCCACACGCTGTGGCACCCGTCCGGGTTCGGCACGCTCTCTCGCATCGTCTTCAGGGGAACCTGGCGGCTGACCAAGTTGAACCGTCGCGGGTCGGGCACGACCGAGCTGGCCGGGCCGTTGGGCCTTCTGGCCACGCTAGGTATGTGGGCGGGACTCTCGGTGCTCGGCTTTGCTCTTCTCTATCTGCCCCGGATGCCCGACGGGTTTTACTTCGGGTCGTCCTTGGAGCCGCAGAAGTCGTCGGACATAGTGGCCTCGTTGTACCTGTCGATCGTCGCGGTGGCCACGCTCGGTTTCGGTGACATCTTGCCGGCTACGCCCCTGTTGAGAATCGTGGCGCCCTTGGAGGCATTGGTCGGGTTTGTGCTGCTGACAGCAGGCATTTCGTGGGTCTTGCAGCTGTATCCAGCGCTCATCCGCCGTCGTGCACTTGCCCGGCGGCTCACCACCATGGCACGTTGCGGAGCCACTGAGGTGGTCGAGAGGGGGGAGGCCAGCATTGCGGTGCAGTACCTGGAAGGAGTGCGCAGCGAGCTGGCCCGGACAGAGATGGATCTTGTGCAGTACGCGGAATCCTACTTCTTCCGGGAAGCCCGATCCGACGTCTCACTGGCCGCCACACTGTCGTACGTCGTGGACCTAGTCGCCGCAGGGGAGAGGTCCTCAGCCTCGGAGGTCCGCAACGCCGCGGTGATGCTCGCCTCCGCCATGGACGAGTTCCTCATTCTGCTGCGCCGGGAGTACCTGGGTGAGCTGGATGGCCAGGCGGAGACCCTGGCGGCTTTCGCTCGGGACCACCAGCAGCCCCTGCCGCGCTGAGCGAGAGCCCCTGGCCCGCCTCGGTCGTCCGTTATCCCACCCTATCGAGGAAGAGCGCCAGGATCAGGCCGAGCACGACGGCGATGCCGGTGGAGTAGCCGCCCGCCTTGAAGGCCTGGGGAAGACTTCGATCGCCAAGGAGCCGACGACGGCACCGTCGGCGAAGCTGCGGATGAGGCCGAGGGTGGGGTCGGAGGCGCCTCCGAGCAGGAGGTTGCCCGCCAAGGCGGCGACGGTGAGGAGGACGGCGGTCGCGCCCACGGCCCCGGTAGGACTCGTTCGGACCGTCCGCCTGCGGTCATCTCTCGTGCGCCTCCAGAGGCCTCGGGGAGGTTGGAGAGCAAGATCGAACCCGACAGCGCGGCCGCGCCGAGCGGTCCGGTGCTGATCAGGGCGACCCCGGGCGCAAGGTTCTCCGTGATGCCGTCGAGGGTGATCGAGTCAGCCCCCTACATTTCGAGAACAAGCACCACGACGAGTTCTGGACTCCTCAACCCTGTCCCTGAGACCAGGACGGTCACGGGCACTGTGATTGCCCGGGGCGTCCGCAAGGAGGCTCTGGACCGCTCCTTGCGGACTGGTTTCCGCGATTCGCCCGGCGCCCCTGCTCAGTGGAGCACCAGCACGTCACCGTCTTGGAGCAAAGGATGAATGACCGCTCCCCGCAAAGCCGCGAGCGCAGTTAACTGCTGAATTGTGGGGGTGCGACCGCTCGCCACCGCTTGCCTGTACTCGTTTGGCGATACGCCGGCGGCCGCAGCGGCGGCGGCGACGTGGACAGGTTCAATAACCTGCCATGAGTGGTGAAGCGCCCCCCTCAGTAGGTCGGCCTCACGACGGTCGAGCGCAAAGACTAGGTGGGCTCCCAGGTGGCAATCGAGGGTATCCGAGTCTTCCCAGAAGAACTCCACTTCTGCGAATTCGTGTCTAGTTCCGTCGAGCCAGGCGATCTCTCCTGCGAGGAGACTGAACTGGTCATCAGCGCCACAACGCTCCGTCCCGAGAATCCAGTCCATGTCGCACAGAGTGACCAAGTCGAGCGTCATATGGAACCGCCCTGCGCCGCCATGCATGTCGGACACGGTTAAGCCCGATAGTTCGATAGTGTCCGAGCCGGTCAGGTCCACGATTCGAAGGTGCACGGTCGTGAGCTCCCGCGTGCTTCCCATTCGTCTCTCTCCTAAGTCCTGCCCCGCACGGGTGCGTCCCGCACCTACAACATCGGCAGGTCGACTGCCGTCCGTACCAAACGCGCCTAGTTGCGGCCACATGTGCTCCCCGTACGGCGATGCGGTCATCAGGTCGCTCAGACGTGGTGGCAATCCGGCGCCCGTCGCGGGGCTTCCATCCGGTCGTGTCAATCGCGTGGACGATCTCGTGAGGCGCCGTTGGTGGACCGCGCCGCGCACCAGTCCCGGCGCAGGAGGCTTGGCAACAACCTCCGTCGCGCCCTGGAGCGGTCCATTGTGGCCGGACCCGGAGCGCGTCTGCGAGGTCGCTGTAGTCGTCAGGATATGGGCTGTCTGGGTCCGACGACCGCGGACAGTCTGGGCAGACCAGCCCTCTGTGGTCGACGTATGCCTATCCCTTCGGCCCATACCTACGGCGACCGTCCGGCGGAGGAGCGACCAGCTCGGGGGGCCGCCCGCCTCCCCATGGATACAGGTCCGCGAGTAGCTCGGCGACAGTCGTGCCCAGTGCCTGCGCACACCAGTCCAAGCGTTCCAGGCTAGGCAGAGTTCGCCCGCGTTCGATATCGCTCAAGTAGCTGATGGAGAGGCCGGCAGCGGTGCTCAAGTCCGGCAACGTCATGCCGCGGCGGCTGCGTCTCTCGCGAATTGCAGCGCCCAACGTGTGACGCCCGGCCTCCAGGCGAGTCGACGGCGTGGACGGCACGGTCTGAGGCTAGCGATTCTTCCCAGAAACCCCAACGACAAGATCCGACTAGGTGCTGACCACGTCGGTCCTGGGTCTCATCCACTCGCAGTCCTCGATGCGGTGCTGGTTTGCCTCCGCCCGCGAGCCGTGTCACCCAAGCGAGTTTCGTTGGCGGGCTGTCCCTCGGAGTCATCGGTGTACCGAGTGGATGGGCTGTAGTAGTCGCGGCACAAGTGCCAGGTGCGCCGAGTCAAACGCCTTGCGAACGATGACCTAGACCAGACGACACCCATGGAGTGGATACGCAGTGGGCATGACGCGGCGAAACTTCTTGCGAGCGCCCGCCGGACCGCCAACGAATGGGTCTGACGCGAAGGCCTCAGAACTGCGTCTGGCCCGCTCCCCGTTCTGATTGCCACTCCCGCCCCTTGAAACCTTGAGTCCGCTCCCTACGGCGCCATCAAGGTTGTTGCCGCGCTTCCGCCGGAGGGGTCGGCAGTGCCGCGCCGGTTTGAGCACTCCGGTTAGCGGCCCGCGTGGCGCGCAAGCGGCCATCGGGCGGAGGTTCGCTGGCTGTCGGCCGCGTATCCGATCCCCACGGGAAGATACCTGCGGTGAGTTCGTGGATCGACGTCCCGAGGGCATGCGTCCAGAGATCGAGAGCCTCCAAACTCGGCAAGGCTCGACCGCGCTCGATGTCGCTCAGCAGGCCCACGGAGAGGCCTGATTTTTCCCTCAGGGCGGTGAGAGTCAGACCACGTTGAAGACGGCGCTCACGTAGGGCCAAGCCGAGCGTGCGGCGGCCGATCGACATGCGATCGGAGTTCAGATCGGCCACGCATTGAGGCTAACGACTCTTCCCAGAAACCCCAACGACGACTCAGCGAGAACGCTCACGACTTCGAGTGAGTGCAGAGGAGTTGCGCCAACGCGATCCTTCAGCTCGACGAGCGCAAGGGCGATGGAGCACGCCGGTCACTGCGGCCGCTCAGTCGACGAGGGCTCCGCCCCGGCCTCGCTCCCGGGGGAGAGGCCGGGGGAGAGGCGGGGGGAGAGGCGGGGGGAGAGGCGGGGGGAGAGGCGGGGGGAGAGGCGGGTGGAGAGGCGTGA
>DATAKN010000329.1:0-4551 GCA_036261595.1 Marmoricola sp.
AGATGGCCATCGTCAACCACCGGCTGCGGTCGGCGAGCGTCGTGAGCCTCACGCCGCTGGAGGTCATCCACTACACCAAGGAGTCGCTCGAAGCGCTGCTCGAGCAGGTGCCCGCCTTCGGCGACGCCCTGCGCGGTACGACGGCCGACCGACTCGGGTCTTCCTGACGCGATGCCCGCCGCACGCGGTGATCAGCCGCTGGACCGTCAGCAGGTCGTCGACCTCCTCGAGGAGCACCTGCTCGGCAGCCAGCCCACGCTGACCGGTGTCCAGATCGCCGACGAGATCGGGATCAGCATGGACCTCGCCCGGCAGCGCTGGCGGTCGCTGGGCTTCACCGCGGTCGAGGACGACGAGGTCGCGTTCACCGAGGCCGATCTGGAGGCGATGCGGCTCACCCAGCGGCTGCGCGACCTCGGCATGATCACCGACGAGGACGAGGCGGCGCTGATCCGCACCCTCGGGCGCAGCTTCGCCCGGCTCGCGGAGTGGCAGCTCTCGCTGCTCGGCCGGGCGGTCGACCCCACCCAGCTGACCGGTGCCGAGCTGGACGCGGTGATCTCCGAGGTGACGCCACTGATCGAGCGCGTGCAGAACTACGTCTGGCGTCGCCACGTGCTCAACGCCGCGTCCCGGCTGCTGCTGGCACCCTCGACCGAGGGGGACGGCGCGTCCAGCAGTGCGATCGGCTTCGCCGACATCGTGGGTTACACCCGGCAGACCCGTGCCCTCACCCAGGAGGAGCTCAGCCGCCTCGTCGACGTGTTCGAGGCCCGGGCGCTGGCGATCGTCACCAGCCACAGCGGCCGGATCATCAAGACGATCGGCGACGAGATCCTCTTCGCCGCCGACCGCCCCCAGGACGCGGCCGAGATCGCGCTCGAGCTGGTCGAGGAGGCTGAGCACGACCAGGACTTCCCGCGGCTGCGGGTCGGACTCGCCTGGGGTCCGGTGCTGCACCGGCTCGGCGACGTGTTCGGACCGACGGTCAACATCGCGGCGCGCCTGACGTCCGTGGCTCGCCCCGGGCGCGTGCTCACTGACAAGGAGCTGGCCGAGGAGCTGCGTGACGAGTCCGGGTTCCGGCTGCGCCGCACCCGGCGGACGTCGGTGAAGGGCTATCGCCGCCTGGAGCCGTGGAAGCTCAGTCGTGCCGGCGAGGACGACCTACCCCCGACGGCCGCCTACCTCCAGGAGAAGGGGGAGGACCTCCGCGGGGTCGTCGACGAGATGCAGGCGTGGGCCCATCGCGCGGCCGTCACCGAGGACCTCGAGTAGCGGCCACGCCGGCAGCCGTGACGTCCAGTACTCCCGGCCGACCAGCACCATCGGCGCCACGAGGTCCGGCTCCGCGTAGTAGTTCGCGCACGCCGCCTGGAAGATCTCCTGCACCGTGCCGGCCGTTCCGGGCAGGAACACGACGCCCGCGCGGCACAGGCGCAGCAGCATGTCCTCGCGCAGGGCGTTGCGGAAGTACTTCGCGGTGCGGCTCGCGAAGACGTTCGGGGGCTCGTGGCCGTAGAACCAGGTGGGGATCCCCAGCGACCCGGTACCGTCCGGCCAGCGGGCGAGCACCTCGAACGCCACCCTCGCCCAGGCGGTGACGTCCGGGTCGTAGTCGGGCACCGCGGCCAGCAGGCCGATCGCATCGACCAGGTCAGATCCCGGCGCCCCGGCGAACCACGCGCCGAGGTTGGTCGCCTCCATCAGACCGGGGCCGCCGCCGCTGAGGACGGTGAGGCCCTCTCCGGCGGCCAGCGCCTGGCCGAGTCGGGCGGCCCCGAGGTAGGTCGGCGTGTCGCGGCGTACGGTGTGGCCGCCCATGACGCCGACGATCCGCCGACCCTCGGCGTACTCCTCGACGGCGTCGTCGATGGCGTGGTCGTGCAGCGCCATCGCCAGGCTCTTGTCGATGGTGCGCACACTCCGGGACCAGGCGTACGCCGCCGCGTCCAGCGTGGCGGCGTAGCCGTGGTCGAGGCCGGCGTACAGCTCGGCGGGGGTGTAGAGCTCGCCGCGGTAGGGATCGAACGGGACGTCGGGGACCGCCGGGAAGATCAACCCGCCACGGCGGCGGACGTCCAGCTCGCTGCCGGGACCACTGCCCGGGGCGAACCGGCATCCCAGGAAGACGGCACCCGCGACGCTCAGGCCGGCGAGCGTCCGGGCCCGGTCGCTGAGGTCCACCGACTGCAGGTGGAACCCGCGCATCGAGCGCAGCCCGTGGGCGACGTACCGGTCGAACTCCTCGAGCGTCTCGATCTCGGTGGGCTGCACGCGTCGAAGATAGCCGGGCGGGTCACCACGCGCTGGCCATGAGGTCGGCGAAGAGGGCGTGCTCGTCGACCTCCAGGCCGCGCCGGGCGAACCACGTGCAGACGTTGTGGCAGTCCCGCTGCAGGAAGTCCGCGCCCTGCGGGTTGGCGACCAGGTCGACGACCTGCGGCAGGTCGATGATGACCAGCCGCTCGCCCGCAGCGAGCACGTTGTACGGCGACAGGTCGCCGTGCGCGAGCCCGTGGCGCGCGAGTGCGGTCATCGCGCCGCGGAGCTGGTCGAACCAGTGCGCGAGCAGGTCGGGCGCCGGTCTCGTGCCCGCCAGCCGTGGAGCCGGCTCGCCGTCGACGGTCACGAGCTCCATCAGGATCTCCGTGCCGTCGATCTGCACCGGGTAGGGCACCGGCACACCGGCCGCGTGGCAGCGCTGCAGCGAGTCCCACTCGGCCCACGCCCACTGGGTGCTCTCGACCTGGCGTCCGAAGGCCGACTTCTTCGCCATCGCCCGGGCATCGCGGGTGTTGCGGACCCGACGGCCCTCGGTGTAGCTGGCGTTGCGGTGGAACGTGCGGTGCTCGAGCGCCCGGTAGCGCTTGGCCGCCAGCACGCAGGACGAGGCGCCCTCGTGCTCGAGCCCGGCCGGGACCGCGCGCTCGAGGAGGAACACCTCCGCCTCCTTGCCGGTCTTCAGCACGCCGAGCTCGGTGTCGACGGCGGCGCGGCTGGTGACCAGCCAGTCGGGCACGGGCTGCGGCCCGCGCATCAGCGGCTCGACGTCCCAGTACGTCGAGTAGCGCTGCCCCGGTGGGAGGTCGTCGAGGGGCTGGAAGGTGCAGGTGAAGTCAGGATCGAGATCGGCGATGAATTCGTGGGGCCAGCGATGCATGGTGTGAGCTCCGGAAGAGTGAGAGGTGGACGGCGGGCACGCCGACGACAGCGATGGACACGTCACGCCTCCTCTGCTCCGGGAGCCCACGTGCGGGCTCGACGGCGATCACGATCCTCGACCGGACCGCCGCGGGCAACCGGTTTTCGGGCGTTCGGCAGCCCCCATGTGGCGGCTGGGCGGCGCGCCCTAAGGTGACACCCAGGGCGCCGCGACGTGCGGCATGAGGAGTGGGAGGCGGCCATGGCTGGCGCGGACGAGGGCAAGGTCATCGGCGACGTGCCGAAGCAGCTTCTGATCGGAGGGGAGTGGCGCGACGCCGCGGACGGCGGCACGTTCGCCGTCGAGGACCCCTCCACCGGTGAGACGTTGTGCGAGGTGGCCGACGCGACGCCGGACGACGCGCGCGCTGCGCTGGACGCCGCAGTGGCCGCGCAGGCGTCGTGGGCAGCGACTCCTCCCAACGAGCGGTCCGAGATCCTGCACCGGGCGTTCCTCGCCCTCAACGAGCGGGCTGACGAGCTGGCCCTGCTGATGACCCTCGAGATGGGCAAGTCGGTCCCCGAGTCCAAGGGCGAGATCGCCTACGCCGCGGAGTTCTTCCGGTGGTTCTCCGGCGAGGCGCTGCGCATCGACGGCTACTACAAGACCGCGGGCAACGCCCAGAGCCGGGTGCTGGTGATGCGTCAGCCGATCGGACCGTGCTACTTCATCACGCCGTGGAACTTCCCGAACGCGATGGGGACCCGCAAGATCGGCCCGGCGATCGCCGCCGGCTGCACGATGGTGGTCAAGCCGGCCCACCAGACGCCGTTGTCGATGCTGGCGCTGGCGAAGGTGCTGGAGGACTGCGGTCTGCCGCCGGGGGTGCTCAACGTCGTCACCGCGATGCGGTCGGGCGAGGTGTCCGAGCCGATCATCGGTGACCCGCGGTTGCGCAAGCTCAGCTTCACCGGATCGACCGAGGTCGGGCGCAAGCTGATCGCCCAGGCCGCCGACCAGGTGCTCAAGGTGTCGATGGAGCTCGGCGGCAACGCCCCGTTCCTCGTGTTCGAGGACGCCGACCTCGACGCGGCGGTCGAGGGCGCGATGCTCGCCAAGATGCGCAACGTGGGCGAGGCCTGCACCGCGGCCAACCGGTTCCACGTGCACGAGTCCGTGGCCGAGGAGTTCGGTCGCCGGCTCGCCGAGCGCATGGGCGCCCTCAAGATGGGCCGCGGCACCGAGGCCGACGTCCAGGTCGGACCACTGATCGACGACAAGCAGCAGGACAAGGTGGCCGAGCTGGTCCAGGACGCCGTCGGCAAGGGCGCCATCCGCGTCCTGGGCGGCGGCAGGCCCGAAGGTGCGGGCTACTTCTTCGAGCCGACGGTCCTCACCGGCGTGCC
>DATAKN010000330.1:0-17634 GCA_036261595.1 Marmoricola sp.
TGGACAGCTTCTCCAGCGACTTGCTCATCTGGCCCTGGGTGACCGACAGGTTGCGGTACGAGTTCAGGGCGTCGATGTTCTGGTTGATGCGAAGACTCATGATGGTTCCTTCCTGGATGTGTGAGTCACGTGCTGGAGCCCATCCGTGGGCTCCGTGTCGTCCTCATCGGCGGTACGACACCGTGCTTGAGGGGTTTCCCGACTTTCTTCCGCAGGCTTCTGCCAGCGGCGTGCCGGGGCTCGGTCAGGCCGACTCGTCGAGGGCAGCCAGGCCGAGGGGACGCTGCACCGAAGCAGCGTGCCGGGCAGCGACCGCGGCGAAGTACGAGTCGCGGCGGCGGGCGGCGGAGCCCTGGGGCCGGGCGTGTGGCGCGACCTGGCTCGGGTCGAGCTCGTGGTTGAGCGCGTCGCGCAGCAGCACGAGGGCCTCGGCCCGCATCTGGGAGACCCGGGACTCGGTGACGCCGAGCTCCGCGGCGATCTCCGCCATCGGGCGTTCCTCGAGGAAGTAGTCGGAGATCACGATGCGGAGCCGGTCGGGCAGCTCGGCCACGGCCTCCACCAGGTAGGTCAGTCGCTCGCGGTGCTCGATCACCTGCTCGGGCGTCGGCCCGTGGGAAGGGAGCACCTCGTCGAGCGATGCGTCCTGGGCGCCCTGCAGGGAGAGCACCTGGGCGCGAGCGATGTCCTCGTTGTTCTGGGTGATCTCCTCGACCGTCATGCCGACCGCCTCCGCGACCTCCTGGGTCGTGGGCGTGCGTCCGAGGATCGAGGACAGCTGGGCGCGCGTGGCGTCGAGGTCACGGGCTCGCCGGCGTACCGAGCGGGACGCCCAGTCGATCCCCCGGAGCTCGTCGAGGATGGCGCCGCGCACCCGCGTGGCGGCGTACCGGGCGAACGGCACGCCGCGCTCGGCGTCGAAGGACTTGCTGGCCTGGACGAGTGCGGCGAGGCCGGCCGAGGTGAGGTCGTCCCGGCACACGTGGCTCGGGACGCGGCCCATCGTCTCGCGCACGATGTGGCTCACCACGGGGATGTGACTCGTGATCAGACCGTCCAGGTCATGGCTTTCGTTCTCCCTCATGCGCACCACCCTGTACGGAATTGTCCGATTTGAGGGTAATTTTTAGGAGGATCACCCGGCTGGGCGGTCAAGTGGGGACCTAGGGCCCGAGGAGTCATGGCCCGTTGGAACCACACCCTCGGCGAAAACGCTGGCAAAAAACCTTCAAGTCCACGCCGATCGCTGCCGATGGGAGGGTTCAGGACTCCGGTCGGGAGTCGCCGACGAAGGGCCAGGCATGGAGAAGCTGTCACAGATCCTGTGGCGCGAGCGCGAGCTGCTCGAGACCTTGCTGTTCAAGCTCGAGGAGGAACAGCTCGTGCTGGCCGCGGGGCGCACCCGGTGGCTGGCCCGCTCGGCTCGCGAGGTCGCGAGCGTGCTGGAGACCATCCGCGAGACCGAGGTCCTGCGCGCGGTCGCCGCTGAGGAGGCGGCTGCCGAGCTCGGGCTGGGACCCAACCCGAGTCTGCGTGCGCTGGCCGAGGCGGCCGACGAGCCGTGGCAGACCCTGCTTCTGGACCACCACGAGGCATTCACCATGGTCACGCACGAGATCGCGTCCCTCGCCGACGCCAACCGCGAGCTGATCACCACCGGCTACCGCTCCGCGCGCGAGACCCTGATGACCCTCGGCGAGGGCACCCAGGCGTACGCAGCGGACGGATCGGCCGTCTCGGTGCCGGAGGTCCGTCGCCCGATGGTCGACTGGAGCCTGTGAGATGGCGGGCACCTTCGCCTCGTTCAACAGTGCTCTGACGGCCCTGCGGTACAACCGTGTGGCGATGGACGTCGCGAGCGGCAACATCGCGAACGTCGGCACGGAGGGCTACGCCCGCCGACGGGTGAACGCCGAGTCCCTGGGCGCGCCTGCGCGTACCGCCATGTGGTCCCGGTACGACGGCGGCGCGGACGGCGTCACCTCGACCGGCGTCGACCGGATGGTCGATGCGCTGCTCGACGTGCGAGCCCGCCGCGAGCACGGCAACCAGAGCTACCTCGACGTCCGGCAGGCCGTCCTCGAGCGCGTGGAGACCGGTATCGGGGAGCCCGGTGACAACGGCGTGGCTGCCGCTCTCGCCGACTTCCGCAGCTCCTGGCACGATCTGGCCAACAACCCCGGCAGCGACGCGGCGCGGTCCCAGGTGCTCGGTCGCGCCGCCACCCTGGCCGACGCCATCCGGATCCAGTCGCGCAACATCGACGCCGAGTCCGGAGACCTGCGGGTCCGCGCCAACGCCGACGTGACCGAGGTCAACACCGTGGCCTCCGATCTCGCGGCCACCAACAAGAGCATCGCGGTCGCCAGCCTCAACGGCGACGACGCCGGGACGCTGCTCGACAAGCGGGACCAGCTGGCCATGCGGCTCTCCGAGCTGACCGGCGCGAAGGCCACCCAGCGTGCGGACGGCGGCTTCGACGTCTCGGTCAACGGCGTGGCCCTGGTGACCGGGTCCAAGGCTGGCGCGCTGCAGATCGCCACCGGCATCACGGCCTCCGGGGCCAGTGACGGCAACCCGATCACGTTCGCGATCACCGACAGCAGCGGTACCACGCCGGTGCCGGCCGGGATGACCGGTGAGCTGGGCGGAGTCACCGACCTGCTGACCACCACGCTGCCGGCGTACTCCGCCAGCCTTGGTGCGGTGGCGAAGCAACTCGCCGACCAGGTCAACACCCAGCACCAGGCCGGGTACGACGCGGCCGGCAACCCGGGGCAGCCGTTCTTCAGCTACGACCCCGCCAACCCCGCCGGCACCATCGCCGTCGCGTTGACCGATCCCTCGCAGGTGGCGGCCTCGTCGATGGCTGGAGGAGTGCTGGACGGCGGCAACGCGACCCTGCTCGCCACGGCCACCGACGTCGAGGACTCCTACCAACGACTGATCAACGGCTTCGGGACCGAGGTTGCCTCGGTGAAGCGACTGGCGGCGAACCAGCAGGTGCTCACCGGGCAGGTGGACGGCTCGCGAGAGCAGCTCTCGGGTGTGAACCTGGACGAGGAGATGGTCTCGATGCTCTCGTCACAGCGCGCCTACGAGGCCGCCTCCCGCGTCATGACCACCGTCGACTCGGTGCTGGACACCCTCATCAACCGGACAGGACTGGTGCGCTGATGGCCATCACTCGTGTGACCCAGAGCATGATGAGCAAGGGCTCGCTGGCAGCGATGCAGACGAGCCTGGGTCGGCTCGCGACACTCCAGGAGCAGCTGTCGACCGGTCGCGTCCTCAACCGGCCCTCGGACTCGCCGACGGACACCACCTCGGCGATGCGGATCCGATCCTCGATCGCCCAGGTCCAGCAGTACGGCCGCAACGCCGAGGACGGCAATGGCTGGCTGAACACCATCGACGCCGCTCTCACCAGCGCCAACGACCAGGTGATGCGCGCCAAGGATCTCGCCCTGCAGGGGGCGAACCTCGGCTCGGCCGGCCCTGAGGCCCGGGAGGCCCTGGCCGTCGAGGTCGACCAGATTCGCGAGGGTGTCCTGAACGCGGCCAACACCGGCTACCTCGGGCGCCCGGTGTTCGGTGGGGTGACTGCGGGCGCGGCGGCGTACGACGCCACCGGCACGTACGTCGGCGTGCCCGGTGCCGTCAACCGGACCGTCGGTGACGGCATGAGCGTTCGGGTCGACGTCGACGGGAACGCCGTGTTCGGGCCGTCGGGCAGCTCGGTGTTCGACCACCTGACCGCGCTCTCGACTGCGCTTCGCGCTGGTGACCAGGCCGGCATCAGTGCCGGGATCGGCGCGCTCGAGGCGGACCGGGACCGGATCACCACCACCCAGGCCGACGTGGGCAGCCGGCAGAACCGGATCGACACGGCGATCCAGAACGCCTCCGACACTGGACTGCGGTTGAAGAACTCGCTCTCGGAGGTCGAGAACACCGACCTGCCCAAGACGATCGTGGACCTGCAGATGCAGCAGGTCGCCTACCAGGCATCTCTGGGCGCGACGGCGCGTGTGATGCAGCCGAGCCTGCTGGACTTCCTGCGATGATCGTGGCCGTGCCTGACATTCCCGCGATCGAGCTCGTCCACCCGCTTCCGGGATTCCCGGACCAGCGACGGTTCGCGCTCGTGCAGCTCGACGACGACGGCCTGCTCTGCCAGCTGCGCTCCCTCGACGACCCGTCGCTGCGCTTCCTGGTGATGCCGCCGGTGCCGTTCTTCCCCGACTACGCGCCGGAGGTCAGCGACGACATCGTCGCCGACCTCGAGATCACCTCGGCCGACGACGTCATCGTGCTGCTCGTGCTCAACGCCGGCGACTCCCTGGACACCACCACCGCGAACCTGATGGCGCCGGTCGTGGTCAACACGGTGACGCTGCGCGCGAGCCAGGTCATCCTCGACGACCCGACCCTCCCGCTGGCTGCACCGCTGGTGGCGTAGCCTCACTGCATGCTCGTCCTCAGCCGCCGGCCCGGCGAAAGCGTCGTCATCGGAGACGACGTGACCGTCACGGTGCTCGAGGTGCGCGGGGACGTGATCCGACTCGGCATCGCCGCCCCCCGCTCGGTCGCGGTCCACCGTGCCGAGCTGCTCGAGGAGCTCGAGACGCTCAACCGCGAGGCGGCCTCGCCGAGTGAGCGCGCGGTGCAGTCGCTGAGCGAGGCGCTGCGGGCCCGCCCGCCGCGCAAGCCGTAGGTCTGCTCAGCGGGCGAGCAGGCGCGAGGCGAGCAGTGCCGCTTGGGTACGCCGCTGCACGCCGAGCTTGGCGAGGATGCGCGTGACGTGGTTCTTCACGGTCTTCTCCGCCAGGTAGAGCCGGCTGCCGATCTCCTTGTTGGTGAGACCCTCGGCCAGCAGCGTCAGGATCCGCAGCTGCTGGTCGGTGAGCCCGGAGAGCTCCGTCGGCGCGTCACTGCCCTGCTCCATCCAGTTGATCATCCGCCGCGCCAGGATCGGGTCGATCAGCGAGTGCCCGCTCGCGATCGTGCGCACCGCGCTGAGCAGTGACGAGGCCTCGACCTGCTTGAGCACGTAGCCCACAGCCCCTGCGTGCATCGCGGCGACGATGGTCTCCTCTGCGTCGTCGGAGGTGAGCACGAGCGCGCGGGACTCGGGCGACAGGGTGCGCAGGTCGCGGCAGAGATCGATGCCGGAACCATCGGGCAGACGGGTGTCCAGCACGACCACGCGCGGCTGCAGGCCGGGGATCAACCGTCGGGCATCAGCCGCGGTGCTCGCCTCGCCGACGATCTCGATGTCGCCCTCGGACTCGAGGAGGGCTCGAACGCCCTTGCGCACGATGTCGTGGTCATCGATGAGGAAGACTCGCAGCGTGCTCACGCAGGAGATTTTGTCGTGTTCCGCCGTCCCGCACGTCCGAAATGCCCAAATCTTCCCGCGGCAGTGGCGCGCGGTATAGACCGGGCCGAATCGCCTCAGGATCAACTCCGCAAACCGGGCGTAACCTACCGGTATCCACCTCGTTGATGGGATGCAGGCCACCGGAGGGGTGGGCGAGCAGGGGAGAGGGTCATGGAGCTCATTGACGTCGAACTCAGCGAGTTCACGCGCCGCAGCCGGTCGTTCGTCCTCACGCACCGTGCATCCGGCCTTCGCCGAGGTCTGGAGTACGGCGAGCGGGTGCTCCTGCACACCGGGGGTGATGAGTACCGCACTGCCGTGGTCGCCGACATCGACTTCGACCTCGCGGACACCCACTACCGCCTGATCCTCGGCGGCCGGGTGCCCGCGGAGCTGGTGCAGGAGAAGGTCGCCGGCACACCCAGCGTGTCCGGCCGGGTCTCGGTGCGCGACGTCGCGGACATGCTCGCCCGCTCGGGCGCGGCGAACCGCATCCCGATGCAGCGCCGGTCGGCGCAGCGCCTGCTGTTCGACCGCTGAGGCGCCTTCGCCGTGCCCCTTCGTGGGCGCGGGCGACCCGGAACACCTGACACAATGGTCCGGTGAGTGACCTCATCGACACCACCGAGATGTACCTCCGCACCATCTACGAACTCGTGGAGGAGGGCATCGTCCCGTTGCGCGCCCGCATCGCGGAGCGGCTGCACCAGAGCGGACCGACCGTCAGCCAGACCGTGGCCCGCATGGAGCGTGACGGTCTGGTCACGGTGGAGGGCGACCGGCATCTGCAGCTCACCGAGCAGGGCCTTCACCTGGCGACCCGGGTGATGCGCAAGCACCGGCTCGCCGAGCGGTTGCTCGTCGACGTGATCGGCCTCGACTGGGAGCTCGTGCACGCGGAGGCGTGCCGTTGGGAGCACGTGATCAGCGAGAGTGTGGAGCGGCGGCTGCTCCAGCTGCTGGACCACCCGACCGAGTCGCCGTACGGCAACCCGATTCCCGGCCTCGCCGAGCTCGGGCAGGACTCCGACGGCGAGGCGTTCATGAGCGGCGTCGCTCCCCTGAGCGAGGTGGCGAACCGCGACACCCGCCGGGTGCGCGTCCGGCGCATCTCCGAGGAGATGCAGAAGGACGAGGAGCTGATGGGCGTGCTACGCCGTATCGGCGCGCAACCGGGGGAGTCGGTGGCCGTGGTCGCGACCGACGAGGGCGTGATGCTCGGCAGCGGCGGCGAGTCCGCCGAGATCGTCTCCGAGGCGGCCGCACACATCTTCGTCACGGCCTCCGACGCCTGATCTCAGCGGGCGTATCGCAGCTCCGCGCGGGCGCGCGCCTTCGCGGCCTCCTCGTCACGGTTCTTCGGTGGAGCGGAAGTCACGAGGTCCTCGAGCAGGTGCCGGGTGACGTGGGCGATCTCCTGGACTGCCCGGTCGAACGCCGCCTGGTTCGCCTGGGACGGCTTCGTCGTCCCGCTGACCTTGCGGACGTACTGCAGCGCCGCGGCCTGCACCTCGTCGTTGGTCGCGGGTGGCTCGAAGTTGTGGAGCGTCCTGATGTTGCGGCACATGCGCCGAGCGTACGACGCCCGGCGCTCACGTGCGCAGGGTGAATCTGAGGTCGCCGTTGGGCAGTCGAGCGGTCAGGTAGCGGGTGTCGTGGGCCCGGTGGTGGTGATGGCTGCACAGCAGCACGCCGTGGGCCAGGTCGGTCCGGCCACCGACGGCCCAGGGCCTGAGGTGGTGGGCTTCGCACCAGGTCGCGGGCACGGTGCAGCCCTCGGTCCGACAGCGCTGGTCGCGGATGCGCAGCGCCTTGCGTTGGGCCGGGGTGAACAGCCGTTGGCTGCGGCCGAGGTCGAGGGGCTCCGACCTTCCGTCCAGCACCGCCGGGATCAGCTGGGCGGTGCACGCCAGCCGGCGGACCTCACCGGCGGTGATCGCCGTGGCGTCCTCGTCGAGGATCCCGGCGGTGGCCAGGTCGGTGCGGAGCTGGTCGAGGGTGATGGTGACGAGCACCGTGGTCGCATCCCCGCCGTGGTGGGGCAGCGTGGCCGGATCGAGGTGCTCCAACAACGCGCAGAACCCCTGGCCGAGACGTCGTGGATACGGCACCCGGTCCACCGGCGCCACCGAACCTTGGATGCGGGGTGCGGTGAACGCTTCCAGGTACGTCCGCAACCGCGACGCGACCGCGTCCGGGATCCGTCCGGTCAGCCGGGTGGTGCCATCGCCGAGTGCCCGCAGGCTGAGTCGGGTGTGCTCCAGGGCAGCCTGTTCCTCGGCGTTCAGTCGACGGGAGTCCTCGGCCTCGGCGATCTCGGGGGCGACCACGTCGAGGATCCGGCGCCCAACCGCCGCAGCTGGCTGGGTGCGAAGTCTGCGGCGTACCCGACCAGGGTCGACTCCGCCGTGGCCACGGTCTCAGGCCCGACGCGCACGGGGAGCTCCGCCAGGCACTGGTCGATCACCCGGGCCTGGGCCACGGAGCACCGACCCGCGGCTAGCGCTTCGGCGAGCTGCGGGCGGTCTCGGTCAAGACTCGTGGCCAGCCGCCCGTCGGCTCGGGCTTCGACCGGCTCGGTCAGCGTGTGGTGGGCGTACCACGCCGCGATGTCCCGCGCGCCGGTCTCCTCGGCCACATCGCCCGACGCGGCCATCACCCGCAACCGCAACTCGACGACCCGCGCCTCCAGGGCCGCCAGGTCGCGCAGGACCGCCGCCTTCTCCGCCGCCGAGAGGTAGACCGGCTGGGCGTCGGCGACCCCGTCCAACGCAGCCCCGATCTCCGTCACGCACCCCAGGATCGGGTGCTGCGGAACGGGAAGTGCGGTCATCACGCGGACTCCGGATCGACAGGTCAACACAGGCCAGTCGTCTCGCCGGAGGCACCGACACCCGGTGCTATCACGAAACCGCTACGCGAGGCTCGCTCTCCCGGCTTTCGCCACCGCTCCCGCGGGACACCTCCACCGGATGAACTACAAGCACCATACCACACAATCGAATGCATGTGCGAGGCAATTCTGGTTTGGTCGGCGGCGCGACGGGGTGAGACAGTGCCCCGTGCGCGGAAGCATGCCGTCGCCCTGGACGGGCGCAGAAGTCCAGGCCGAGGGAGTCGTTCTTCGGCCGTGGACGCACGCTGACGAGCCCGTCCTGGTGGAGCTCTTCGACACCGCCGAGATCGACCGCTGGACGCCGCTGGCGCACCCGTTCGACACGGCCGCCGCCACGGCGTACGTCGACCAGGCGCACGCCGGCTTGTCGAGCGGCACCCTGCAGCTCGCGATCACGCTGGACGGCGCAGAGCCACTCGGGGAGGTGCTGCTCTTCGACACGGAGGAGTCCGCGACCTGTGAGCTCGCCTATGCCGTGGGCTCGAACCACCGCGGTCGGGGGTTGGCCGCTCGTGCGGTCCGAGCCATCCTGCCGGTCGCTCGCCGGCACGGTCATGGCCGCGCCCGGTTGCGGGTCGACGTGGACAACGCTCCCAGCCAGAGGGTCGCGACAGCGGCAGGGTTCACGCTCACCGAGGAGCCACTTGTGCGTCGGGAACGCAAGGGTCACGTCCTGCACCTCGCCACCTGGCGCCGGCTGGTGTAGCCGCGCCGTCTCGGTGGTGCTCGCTCACCCCACCTCGACCACGCGCAGCTCCTCGTCGACCACGGCAATCCGGCCGTCGGCGAGCGACAGCGTGCGGGTGTTCCCGCCGACGTTCCCCGGCAGGTCGCGGACCTCGAGCGCTCCGGCCGTCGTGACGTGCAGCGCGACCAGGCGGGAGAGGCCGGTCGAGCCGTCCTCCACGCTGGTGAGTCCGGTGCGCCGGTCCGGCAGCCAGGTGAAGCCGCGCGGATCCTGCAGGGCCGGCAGGTAGGCGTAGCTCCCGAAGCCGTGGTGGGAGAGCCGGCGCGGAGCGCTGAGGTCATGGATGTCGAAGACGGCAACCTGGCCACCGAGGTTGCGGCCCGTGCTGTCGGCGTCGACGCCCAGGCCGAGCAGCAGATCACCGCCGATCGGGTGCAGGTAGCCGGAGTAGCCCGGGATCTTCAGCTGCCCGATCTCGCGGGGGTGCGCCGGGTCGGTCAGGTCGATCGTGTACAGCGGGTCCATCTGGCGGAACGTCACCAGGACGGCGAAGTCGTCGAACCACCGCACCGACTGGATGTTCTCGTCCAGGCCGAGCCGGTCGATGCTCCCGACGGGGACCAGTGCGCCGTCCTGCTCGGCCAGCACGGTGATGCCGTTCTGCGTGCGGCCTTCGGGATCGGCTCGGGTCCACGCGACGCGCAGCAGGCCGGCGTGCTCGTCGAGTGACCAGCGGCCGCGCACCGAACCGTCGACGTGCCCGGAACCGACGTACCGGGTCGTGGTGCCGTCCAGCGTGAACGCGTGCACGTCGGTGGTGGGCCGGAAGCGCGGCGGTGCCGGCGCACCCGTCAGTGGGCCTGGAGCCCCGCGCCACGGCGGCGGCGGCGCGACGCGCGTGGACGCCACGTAGAGCCGGTTCGCGGAGGAGTACACGACCTGTCCGTCGGCGGTGACCGCCACCGAGGACCGCTGCGCCGGATCGGGCACGGCGTACGTCGTGACCACGGTGACGTCGCCGCCCGACCAGCGGGCCGGCCGGTAGACGTCGCCGCAGTCGACCAGGGGAGTGCGCGACCCGGTCGTGTTGTCGACGACCGCCGGCAGCCAGTCCGCGATCGTGGTCGACCGCACCAGCTCTCGGTTGCGCGCCGTGGCGTCTGCGGCCGAGAGCCGGCCGCTCTGCGGGTTGTCCGGGGTGACCCAGGGCAGGTCGGGACGAGGTGTCGAGGTGACCACGCGCGCGGTGTCGCCGTACAGGCGCATGGAGACCAGGCTGCCGGTGTAGGTGTCGTCGCGGACGATCCGCGGCCGCGCGGGATCGCTGATGTCCACGTCGATGACCCGCGCGCCGGTCGAGCGCGGCACGGCACGGTCGCCGAGTGGAACGTCCGCGATCGGCCCGTACCGGACGCCGCCGGGCTCGGAGACGAGCACGTGGTCGCCCGCCAGGAGCAGCTCGGCGCCGTACGTACCGACCGGCAGCGAGACCCGGCCCAGCTCGCGCGGCTGCGCGCCCGTCACATCGTCCACGACAACGGCTCCGCCATCGACGAGTCGTACGACGCGGCGGCCGTCGGTCTTCGCGACGTCGGGCTCGTCGACGTCGGCCTCCTGCGTGTTCGTGCCGGTACTGCTGCTGGCGCGGGCGTCGGTGGCACCGGCCGCAGCCGACTCGGCCCCCTGCGGCATCGGGGCGCGCCCCACGCCGTCCGCGCCGGTCGCCACGCTGTCGAGGGCGTACACCGCGGGGCCGGTCCAGCCGTACGGGCCCACGTCGGCCACGCCGTGCTCGACGAACCAGTCGCGGAGCTCGGTGCAGTCGCTGAACCGTGTGAGGGAGTCGGCGCTCGCGCGCGGCGCCGTGGGATCGCCGACGACCAGGGTCGCGGTGGTGACGACCAGGCCACCGACGACGAGCGCGCCGACGGTTGCGAGCGACGCGGCACCGCCGCCCAGTGTCAGTCGAGACGGGGCGAGGATGGACGGGGTACGCATGCCGATCCGACGTCGCTAGGCTGCCGACGGTTCCCTCCCCCTCCCAAGGAGTACGCCGTGCCGGCTGACCGTGACTTCGACATCGTGCTCTTCGGCGCCACCGGCTTCACCGGCGCGCTCACCGCGGCGTACCTCGCGGAGCACGCTCCTGCCGACTGCCGCTGGGCACTGGCCGGACGCAACGCCGCCAAGCTGGAGGGCGTGCGGGCCGACCTGGCGAAGACCAACCCGGAGTGTGCCGACCTGCCGCTGCTCCACGCGGATGCGTCAGACCGCGCCTCTCTGCAGGCTGTCGCGGAGGCCACCAAGGTCGTGATCACCACCGTCGGGCCGTATCTGCTCTACGGCGAGCCGCTGGTGGCTGCCTGTGCGGCCGCCGGCACCGACTACGTCGACCTCACCGGCGAGCCGGAGTTCGTCGACCGGATGTACCTCCAGCACCACGACCGGGCCGTGCAGACCGGCGCCCGACTCGTGCACGCCTGCGGGTTCGACTCCATCCCGCACGACCTCGGCGCCTACTACACGGTCACCCAGCTCCCGGCCGGGGAGCCGATCCGGTTGCGGGGGGTGGTCCGCTCGAACGCGACGTTCTCGGGGGGCACGTTCCACTCCGCCATGACCGCGTTCTCGCGGGCGCGGCAGATGAAGCAGGCGTTCACCGAGCGCCGCCGCAAGGAGCCCCGTCCGCAGGGCCGCAAGGTCCGCACGATCACCGGCAAGCCGGGCCGGGACTCGCTGCTGGGCTACTGGCTGCTCCCGCTGCCGACGATCGACCCGCTGATCGTGGCGCGGTCGGCGGCGGCGCTGCCGGCGTACGGCCCGGACTTCGGGTACTCCCACTACGCCGGCACGAAGACGCTGCCGTTCGCCGTCGGTGGTGCGGTCGGCGTCAGCTCGCTCGCGCTCGCCGCGCAGGTGCCGCCGGTGCGCAAGGCGCTGATGAAGCGGATCAAGCCCGGCGACGGCCCGTCCGAGACGCGGCGCGCGAAGTCGTGGTTCACGGTGGACTTCGTCGGCGAGGCCGGTGGCCGGACTCTCCACACCCGAGTCTCCGGTGGTGATCCCGGCTACACCGAAACTGCGAAGATGCTGGCGGAGTCGGCGCTGTGCCTCGCCCTGGACGACAACCCGACCACGGCGGGTCAGGTGACGACGGCCCAGGCCATGGGCGACGCGCTGCTCGATCGCCTGCAGAAGGCCGGGATCCGGTTCGAGACCGTCTGACGGCGCACCCGGGCGGAGCAGCGCCGGCCGGCCGCCTGGCATACAGATTCCCGGCACGGCCTAGGCGAAGAGCGCCTGGCCAACCCACTCCCCGCGCCGTACGCCGGGTGGCACGGCCCACAGTCCCGAACCGGTGTGCTGCAGGTACTCCATCAGCCCGTCCTTCGACGAGAGCTGGTTCTGCATCGGGATGTAGTGCCGGTCGGGGTTGCGCACGAACGCGATGAAGAACAGTCCGGCGTCGAGGCGGCCGAGACGGTCGCTGCCGTCGGCGAAGTTGTAGCCGCGGCGCAGCATCCGAGTCCCGCCGTTCTGCGTGGGGTGCGCGAGCCGGACGTGGGAGTTCAGCGGCACGAGGGGACCGTTGCGACCCTGCAGGTCGAGGTCGGGCTCGGTGAACTCCGAGCCGCCGGACAGCGGGGCGCCGTGGGCGCGGTCGCGCCCGACGACCGCCTCCTGCTCGCGCAGGGAAGTGCGGTCCCAGGTCTCGATGTGCATGTTGATCCGCCGGCCGACCAGGTAGGTGCCCCCGGTGAGCCAGTCCGCTGAGGGGTCGTCGTCGTGGGCCACCCAGACGAACTTCCCGAGGTCCTCGGTCTCGTCGGACTTGAGGTTCGCGGTGCCGTCCTTGAAACCCAGGAGGTTCCGTGGGGTCTGCTGGGCCCTGGAGGTCGAGGAGGTGCGCCCGAAGCCGAGCTGCGCCCAGCGCATCGCGACCGTGCCGAAGCCGATGCGCGCGAGGTTGCGAATGGCGTGCACGGCGACCTGCGGGTCGTTCGCGCACGCCTGTACGCACAGGTCGCCGTCGCTGCGGGCCGGGTCGAGGTTGTCCCCGGGAAAGTGCGGGAGCCGGCGCAGTGCGCTCGGCTGCCGCCCCCGCAGCCCGAAACGGTCGACACCGTCCTTCTCGAACAGCGTCGGGCCGAACCCGAACGTCAGCGTGAGCCCGGCGGGTGGCAGTCCGAGCGCCTCGCCGGTGTCGGTCGGTGGTGAGTCGTAGCTCGTCGCGGTGTTCGCCCCGACTGCGCGCCCCGCGGCCGTGGCAGCTGCGGCCTCGGTCCAGGACCGGAGCAGTGCGACCAGTTCGTCGCGCGAGCTCGTGGTCACGTCGAACGACGCGAAGTACAACCGGTCCTGGGCGGCCGTGGTGATCCCGGCCTGGTGCTCGCCGTGGAACGGGTGCGCGAGCGCGCCGTCGGACTGGCCGTCGTCCTGCTGTGCCTGGGCAACCCCGAAGCCGCCGAGGGCGGAGGCGCCGGCCAGCGCCCCCGCACCCGCGACGCCGAGGACCCGACGGCGCGAGACCCGGCCGGCGTCCGTCTCCGGAGCCGTGGCAGACGGCTCCACGGTCATTGCGTGACCGCGCCAGTCATCTTCGACAGCGGCTCGGACAGCGCGTTGACGGCGTCGGACAGCTGCTTGCGCTGCGCGTCGGTCACGGTGTCGTAGGAGACGAACCCGTCGACCTGCTTGTACTGGTCGAGCAGCTTCTGCAGGTCGTCGAACCGCTCGTCGATCTGCTCCTCCAGGGCGTGGTCCTTCACCGCGAGGATCGGCTCGAGCAGCTCGAAGGCCTCCTTGGCACCGTCGACGTTGGCCTGGAAGTCGTAGAGGTCGGTGTGCGACCAGACCTCCTCCTCGCCGGTGATCTTGCCGGTGGCGACCTCGTCCATCAGCTCCTTGGAGCCGTTGCCCAGCTGGGTGACGTCGTAGGTCTGCGTCTGCACGCGCGCGTGGAGCGTCCGGGTGTTGGCCAGCAGGTCGTCGCCGTACGTCGTGCGCTCGGCCTTGGTCAGGGGCTGGTAGCCCTTCCCGGCCGGCGGCCACAGGTCCTTCTCGATCCGGTGCCAGCCGGTCCACTTCTGGCCCTGCTCGAGGTCGGCCTCCCTCAGGTCCATCTTCGGGTCGAGGTCGCCGAAGGACTCGGCCACCGGCTCGATCCGCTCCCAGTGCTGCCGGGCCGTGGCGTAGAGAGCCTTGGCCTTCGCGTCCTGACCCGCCTCGTACGCCGTCGCGAAGGCACTCGTCTGCGTCAGCAGGTCACCGGCCTCCTTCTTGACGTAGTCGGCGTAGGAGCTGGTCGCCTTCTGCAGGGTCTCCTGGTCGACGTCCGCGACCGACGATGTCCGGCCGGAGTCGGTGACGGTCAGCGTGCCGCGAATGCCCTCGCCCTGCATCCCGGGCTTGCAGGCGGTGACGTACGTGCCGGGCGTGGCGCTCACGACGAGATCGCGGGTGAGACCCGGTCCGATGTTCTCGACCTCACCGACGATCCGCTTGCCGTCCTCGGCGTACAGGTAGAACTCGGTGACCTTGCTGCCGGTGTTCTTGATCGTGAACGTCACCCGGCCCGAGCCGACCTTGGTGGTGGAGAGTGTGCACGCGGAGTCGGAGGAGGTGACCTTGATCGGGCCGTCGCTCCTGGAGCCGTCGTTGCTGTTGGACTGGGTGAGACTGCAGGCGGTCAGCGGCACGGCGAGAAGAGCGCAGGCTGCCGCCATCGGGAGGAACTTCACGGGGGACCTTTCAGGGTGCCCGGCCGGACTGGCCGGATCGCGGTGAGGGGTCAGCGAGGGGCGACGGGCGTCGGTGCCGGCTTCGCGGCGGGCGCCGGAGCGGGGGCCGGCGTACGGACCCGGCGCAGGAAGATCGCCAGGGTGGGCACGACGTACAGGACCCAGGCGGCGAGCTCGAGCCAGGTCGTCGCCGGCGAGAAGTTGAAGATGCCCTTGAGGAAGGTCCCGAGCCACGATGTCGGCGAGATCGTGCCGCTCACGTCGAAGGCGAGGCTGTTGAGCCCCGGCAGGATCCCCGCCTCCTGCAGGTCGTGGAAGCCGTAGGCCAGTACGCCGGCGGCGACCACGATGAGGATCGCGCCGGTCCAGGTGAAGAACTTCGAGAGGTTGATCTTCAGCACGCCCTTGTAGAAGGCGTAGCCCATCCCGACCGCGGTGAGGATGCCGAGCAGCGCCCCGGCCAACGGGGACACGGAGGAAGCGCCGCTGCTGGTCGCAGCCTGGGTGGCTGCCCAGAGGAACAGGGCCGTCTCCAGGCCCTCGCGACCCACGGCAAGCGCCGCCACCAGGACCAGGCTGGCGCGGCCGCCCTCGGCCGCGAGGTCGATCTTGCCGCGCAGCTCGCCGGAGAGCCCGCGCGCGTGGCGGGCCATCCAGAAGACCATCCAGGTCACGAAACCGACCGCGACGATCGACAGGGTGCCGCCGATCGCCTCCTGGGCCTCGAAGGTCAGGCTGCGAGGGCCCCACGTGAGCAGGGCGCCGAAGGCGAGCGAGATGCCGACCGCGACCGCGATGCCGGCCCAGATCCGGGGGAGCAGCTGCGCGCGGTCACTCTTGACCAGGTAGGCGATCAGGATCACGACCACGAGGGACGCTTCGAGTCCTTCGCGGAGACCGATCAGGTAGTTGGCGAGCACGGCGCCCTCCGGGGGATCAGGTTAGGCTTACCTAATCAGTAAACACCGCGGGTTCGGCAACCAGCAAGTCCGGGTCCGTGTGCGGTGAGCCACAGCGGCGGTCGCTGCTCGACCGTACCGAGACCGATGCAGGCTCGACGCCGGTCGAAGTGCCTTGCGTGTCGGGACCTTGGCCCCGACGTGCGTGGTGGGACACGCCCGCTCGACCGGTCGCACCGAGGCCGTTGCTCCGGGCCCTCGGTCAGTCCGGAAGCGTGCGCGGCAGCCCGAAGCTGGACAGCACCTCCGGCGGGAAGTGGGTGAGGTCGCTGAGTCGGTCGCCGCAGAGCGTGAGCACCAGGATGCCCGGCGAGCGCCAGACCGCGGCGGCCTCGTCCTTGAGGTACGTGGCCAGTGCAGGCTGCCCGTTCGCTCGCGTGTGCACGAACCGCAGCGAGCGTGCGCCGGCGACGTGGGTGACCTCGAAGAAGCGGCGGGCCGCCTCGCGCCCGTGGTACTCGAACGGCATGGGCGGCATCGAGATCCAGGCGTCGTCGGTGAGCAGCGCCACCAGCCCGTCGACGTCGCTGCGGGTGAACGCGTCGACGAACCGCTCCACGAGGCGCGTCTCCTCAGGGGAGTTCGCCGCGGGGGCCGAGGCGTGCACGGACCGGTGCCCGAGCTCGGCGGCGACCGTCGCGCGCGCTCGCTTGAGGGCGCTGGTCACCGACTCCTCGGTCGAGTCCAGCATCGCCGCGACTTCGCGCGCCCGGTAGCCGAGCACGTCGCGCAGGATCAGCACCGCTCGCTGTCGCGGCGGCAAGAGCTGCAGGGCGGCGATGAACGCCAAGGAGGTGGCCTCGCGGGCCTCCACCGTCGCCTCGGGTCCAGGGGCGGGATCGGTCAGCTCGTCGAGCAGCACGTCGGGGTACGGCTGCAGCCAGAACACCTCGTTGCGCCGGCTCGGCTCCGGCGGCTCGATGCCGCGGACGGTCATCCCGCCCTCCGGGGGCCTGCGGGCTCGCGACCGGAGCAGGTCGAGGCAGCGGTTCGTGGCCACCCGGTAGAGCCAGGTACGCACCGACGACCGACCCTCGAACCCGCCGAACCCCTGCCAGGCAGCCAACAGGGTCTCCTGGAGCGCGTCCTCGGCGTCGTGGACCGAGCCGAGGATGCGATAGCAGTGCACCTGCAGCTCCCGGCGGTACGGCTCGACCAGAGCGGCGAACGCGTCCTGGTCACCATCGCGCGCCCGCTCGACGATCGCCTCGTCCATGGGTCCACCCTTCCATTCGGCACCGACCTTCGTCGTACGTCGGAGCCGCACACGGCTCCCGCTGAAGGTGTCGACGTGCACGGGCCGGAGAACTGGGCGGTGATCGGCCGCCCAGTTCGGGGCCAGCCCCGCGCCTGCTCCTCCGAGACGTTCTGACCCGCAGGAGAAGGAGCACGAGATGACGATCCAGACCGAGACGGAGGCGACGCGGCGACCACTCGTCGTGCTGTTGACCGCCGTCGCCTACTTCATGACCACCCTGGACGCCCTGGTGGTGGTGACCGCGTTGCCCTCGATCCATGTCGATCTGGGCGGCGACGTCGCCGTGCTGCAGTGGACGGTGAACGCCTACAGCCTGGCCTTCGCGGCAGGCATCGTGACCGCGTCCGTGCTGGGAGACCGACTCGGCCGGCGTCGGGTCTACCGCTGGGGCCTCGCCGTCTTCACCCTGGCTTCGATCGCCTGTGCGCTCGCGCCGACCCTGCCGGTGCTGGTGGGCTGTCGGGCGGTCCAGGGGCTCGGGGCGGCGATCGTCATGCCCCTGGGGATGACGCTGTTGACCTCGGCCTTCCCGCCGGAGAAGCGTGGCGCGGCCGTCGGCATCTGGGGTGGCATCGCCGGCCTCGGCGTCGCCGCCGGACCGCTGGTGGGCGGCGCGATCACGCAGGGACTGGACTGGCACTGGGTCTTCTGGGTGAACGTCCCCGTGGGCATCGCTGCGTGGGTCGGGTCGCGCCTGGTGCTCCCGGAG